>JBIITV010000177.1:0-8470 GCA_044340325.1 Lysobacteraceae bacterium
GAAGTCACTGGATTCCCGCTTACGCGGGAATGACGAAAATCTGGATGCAGCGCTTAAGTAAGTGCCATTAGTGCCATTCGGGTCAGTGTGGTCTTTCTTGGCTCTGCTGGAAAAATCTGCTCCGACCCCGATTGCGTTTACAAAATAAGCGATTTTCATTATCACGCACCACAAGCCGCACTCCGGTTTTGCACCGCGCTCACATCAGCATCACTCCCACATCATGTCCGCCTCGGCTCACATCCCACTCCGTCCCCATCTCGATACAGATGCGGCCCATATCCCGGCACGCTACGTCTCACCGGCGCAGCACCCGCTGCACGCGCAGCGGCACAATTCGCAAACACACCCGGACCCCGCGAAACGCGCAGAGGTGAGATCCGCATCAGGGCAAGACGGTTGGTCGACACAGCATCACCGCGAGATGAAGCACCACCACCACGATGGCAGTGATAGCCGCCGCGTTTACGGTACAGTGTTCGGGGCTAAACCCTCCGCCGTGAGCAGAGACATCGCTGGCGAAGCACTGTGCGATGGCGGTGAGCTCCATCGGTATCGAGACGCCGTCGGGCGATAAAGCCGTTGCTTCCCCTGCGCCTTCCCTGGCCATCCGGCATTCTCCCTGTGGAATGTATTCCGACTTCAATCATGAAGCGTCATTCAAGTGTCGTTGGCTGGCGATCTGCTTGTCAATCGTTGTCGCGAATCAGCCACCGCAACGTCGCAATGTGAATTGCGGTATCTGTCCCTGAAGTCATGAGTTGCTTGCATTCAATCAATCGAAAAGTGGAAATCGATTAATCACTTCAATGATCTCGAGAGGCAAAGAAAGACCGGGACACCCCTGAGGCGTAGACCAGGACACCCACATTTCTGGAGCTATGCGACCCATGCATTCCCCACCCCGCCCCACTCCCGATTCATGAGAGGTGAGGGTGAGGACAGAGCAACCGGACAGCATCGCCCACGCACCCTCCTCCCTATCGGGCAACCGTGTCCCTGCTGATGCTTCAACCCAGCGTCAACGCAAGCCGGATCCCTTTCAGCCACTGCTGCCCCAACCGCTCGGCCATAGCGATCAATCCGTGCGCCGAGCCGACAACGCGAAACCAGCCACCGCCGAACGCGGCGACGTGGGTGGTCCAGCACTTCGCATCGTGGTCCATGGTGTTCAGGATCGCGGGGGCATGCGGCGTGTTGCGGCCACGTTGGGGGCGCGAGCTGACAGCCGGTCCAATGAGAATCTGCAGATGCTCGGCTGTCGTGATGTCGATGGCAGGGCGCAAGCCCCCAGCGACCGGCTTGAGCAGCGAAGTGGCCGTTGTCGGGTCCGACTTCGTCTGGACAATGCGCCCCGCGACGCTCGTGTGCGCGGACGCATCGAGCCGATCCGTCATGCCTGCACGGATCGGGTTCAGGTCGACGTAGACCATGGCGGCAAGGATTGCACGTTCAACGCATGCGGCGCGCGATGGGCTAGACCAGGCAGCGCATCAGTCAGAACGGGTTTCCGCGGCGCTGACGCAGCGTCTCGATCCGGTCAGGATCCGCGAGCAATGCAGGCATTTGGCTTCGACGGCGGCATAGCTGTCCTCGCGGGGCGGGAACAGACGGAACCAGCGCACGGCGACCTCGTCATCGGGCCAGCGCAGCACCTCGCCGGAATCGATGCGTAGCACCAGACGCAGGGGATTGCCTGTAACGGCATAGGCGTCGATCGCGACGGCAAGACACCCGGCGATGAGCCGAGTGCGTTGCTAGATCCAGTCTCTGCGGTGCTCGAAGGACCGATCACTGCAGTGATCGATGCCGCATAGGAAACCACGCCGGACGCAGCGGTGGACGCAGCACTGGATGCAGTGGAAGGCGTCTGGGCTGTGATGCGGTGCGATGTGCGAATGGGCCTGGCCATGCTGAGCGTCGCGGAGGCCCGATAAGCGAAATGTCGGGGAACTGCTGATGAGGCTGCCAGGGAAATCTGATTTGTGGGTGTCCCGATCTCTACGCCGATCTATCCGCTCAGATCTCTCCGATCTCCGCCAACTCGTTGTTCTTCCAAGGGATGCGCTAGCCCGTTGTGGGAGAACCCACAATTGGCTTCGAACTGAACGCTGCTTTGTCGACCTTGCCATTGATGTTGCGAGGTAAGGCCTGTCGAATTTCGATGTAGGTCGGCACTAGTGCTGGTTCGAGCTCGAGTCCGCAATGGTCGCGAAGTTGTCGCTCCGAGAGCGTGACGCCGTCGAGCAATACTACGAATGCCCGGATGGACTGGCCCATGAGGTCGTCTGGCTCACCGATAACTGCGGCCTCTATGACGCCATCGATACGAAGCAAGGCCTCTTCGATTTCCTTGGGTGATACACGGTTACCCCGGGATTTGATTAGGTCGTCGTTGCGAGAGATGAAGTACAGGAACCCATCTTCGTCCATGCGACAAAGGTCACCGGTATGCAGCACGCTTTCGCCACCACTCTCGCCTGTGATTGGCCGAAGTCTGCGGGCGGTTTCTGCGGGATCATTCCAGTAGCCTCGCATTACCGTCGCACTGCGCACGACGAGTTCGCCGACCTGCCCGGCAGGTAGACGTTGGCCCGAAGCATCAGCCACCCAGATCTCGGTGTTCGGGATGGCAATACCCACGCTGCCTTGCTTTAAAGCAAAACCAGGACACCCACGATTCCATTAGGCAATGCGCTGATCGTCAGAGACAAGGGTTGCGTGCGTCGTATCATCGTCTGCAGAAGATAAGGGAGCATTCCGATGACCTCTTCACAAGGCAGCTGTCTCTGCGGCGATATCCGCTTCACCGTGGACTGGCCCAGCAAGTGGGTGGCGCACTGCCATTGCACGATGTGCCAGCGCGCGCACGGCGCAGCGTTCGTGACCTGGTTCGGAATGGCGAACGATCGGGTCTGTATCGACGATGCAGCCGGTTCGCTGCGCTGGTACGCCTCGTCGCCCGGCGCGGAGCGTGGCTTCTGCATTCGCTGCGGCAGCTCGCTGTTCTTCCGGTCGGAACGCTGGCCGGGCGAGCTTCACATCGCGCTTGCGAATCTTGAAGGGGAGGCCGATCGCGCACCGATGGCGCATGTGTTCTGGGACACGCACGTGGGCTGGGCGGCCGATCCGGACGATGGCCTGCCGAGAAAAGCCGCCATCGAGTCCGACTGAACGAAGACGGCCAGCGCAAGGCTGGCCGTCGGGAAAGCGACTATGCGGCGATCAATTTCCCGCGCAGTCGTCGCACTTGGACTTGGTCCGCATGCTCTGCTGTGCGCCTTCGCGATACTCGCGCTGCTCTTTCGCGGTCATGCAGATCGAGACCATACGGTTGGAGCCGACCGTGCGGGTGTATTCACACACCTTGCGCTCATCCTCGGCTTTGGTTACGGCGGCCTTGATCCACTCCAGATCGTTGAACACCACGGTGCGCTGGTCCGGCGGCATATCCTCAAGGGTCTGATTGCCACCGAGCATCTTCAGGACGCGGTCCTGGCGTTCGGCCAAGGCTTGGCGCTCAGCCTTGCTCATGTCCTTGAATGGGCCTTTGCCCGCAGTGACCTGGGACCGGAGCTGGGTCTGCTGGGTCACGATGTCGCGAATGGTGAGCTCTTGCGGGTCCACGGAGGCCATTGCGGCCAGACTGGCCATCGCGAACGTGGCGGACAGGGCAACTGATTTCAACAAGGATGACAGCTTCATCAATACATTCCTCTCGTGGGGTGACCGGTCAGGGAAAACCGACGACGAACGAGCGCGCGCCGATCGTCGGCAAGTGTGCGGGGAATCATCTTCCGGCTCGCACCCTCTCTATACCGTATACACCCACTCGAAAACGTTTTCCAGACGCCCCGGCCGGCTCTCCGCACTGCGGGGAGGTCTGAAAACCCTGCAGCGTTGAATGGCCCTGAACCCATGGGTTTTCGGGTCATGGGCGCACGCTTCCATCAGCATCGCGTGCTGGACGATGAATCGATGGCGTGGGCCGGCGCCCGGCTCAGTTGGTGGGGCGCACGCTCTCACGCTGCACTTGCTCGCGGAGGCGACGCCTTTCTCCCACGCTGATGCATTTGTTCTGAGGCCGGTTCGAACCCACCGGCTTGATTGGATAACACCTCCCGGTTTTCCGGCCATGACCTTCGTCATGGCCGGGAGCCCGCCGGGTGCCGCGAGCACAGCGGCGGCACCCTGAACGCATGGGACCTCAGGCCGCCGCCGCCGGCCTTTCGTCGAACTGCTCTTCCTCTGTGGAGCCCTTCAGCGCCACCGTCGAGGATTTGCCGCCCTGAATGGTCTGGGTAACGCTGTCGAAGTAACCGGTGCCGACTTCGCGCTGATGCTTGACCGCAGTGAAACCGCGATCGGCGGCGGCGAACTCGGCTTCCTGCAGCTCGACGAAGGCGCTCATCTGCCGGCGGGCGTAGCCGTAGGCGAGATTGAACATCGAGTAATTCAGGGCGTGGAAGCCGGCCAGGGTGATGAACTGGAATTTGTAGCCGTAGCTCGCGATTTCCTTCTGGAACTTGGCGATGGTGGCGTCGTCCAGATTCTTCTTCCAGTTGAAGCTGGGCGAGCAGTTGTAGGCCAGCAGCTTGCCCGGGTACTTGGCGTGGATGGCCTCGGCGAACTTGCGCGCGAACTCCAGATCCGGCTTGCCGGTTTCGCACCACACCAGATCGGCGTACGGCGCGTAGGCCAGACCGCGGCTGATCGCCTGATCCAGACCGTTGTTGGTCTTGTAGAAGCCTTCGACGGTGCGTTCGCCGGTGCAGAACGGGCGATCGTTGTCGTCGACATCGCTGGTCAGCAGGTCGGCGGCTTCGGCGTCGGTGCGCGCCACGATCAGCGTCGGCACGCCCATGACGTCGGCAGCGAGACGTGCAGCGACGAGTTTTTCCACGGCTTCGCGGGTCGGCACCAGCACCTTGCCGCCCATGTGGCCGCACTTCTTGACGCTGGCCAGCTGGTCTTCGAAATGCACGCCGGACGCGCCGGCCTCGATCATCGCCTTCATCAGCTCGAAGGCATTGAGCACGCCGCCGAAACCGGCTTCGGCATCGGCCACGATCGGCTGCAGGAAGTCGATATCGCCCACACCTTCCGCGCACTGGATCTGATCCGCGCGCAGCAGGGTGTTGTTGATGCGCTTCACCACCTGCGGCACCGAGTTGGCCGGATACAGCGACTGGTCGGGATACATTTCACCGGCGATGTTGGCATCGGCCGCCACCTGCCAGCCGCTGAGATAGATCGCCTTCAGCCCGGCCTTGACCTGCTGCATCGCCTGGTTGCCGGTCATCGCGCCCAGCGCGTTGACGAAGTCTTCGGTCTGCAGCGACTTCCATAGTTTTTCCGAACCGATCTTCGCGATCGAATGCTCCACCGGCACGGTGCCGCGCAGACGCACGACTTCCTCGGCGGAATATGGGCGGGTGATCCCGGCCCAGCGCGGGTTGTTGGTCCAGTCCAGCTTCAGTTGTTCGGCGGTCGGCAGCGTGGTTTTCATGGCGGTGTCCTGTGAATGCTTTTGATCTTGTGGGAGCGACGCAAGTCGCGATGCTGTTGATCTTGATGTTGCAGGAGCGGCTTCAGCCGCGATTTTTTCCGGTCAGCCCCGAAGCTGCTCATAGGCCGGCAACGTAAGAAACGCTTCCAGCGTCCCGCGCTGCGTCAACGCCGACAGCAGCTGGATCGCATCGTCGACGCACTCGGCGCCCGCCAGCGAACGGTCCGCCGCCAGCTTCGACGGCAGACCGATCAACGCGCGCTCCAACAGCGCGAAATCCACCGGCGTACCGTCTTCAAGCTGCAGCGGTTCGCGGCCGTCCGAGGCGAAGTGCAGCCACTGCCACAGCTGCGCCCGAGAGATTTCGGCGGTGGCCGCGTCTTCCATCATCCCGTGGATCGGCACGCAGCCGTTGCCGGCCAGCCATGCGGCGAGATAACGCACGCAGACTTCGACATTGCCGAAGAAACCGGCCTGGGTGATCGTGCCCAGCGACGGCCTCAGCAGATCGACGGCGGTCACCTTCACATCGTCGCGACGCACGTGCTGCTGATGCGGGCCCGGCATGTGCGCATCGAAAATGCCGCGCGCCAGTTCGATCAGCCCCGGATGCGCCACCCAGGTGCCGTCATGGCCTGCGGTCGCTTCGCGCAGCTTGTCCGCTTCCACGCGCGTCAATGCAGCCGCGTTGGCGTCGGCGTTGCGCGGGTTGGGAATCTGCGCAGCCATGCCGCCCATCGCGTGCGCGCCGCGCTTGTGGCATGTCTTGATCAGCAGCTCGGAATACGCCTTGAGGAACGGCTGGGTCATCGTCACCTGGCCGCGCTCCGGCAGCACGCGGTCGCGGTGCGCGCGCAGGGTTTTGATGTAGGAAAAAATATAGTCCCAACGGCCGCAGTTCAAACCGACGATGCGGCTGCGCAGCGCGTGCAGGATCTCGTCCATCTCGAACGCCGCCGGCAGCGTTTCGATGAGTACGGTCACCTTCATCTGCCCCAGCGGCAGGCCGAGTTCGGTTTCGATCGCGTCCAGCACCGCATTCCACAGCGCCGCTTCTTCCATGCACTGCAGCTTCGGCAGATAGAAGTACGGGCCGCGGTCTTCGCCCGACATCAGCGCAGCGTTGTGATACGCGAACAGCGCGAGGTCGAACAGGCTGGCGCTCATCCGTGCGCCGTCGATACGCACGTGCTTTTCGTCCAGATGCCAGCCGCGCGGGCGCACCAGCAGCACCGCCTGTTCGTCGAACGCCTTGAGCCGGTACTGCTTTTCCGGGCTGCCCCAGACCAGCGACCCCGCCACCGCGTCGCGCAGTGCGCGCTGGCCCTGGATCAGATTCGCCCAGGTCGGCGAGGTGGAATCCTCGAAGTCGGCCATGTAGCAGTTGGCACCCGAGTTCAGCGCGTTGATGACCATCTTCGGATCGACCGGGCCGGTGATCTCGACTCGGCGGTCCAGCAGCGCGGCCGGGATCGGCGCGACCTGCCAGTCGCCTTCGCGGATCTCGCGTGTATCGGCACGGAAGTCGGGCAGCTCGCCGGCATCGAAGCGGGCCTGCCGGGTTTGGCGGGCAGCGAGGCGCTGCTGGCGCTGCGATTCGAACCGGCGATGCAGTCGGGCGAGGAACGCGAGCGCTTCAGGCGTGAGGATCGCCTCCTGGCCGGCGACCGAAGCGGTGATCTCGATACCCGGGGCCTCCGTGTGGGGCTTGAGAACAGCAGACATGGACAACTCCAACGACGTGGGTCTTCACCATCCGCTCGCGTACTGTATTTGACAACTCAGTTTTTTCAATGCCAACTATAAGCTCACCTTATAAGTAATCGAATCAATGATCTCCGAAGGCTCGGGCAAGGGCATCAGCACGCCCCGCTTCGCCTACAAGGGCGACCGGATGAAGCCGCTGCGGGCCTTCTGTCAGGTCGCGCGCCTGGGATCGGTGTCGCGGGCCGCCGGCGCGCTGTACCTCAGCCAGCCGGCGATCACCCTGCAACTGCAGGCGCTGGAGCGGGAACTGGGCGTTCGCCTGTTCGAACGCGTCGGCCGCCGGCTCACGCCCACCCGCGAGGGCGAGGCCCTGTACGAGCTGGCCCGCCCGCTGGTGGAAGGCATCGACGGCCTGCCGGCGGCGTTCAAGGAGCAGATCAAGGGCCTGGACGCCGGCGAACTGCACGTTGCCGCCGGCAGCTCCACCATCCTGTATCTATTGCCGAAGATCGTGGAGGCCTACCGCCAGAAGCACCCCGAGGTGCGGCTGATCCTGCACAACGTCACCGGTGCCGGCGGCCTGGACCTGCTGCGCTCGGATGGCGTCGATCTGGCGGTGGGCTCGATGCTCGACGCCCCCGGCGACCTCGACTACGCCCCGGTCTACCGCTTCGAGCCGATGCTCATCACCACGCCCAACCATCCGCTGGCCGGCAAAGCCGAACTCAAGCTCGAAGACCTCTCGCCCTACGGCCTGATCCTGCCGCCGCAGCGCCTCACCACCTATCGGCTGGTCGACCTGGTGTTCCAGCAGAACCGAGTCCCCTACACCGTCGCCCTGGAAGTCGGCGGCTGGGAAGTCATCAAGCAATACGTCGCGATGGGCCTGGGCATCAGCATCGTCACTGCCATTTGCCTGACCGACGCCGATCGCACCCGCCTCGCCGCGCGATCACTGGCGAAATATTTTCCGTCGCGGAGCTATGGCGTGGTGGTGAGGAAGGGGAAATATCTGTCGCAGCAGGCGCGGGATTTCATCGAGCTGATTCAGCCGCAGATGTTGGTGGTGCGGGAATATGATGAGACGGGGCATTCGGGGAGGTGATGGACGCTCAAATCACCGGAATTCGTAGGGTGTATATGGACTCCTCCCGATTGCCAACCGCTTTTTTCGATCAGGGTTGAGATTGCGAACGTATATCCGGCCTGTTGGTGAAGCTTCGGCTTCTGGCCATGATGGAGCAGTCGCACGCG
>JBIITV010000178.1:0-8382 GCA_044340325.1 Lysobacteraceae bacterium
TCTCTTCGTCGTTCATCGCCATGCGGCCGAAGGTGTCGCGGATGTCGCGCCCCGAGGCGATCGGGTCCGGGTTGCCGTTCGGGCCTTCCGGATTCACGTAGATCAGGCCCATCTGCACGGCGCCGAGCGGGTTGGCCAGCTCGCGGTCGCCGCTGTAGCGTTTGTCACCCAGCCATGTGGTTTCCGGACCCCAGTAGATCTCGTCTTCTGGCTCCCAGATGTCCGGGCGGCCGCCGCCGAAGCCGAAGGTCTTGAAGCCCATCGAATCCATCGCGACGTTGCCGGCCAGGATCAACAGGTCGGCCCAGGAGAGCTTGTGGCCGTACTTCTGCTTGATCGGCCACAGCAGCCGACGCGCTTTGTCGAGGTTGCCGTTGTCCGGCCAGCTGTTGAGAGGGGCGAAGCGCTGCGCGCCGGTGCCGCCGCCGCCGCGACCGTCGTGGATGCGGTAGGTGCCCGCAGCGTGCCAGGTCATGCGCACGAAGAACGGGCCGTAGTGGCCGTAGTCGGCGGGCCACCAATCCTGGGAATCGGTCATCAGGGCCGTGAGGTCTGCGACTACGGCGTCCAGATCGAGGCTTTTGAACGCCTCGGCATAGTTGAAGGCCTCGTCCATGGGGCTTGTCTTGGCGGACTGGTGGGCCAGCATCTTCAAGTTCAGCTGGTTGGGCCACCACGTTGCGTTTGATGGGGCGCCTGACGCAGCGTGACTGCCGGCGCCGCCCGAGAACGGGCATTTCGATTCGGTTGACATGGTTCTCTCCTTGCGTGGTTTGTACCCAGCAGTCCGGATCCCCTTCGGGAGCCGCAGTCCCTGTGGGTGAAGGGGCGGTGGGCTCAGGCTAAACCCAAGGACCGATCAATGGAATTCGTTACTTTCGACTATTTTGATAGGCATAGCCTATGATGGCGCTGATCTCGCTTAAACGACGGGCTTCCGCCCGCCGTAGTGAGGATGTCGCGTTACTGAGCTGAACGTGCCGTCAGCGCTTCCCACCCAGTAAACCGCCGCCGATCTTGAGCAGATCGCCCAAGCCCAGCTGGCCGTCGCCGTCCTGATCCAGCACCGCGCCCAGCAGTCCGCCGCCGAGGCCACCCTGCTGACGCACTTGCTGCTGCTCCTGGCCGAGGATCGAACCGAGCACCTGCGCGGTCGGGTTGCCACCGCCCATTCCCATCGCCGCGCCACCGCCACTTTCGTCACCGCTGAACATGCGCTTGGCCAGATAGGCCATGACGATCGGGGCGAGGATCTTCATCAGTTGTCCGGCGCGATCGCCGCCCAGCCCGGTCGCTTCGCCCAGACGCTGTTCGGCGCGACCCTGCTGGCCGCCGAGAATATGTCCGAGCATGCCCGCGCCGTCGGTCTGCCGGCTCTGCGCGCCGCCCAGCACCATGCCGAGCAGATCGCCGATGCCGCCGCCACCGGTATGGTCTTTCTGCAGCGCCCCGAACAGCGCCTCCGCGCCCTGCGGCTGGCTGGCGTTCTTGCCCAGCGCGCCCATCAGCAGCGGCAGCGCCGCGCCGACCGCGCCTGCGGCCTGGTTCTGATCGATGCCGAGTTGCCGGGAAATCTGCTGCAGCGGGGCGCCCTGGAGTTGGGCGAGCAGATCGTTGGTGAGTGCGGTCATGGTGGTCTCCTTGAGCCTCGGTGGGCAGTGAGGCTGCACTTTAAGCCTTGGCCGATCCTGAAAGCGGTCCGCTGCGGGGTTTTTTTTCGAATCGGAGGCGTTTCCGCCCGGCGTCGGCGACGACGTCGCGGTCAAATCTCTTCCGCGACGATCACATCGAACTCGCCCGCCAGCACGCGATCGAGCCGTCCGCTGCGCCAGCCGCGCACGCTGTCGCGGACCAGCGGCGAGGGTGCCGCGCGATATCTCCGGCAGACGCGCAGGTCGTCGTCGACGTCCAGTAGGTTCTGGCGCGACCGGCCCGGCAGATCGGGCGCGACGCGTACCATCGCGGTGATGCGCCGGGTGGCCGTGTCGTCGCCGGATTCGTGCTCAAGCACATGCAGGCCGTGTTCGGTCGAAAGCAGCGCATGCGCACCGAACCCGCTGACCGCAAGCCGCGCGCGGCATTGCACCGCATCCTGCAGCAGCACTTCCACGCGCATGTTCCGGCGTTCGGCCCAGGCGATGTACATCGACAGCAGTTGTTGCCACCAAAGCCGGGTCTGCGCCGGATCGCGCTTGAGGTCGGACGGACTGGCGGCCAGCGACAGCAGCGCATCCTGCGGGCGCTGCTCGACCACCGTGGTCACGGCGTGCTGCATGAGCCACAGCAACTGCGCATGACGGGCGACGAACGCCGCATTGCCGCCATCGCGGGCGAGACGCTCGCCGATACGCTGCGCGGTGTCGAGCGCGCTTTCGATGCGGTCGCGACGTTCGATGCGGTCCAGCGCTTCGAAACGATCGCTGCGCGACCAGAAATCGCGCTCGCCCATCGCCGCGTAATCGGCATCGCGGGCATCGGCCCATGCCGGAGCGGCGAGCGTGTCGACCAAACTGTCCAACGATCCCTGCAGTCTTGCGATGGCGTCAGATGAAATGTCGGGCGCGTAGATCAGCGTACGCAGATCGCTGCCGGCGATGCTGGTGCTGCGGGGCATAGACGGCGTGGCCGGCTGATTCGGGTCGATGAATTCCACATCGAGGCGATCGCCCGCGCTGCGCACGAACAGGAACTGGTCGCCCTGCGGCGTGCGGTGCTCGACGATGCTGCGCGCCAGCGGCGCGAGTAGATGCTGTTCGATCGCGCGGCGCAGCGGACGCGCGCCGAGGTCGGGCGTGAAGCCGCGATCGAGCAGGAATTCGATCGCCGACGGTTCCCATTCCACCGCCCAATCCCGGTTGCGCAGACCGCGACGGCTCATCGCGCGCTGCAGTTCCTTGTGCAGGATGTCGCGCATCAGCGCGCGATCCAGCGGCGTGAACAGCACGATGCGATCGAGGCGGTTGAGGAACTCGCGGCGGAAAGTCTCGAACAGCGCTTTCTCCACCGCGCCACGCGAATAGCCGCCAGCGGCCGAGGTGAATCCGGGTCCGGCGCTGCGGCTCAACGTGGAGCCGGCGTTGCTGGTGAGGATGATGATGCTGTGGCGGAAATCGGCGACGTTGCCGTTGCGGTCGCTCAGGCGGCCGTCGTCGAACACCTGCAGGAATAAATCCCACACCCGTGGATGCGCCTTCTCGAATTCGTCCAGCACTACCACCGAAAAGGGTTGTTCGCGGATGCGCGCGACCAGCGAACGCGTGCTGCCGTCGCTCGACACGTCAGTGAGCCGCCATGCGGCATCCTCCGACTGGAATTCGCTCATGTCCAGACGCAGCAGACGTTCGCTGCTGCCGAACAATAATTCGCCCAGCGTCTTCGCCAGTTCGGTCTTGCCGGTGCCGGTGGGGCCGGCGAACAGGAACACGCCGATCGGCCGGCTGCTGTCGATCAGCCCGGCCTTGAGCATCGCGATGCGGTCGACCAGACATTCCACCGCTTCGTCCTGACCGATCACGCGCTTGCGGAAAAATGCCCGCAGCGTATCGAGGTCGAGACTCTTGCTGTCGTCGATCACATCCAGCGGCAGACCGCTGCGCCGCGCGATGCCGCGCAGCAGCGCATCCGTCGTCAGCGGCAGCTCCCGCGTGTCCGCAGCGCACGCGACGCGCAGGCTGTCTTCGAGCAGACGCAGCGTGCGCCCCGGTTCGTGCTGCTCGGGAAAGAACTGCACGGACATGCGCTGCGCTTCGTCCAGCGCACGCGCATCGATCACCGTCGTGCCCAGTTCGGCTTCACGCGCCGCGCCCCAGCGCGACAGCAGCGCGCGCATGCCGTCGGTGTCGGGCGACAACAGGGCCACGGTCTTCACCAGATGCCGCAGCGTCGGTCGCGCGATCAGCAACTGCGCGAGCTGCGCGGGCGACAGTTCGCCGACCATCCGCACTTGGCCGCGCTCCAGCGCCGGCAGCAGCATGTCGAGAATGCCGCGCGGGTCCTGGCTGTGCCCGCCCTTGTGCAGCAGATCGTAGAAATCCTGCACCCGCCACAGCGCGCGTGGACGGTCGAGCGCGGTCAGCATCTCGCGCACGCGCTCTTCCAGTTCGCCGATGTATTTCTGCCCTGCAAGCACTTCGGCGGCGGAGGCTTCGAACAGCAGCCAGCCTTCGGTCTGCAGGCGCGCGAACAACCGATCGACCAGCACCGATTTGCCGACGCCCTGTTCGCCGGAAATCAGCACCGACACCGGCGGCGTGGCCTGCAGCAGATCGTGCAGCTGCGCGATCTGGCGATCGAGTTCCGGATGATCGACGATGCCGCCGCTCGCGCTCTGCGGCGGCGTCCACAGCCGGCCCACGCCGCCCAGCGTGCGCCGTTCGCGTCGCCGCGCCACTTCGTCCGTCACCTGCGCGAGAAACGGCGCCAGCACCGGCTCTGCGAACGACTTTAGGCCCTCGGCCAGTTGCTCCAGTTCGTATTCCTGGAGCGTGTCCAGGGTCATCGTCCCGACGCTGCCCGGCGGATGAGAGTCCGCCCACTGCAGATACTCGCGCAGACGTTGCCGCAGCGGCGGCTGCTCGTACCACCATTGGCGCAGATGGCGCAGCAGACCGGGCAGTGCGGCCGCGTCCTCGCGCGACTGCAGGTAATCGATCATGAAGCGCAGTTGATACCAGCCCGG
Source organism: Lysobacteraceae bacterium (assembly GCA_044340325.1). Classification (GTDB taxonomy): domain Bacteria; phylum Pseudomonadota; class Gammaproteobacteria; order Xanthomonadales; family Xanthomonadaceae; genus Lysobacter_I. Next base: position 4,679 of record JBIITV010000178.1, read on the forward strand.
CGGCGGCGTGGCCGCCAGCGCGGTAGCGGCATCGATATCGCCGCGCTCGCGCAACGCCACATAGATCATGCAACCCAGCGCGCCGCTCTCGCTTTCCAGCTGATCCAGCACCGCTTTCGCATCGAACGCAGTCCCCGCCAACAGCGCCACGCCTTCGCGGAACTGCGGAAGCTGCAGAAGATCCTCCGGCCGCTTGATGCGCTCATCGTCCGCCTCGATCTCGCCCCGCAGCCGGTACAGACGATCGCGCGGGGTTTCATCGGGTGGTGTGTTCTGGGCATCTGGCGCAACGGTCTCCGGCGCCGGCAGAGCGGCTTCGGTCGTCGTGGAGTTTGCGGTCGAGTCCGGTGTCGCGGCCCCGGTCGGCGCGCGCCGCAGCCAGACTGTCAAGAAGACGCCGAACAACAATCCCGCGATGAAGATTCCGATGGTCACGCATGTTCTCCTGTCAGCCGGCGCATTGTAATTGAGACAGGCGGTGCGCCATGCACTTCGCCTGCAAAGGCAGCGGTATTCTAGAGTTGCAGTAACGCGCATTCTGACCACCTCGCCGCTTTTCTCCCTCCCTTTCGCGTAGCGAAGGGGAGGGTTGGGGAGGGGTGATGCCGGCGAGGAGGCACGAAGCCACCAAACCCGTTCCCCGGATCGCACCGTTGTGAGATCCGGGCGACCGGCCTGCGATTTCGGATGCCTTGACCTCTCGCCCGACATCCGACACATTCTGCTTGGGATGTCACAGGGGAAAGGAAGATGGACAGCACTTTGATTGGACTCGTTGCGGGCATTGTCCTGATCGTCATCGGTACCAGCCTGTTGATCGTCTCGCTACTGCGACGCAAACGCGTCACGGTGCAGGCCAACGGTGGAATCGCGATCGGTGGTGGCGTGAAGAACAGCACCGTGGTCAATCGGTCAGCACCGCCGAAGCATGGTGGCCATGGCCTGACCGTGATCGCTATCGTGGTGGAACTGGTGGGCATCGTTGTCACGCTGTGGCACGCGTACCACATGGCATCGACATGATCGGTGGCAAGAAGATCGAGGCCAAGGACGGCATCGCGGTTGGGGGCGATGTCGAAAACAGCCTGCTCGTCCATGGCGACGTCAATGTCTTCAACCTCACCCAAGTCACCGCCGAAGCCAAGACACTCCAAGCTGACGCCCAACCGCGTCGGCTCGACTGGGAAAACACCGAAGCCCGCTACGATACCTACGGCGTATTCACTTCAGGCGGTGGGTCGCAGGATTACCCGACCCACGCCGCGTTGACCGATTGGCTTCAGGATGCCGATGCGCCGCCGGTGTTTGCGCTGCTGGGCGAGTACGGCATGGGCAAGACGCTCGAATGTCAGCGGTTGTACTGCTGGCTGCGCGATCACACCGAAGCGCCTGTGCCCAGGGTGATCTATCTTGACCTGCGCAAATCGCCGCAATTCCGCGATGCGGAGCGCAGGGGCAAGATCCCGCTGCCCAGCGCGTCATCGATGATCGAACACCTGATCGAACGCGATTGGGTAGAATCCGACGGCTCGCGCAAGCCCGATTACGCCGATATCAAGGCCTGGCTGGCGCAGGGCGCGCTGTTGATTGTCGACGGCCTCGACGAATGCTTGGTGCATTTGGTGGATTCACAGCACACAGACTTCCTGTCGATCTGGATCGACTTGGTGTCCGATGCCGCCCGCGTCGCGCTGAAACATGGCCGCAGTCCGCCTCGTCTGCTGGTGTCGTGCCGAACTGAGTTTTTCAAAAACATCGACGACCAGCGCAAAGTGCTCAAGTCTTTCGAGAATGCGGACGACAGACGGATTGGCTGTCGAGAATTCGTACTGAAACCGCTCACTTCCGACCGGATCCATCGATATATCCAGGCAATGAGCCCGTTGCTGAGCGAGAAAGATGCTCAGCGACTGATTGAAACAACACACAATCTTGGCGAGTTGTCGCAACGCCCGATCACGCTGAAGTTCATCGCTGAAAATCTGCCAAGATTGCTCGAAATAAGAGAGACCATCGGTGCAGTGAATGCGGCTGGTCTTTACGGGCTGGTGGTCGAAGACGCCTTGTCGAAGAAGGACGATGGTCGTCATCATCTTCATCCCGAGCATAAGCGTGTGCTGCTGTCGGCGTTGGCTTGCCATCTGTGGCGCACGGGCGTGCGGACTTTGGCGCATACCGAACTTAATGACTGGCTGCATGCCTGGTTGGACGCTTTTTGCAGAAGCAGCCCGAAGGCGTCGCGCGACTACGCTGGCATGCTCAGCGAACGGCTTGAGGAGGACTTGCGCACCGCAACCTTGGTGGTACGGCAACGCGCGTCCGATACGGGTGAAGCGGCGACCGATGACGATGCAGAAGGCTTTGGCTTCGCCCACAGCTCATTCGCTGAATACTTTCTGGCCGTGTACCTTGCCGACGCCGTTCGGGAAGACCGCCCGGACGATTGGGAAATGGCCATCCCCAGCGTAGAAACCCTGGACTTTCTTGTCCAGCAGCTCGAACTGGATCAGGCAGCCTTACCCGCGCCCCGCCGCCGCGACGGCGGCCTGCCGGTCACCCTTAGCCGCTGGGCCAAGACCTACCGCGCCCAGGCCAGCGAACTGCTGCTGAAGTACGCCCTGCACGCGCGCGGCGCCAAGGTGCAGGCTCCGGTGTTGCCGGATTTCCGCGGTGCCGACCTGCGCAATGCCGAATTACGTGGCTGGCGCTTCGGTGAGCGCTTCGCCGACAAGGCCACGCCGCTGCTGGACCTGGCCGCCGTGCAATGGGCAGGCGCCGATCTGCGCGAGACCTACTTCGCCCACGTACGCTTGGACGACGGCGACTTCAGCGGCGCGCGGCTGGACCTGGCCGCCTTCCAGCACTGCAGCGCGCAGCGCAGCGACTGGCGCGGCAGCGACCTGCTGGGAACCGTGTTCCGCCACTGCCGCATGCCGGGTAGCCACTGGCAGCCGCTGCGGCAGTCCCATCGGCCGAAGGTCGTGGCCTGCAGCGGTGCCGATGCGCTGACTGCCGCCCTTCTCGCCCCACAAGCTCTCTTAGGCGGGCCTTCAGGCCTGAGCCTCACACAAGCCGTCCCGGGGTCGCTCACCTCCCCCCTCACCACCCTCCCGCCCAGACTCCGAGCCGCCATGACCAGCCAGAGCGGCGAGGTCCGTAGCGTCGCGCTGAGCGCGGATGGCGGGCGCGTGGTGTCGGGTTCGGATGACGGCACGGTGCGGGTGTTGGATGGGTCGAGCGGCGAGTGCGTACGCGAGCTGCGCGGGCATACGCGTAGGGTGAACAGCGTCGCGCTGAGCGCGGATGGCGGCCTTGTGGTGTCGGGTTCATTTGACGGCACGGTGCTGGTGTGGGATGGGTCAAGCGGCGAATGCTTACGCGAGCTGCGCGGGCATAAGGATATCGTGCGTAGCGTCGCGCTGAGCGCGGATGGCGGCCGCATGGTGTCGGGTTCGTATGACGGCACGATGCGGGTGTGGGATGTGTCGAGCGGCGAGTGCCTACGCGAGCTGCGCGGGCATACGCGTGGGGCGAAAAGCGTCGCGCTGAGCGCGGATGGCGGCCGGGTGGTGTCGGGTTCGGATGACGGCACGGTGCGGGTGTGGGATGTGTCGAGCGGCGAGTGCTTACGCGAGCTGCTCTCGAATGCGCGTCAGGCGAACAGCGTCGCGCTGAGCGCGGATGGCGGCCTTGTGGTGAGATCT
>JBIITV010000179.1:0-8330 GCA_044340325.1 Lysobacteraceae bacterium
CGCCTGACCGGCAAGATCCAACTGGTCGGCGACGATCTGTGCGTCTCCAATCCGAAGATTTTCCAGGAAGGTATCGACAAGGGCATCGCCAACGCGATCCTGATCAAGGTCAACCAGATCGGCACGCTCACCGAAACGCTGGAAGCGATCGCGATGGCGCACGCCGCGGGCTACGCTTCGATCGTCTCGCACCGTTCGGGCGAAACCGAAGACACCACCATCGCCGATATTTCGGTCGCCACCACCGCGACCCAGATCAAGACCGGCTCGCTGTGCCGCAGCGACCGCGTGGCCAAGTACAACCAGCTGCTGCGGATCGAACAGCAGCTCGGCGCTGCGGCGAAGTACGCCGGTCGCGCCGCATTCGTTTCCTTGAAGCACGCTTGATGCGGCACGCATGACCGACGGGATGCGCGCGCTGCGGATGCTGGCGCTGATCCTGGTCGCGCTGCTGGCGTGGCTGCAGTACCGGCTGTGGTTCGGCGAGGGCGGCGCGGCCGCGACCGCTTCGCTGCAGGGCAAGGTCGAGCGCCAGGGCGTGGAGAACCGTGGCCTGCAGCAGCGCAACGAGCAGCTCGCGGCGGAAGTCGAGAATCTCAAGTCCGGCGAATCCGCCGCCGAGGAGCGCGCGCGCAGCGAGCTGGGCATGATCAAGCCCGGCGAAACCTTTTATCGCGTGGTCGAGTCGCCGGTTCCGATCGATGCCGCCGTCGATGCTACGGATGTCGAGGATTCTCCCGGCGATCGGGATGCATCGCCATGACCCCGGATCAAGTCCGGGGCAGGTTCTGGGCGGTCGTGCCCGCCGCCGGTCGCGGCACACGCTTCGGCGGAGAGCTGCCCAAACAGTATCTCCACGTCGCCGGTCGTTCGCTGATCGCCTACACGCTCGACGCGCTGTTGTCGCATCCGTCTGTGTGCGGCGTGATGGTGGTGCTGGCCGAGCACGACCGTCACTGGCGCGATTGGGAAACGCTGGACGGCAAACCGGTCGCGACCTGCATCGGCGGCGCCGAGCGCGCGGATTCGGTGCTGGCCGGGCTGAATGCATTGCCCGATACGGTGCGCGCGGACGAATTCGTGCTGGTGCACGATGCCGCGCGTCCGAATCTGTCGCATCCGGATCTCGACCGGCTGCTTGAGCAGGGAACCAGCGATCCGGTCGGCGCGATTCTTGCCGCGCCGGTGCGCGACACGCTGAAACTCGCCGGCGACGACGGCGGCATCGATCGCACCGCGCCGCGCGAGCGGCTGTGGCGGGCATTCACCCCGCAACTGTTCCGGCGCATGCAGCTCAGCCGCGCGCTCGATGCAGCGCATGCGGCGGGCGTGGCGATCACCGACGAATCGATGGCGATGGAGCGGCAGGGATTGCGCCCGCTGCTGATCGAAGGCAGCGAAGACAATTTCAAGGTCACCACGCCGGCGGATCTGGCGCGGTTCGAGTATGTGCTTTCGCAGCGGCTTCGCTGATTCCTGCGGCGCCAATCCGCAGCGATGCCCCACAGCGATGACCCGCAACGATGACCCGCAACGATGAAAGGAGTGTCATGAAAATCTTCATTTCGAATCGACTGGTCGCGCTGACGTTGCTGCTCGCGGCTTCCGGCAGCGCGCTGGCGGCTCAGGCGCAGACGCCGGCCCCGGTACAGACGCCGCAGGCGACGCCGAAATCGGTGCGATCCATCGCCGCGCAGGATGCGCTGACCCGATGCCTGATCGCCTCGACATCGGCCGACGACAAGCGCGTGCTGGTGAAATGGGTGTTCTCGGTGATTTCGCAGCATCCCGATATTTCGATGATGACGAAGATCGACGCCGCGCAGCGCACCGCGATCGATCGCGATGCGGCCAAGGTCTTCGAAGCACTGCTGGCGGACCAGTGCGCCGCGCCGCTGCGGGTGGCGATCAAGCAGTCGGGCACCGATGCGATCGGAAAGAGTTTCCAGGCGCTGGGCAGCACCGCAGCGACGGACATGCTGCAGAACCCGCAGGTAGTCGCCAGCGGTGCGGGCCTCATGAAACATCTGGATATGCAGCGCCTGCTGCTGGCGCTGATCCTCCCGTGACCGCCAACCTCCGTATCGGTCAGGGCTTCGACGTCCACGCCTTCGGCGAGGGCGATCACGTGATGCTCGGCGGCGTGCGCGTACCTCACGCGCAGGGCATCGTCGCGCACAGCGACGGCGACGTGGTGTTGCACGCGCTGTGCGATGCGCTGCTGGGTGCGCTGGCGCTGGGCGATATCGGCAGGCACTTCCCGCCGTCCGATCCGCAGTGGAAAGGCGCCGACAGCCGCGCGTTCGTGCGTCACTGCGACCACCTGATCCGCCACCGGGGCTGGATGGCCGGCAATGTGGATATCACCGTGATCTGCGAACGGCCGAAAGTCGGGCCGCACGCCGAGGCGATGCGGCGCACGATCGCGTTGGATCTTGGCATCGAACTGGATGCCGTCAGCGTGAAGGCCACCACCACCGAGATGCTCGGCTTCACCGGGCGCGGTGAAGGGATCGCCGCGCAGGCGGTGTGCCTGTTGATCAGGACGTGAGCCCGGCGCTGGATGGTGCATCGCCATCGCTGGCCCGCGCCCACGGCGGGGCCGTGCTCACCGCGCGCATCCGCAGCACGCCCGAAGACTTCGAGGTCGAGGAGATCGACGCCTTCGAAGCCAGCGGCGCCGGCGAACATCTGCTGCTGACGGTCGAGAAGCGCGGGATGAACACCGCATTCGCGGCCAAGCGCATCGCCGCGTGGGCCGGCGTGGCCGAATCCGCGATCGGTTATGCGGGCTTGAAGGATCGCCACGCGCTGACCCGTCAACGCTTCAGCGTCTGGATTCCGAAGAAGATCGCTCCCGATATCGATGCGCTTGGATCCGACGATCTGCGCGTGCTCGATGCGCGCTGGCACACGCGGAAACTGCCGCGCGGCGCGCTGGCGGGGAATCGTTTCGTGCTGACACTGCGCGAGGTCGATGGCGATGCCGCGGCGATCGAAACGCGCCTGCGCGTCATTGCCGCGCGCGGTGTGCCGAACTATTTCGGCGAGCAGCGGTTCGGGCGCGGTGGCGACAATGTCTCCAAGGCGCTGTCGATGTTCGCCGGCCGTCGCGTGCCGCGCGAGGAGCGCGGGCATCTGTTGTCCGCTGCGCGTTCGGAATTGTTCAACCGCGTGCTCGGCGCGCGCGTCCAGACGGCGTGCTGGGACATCGGGCTCGGCGGCGAGGTCTGGATGCTCGACGGCAGCCGAAGCGTGTTCGGGCCCGAGCCTTGGAGCGATGCCCTGGCCGAGCGTCTGGCGCGGTTCGATATCCACCCCAGCGGCCCGCTCTGGGGGCGTGGAGAGCTGCGCTGCCAGGGCGCGGTGCAGGCAGTGGAGCTGGCTGCGCTGGAAGGCGATCACATCGGCGCGCTGCGCGACGGGCTGGAGCGTGCGGGGCTGGAACAGGAGCGGCGCGCGCTGCGACTGCGTCCTGATGCGCTGACGTTCGATTGGCCCGACCCGCGCAGTCTGCGGCTGCGCTTCGGCTTGCCGGCCGGCTGCTATGCCACGACGGTGCTGGCGGAACTGGGAGCGGTCGCCAGCGAAGCAAGCGCGTGAGCGGCTGATTGGCACCGGCCCGCGATGCGGTCCGGGATTGACGCGATAACGGTGCCGCTACCGGCCGCCTGTCGGAAAACCAAATCCGGCAATACCGCGCCGGCGGCGCAAGCGTATAAGCCCTGAGTCATGCGCAGGGTTGTCCTGCGCGTATTGTCAGGTGTGGTCTTCTCGGAGGTTTCTGATGAACGCCAAGATGTGCTCGCTCGTTGTCCTGCTCGCCGGTCTGTCGCTCTCGGGCTGCAAGACCATGGACGATTCCGCCTATGTTCCGCCTGCCGCCAAACAGGTCCCGCCGGGCACGCAATACGCGCCGAGGATCGAGGAAAACGCGGCCTATGTCGCTTACGTCGAAAGCGTGGCCCGGCGTCGCGGCGTCACCGTCCGCTGGGTCAACAAGCCGGCGAAACGGCACATCGACCAGAAGTGAGGCGCTGCATCGGGTCTGCCGCGTTCAGCGCCGGCCCAGCAGCACCAGCACCGCACCGGTGCCGCCCTGCGCGGGCGGCGCCGAGTGGAAGGCCAGCACGTCGCTGCGGTGACGGAGAACCCGGTCGACCAGATTCTTGATCGTCGGCACGCCATCGGGTGAGTTCAGACCCTTGCCGTGGATCACCCGTACGCAGCCCATGCCGGACGCGAAGGCCTCCTTCATGAACCGGCGCAGCATCGCTTCGGCGGTGGCGGCGTTGACATGGTGCAGATCCAGTTCGTCCTGCGCCGCGTATTCGCCGCGCGCCAACCGCTGCAGCACGCCTTTGGGTACGTTCTGGCGGCGATAGCTGGAGACGTCTCCGGCCAACAGCGGCGACGCATCCAGCGCGCGCTGGAATTCGCTGCGCGCATCGGCTTCGTCGCGATCGCGCATGCGCGTCTGCGGTTTCGGCTGCGGCTTCTGCGGCCCTGCTGGTGTCGTCTGCAGTTCGCGCACCGGGCCGATCGCCGAACGGAATAGCGCTGCGTCGTCGTCGGGTAGGCCATCTTCAGGCATGCGCTCGTCGGAACGGCTCGTGTCGGGCCGTTTTTTTCCGGGCGTGTTGTCGCGGGCGCTCATCGCAGCGCAGGTTAGCAGGGCGCTGCGACGGCGTGCGTCGCGATTCCGGCGGCGCAGATCGCATGCCACGGATCGGACGGGCGCTTCCGGTATCATGGCGCGGATTTCCTCCTCCGCGACAAGGCGACTCTCCCAACCCATGCGCATCCTGGTCAGCAACGACGATGGTGTCGACGCCCCCGGCATCCGCATCCTCGCCGCTGGCCTGCGCGATGGCGGGCACGAGGTGCTGGTGGTCGCGCCCGACCGCGACCGCTCCGGGGCGAGCAATTCGCTGACCCTGGACATGCCGATCCGTGTGGTCCGCCAGGACGACACCACCTGGCGCGTTCACGGCACGCCGACCGACTGCGTCCATGTCGCCATCACCGGAATGCTGGAGCAGGAGCCCGACATCGTCGTCTCCGGCATCAACAACACCGCGAACCTCGGCGACGACGTGATCTATTCCGGAACCGTCGCCGCAGCGATGGAAGGCCGCTTCCTGGGGCTGCCGGCGGTGGCGATGTCGCTGGTCACCGTCGACCACAAGGGCCGCAACTACGAGACCGCCGCGCGCGCCGCAGTCGAGATCGTCGCCCGCCTGCGCGCCGATCCGCTGCCTGCCGACACGATTCTCAACGTCAACGTACCCGATCTGCCGTGGACGGAGATCGCCGGTTTCGAAGTGACCCGCCTCGGCAACCGTCACCGCGCCGAGGCCTGCACGCCGCAGGAAGATCCGCGCGGCCGCCAGTGGTGGTGGATCGGCGCCGCCGGCGCCGAGCAGGACGCCGGTCCCGGCACCGATTTCGACGCGGTCCGCCGCGGCTGCATTTCGATCACGCCGATCCATGTGGACCTCACCCGTTACCAAGCGCTCGATCACGTCGCGAGCTGGGTCGGTGGGCTGGCCGCAAGTCTGCGCATCGGAGACCCGGCATGACCGCGCGCATGCGCCTGCAGCCCGAAGCCATCGGCATGGGCATGACCTCGCAGCGCGTCCGCGACCGGCTGATCGAGCGGTTGCGGGAGAAAGGGATCGTCGATGAAGACGTCCTCAACGCGATCCGTACCGTGCCGCGGCATCTGTTCGTCGACGAAGCCCTGGCCGCGCGCGCCTACGAAGACAATGCGCTGCCGATCGGCCACGGCCAGACCATCTCGCAGCCGTGGGTGGTGGCGCGGATGACCGAGGCGCTGTTCGAGGACGGCATGCAGCCGAAGAAGGTGCTGGAGATCGGCACCGGTTCGGGCTATCAGGCCGCGATCCTGGCCGCGCTCGGGCTGGAGGTGCATACCGTCGAACGCATCGGCGATCTGCTGCGCACCGCGCGCAAGCGGTTCCGCACGCTTGGCCTCAACATTCGCAGCAAGCACGACGATGGCCGCATCGGCTGGCCGGAGAACGGCCCCTTCGACGCCATCATCGTCACCGCCGCCGCGCAGGCGCTGGTCGATGCGCTGACCGAACAGCTTGCGCCCGGCGGAACACTGATCGCACCGATCGGTGGCAGTGGCGGGCAATCGCTGGTAAGGCTGCGCAAGGGCGCGGACGGCCAGATCGAGCGCAGCGACTTGGCGCCGGTGGTGTTCGTGCCGCTGCTGTCGGGCATGGTGGACTGACGGCATGGTGCGGACGCCCCCTGTCGACGCGACCTGCCAGGGCGGCTCGCTCGGCGAACAACTCGCCGGCATCATCGACAGCCTGCCGGCGGACGCCATGAGCCTGCAGGAGCTACTGGATGTCTTCAGCGACGAAGGCCTGCTGCTGCTGACGATCCTGTTGACCCTGATCTTCCTGATCCCGGTGTCGATCCCCGGGGTTAGCACCGTGTTCGGCGCGGCGATCCTGCTGGTGGGCATCAGCCGGCTGATCGGCCGGCCGCTGTGGCTGCCGGCACGCCTGCGCAGCAAGGCGCTGCCTGCCGACAAATTGCGCCCGGGGCTGACTTCCGGGCTGCTGTGGGTGCGCCGGCTGGAGAAGATCAGCCGTCCGCACCGCGTGCGCGTGCTGGTCGATGGGCGCGTCGTGGACGTGTTCAACAATCTCGCGTTCATCCTGGCCGCGATCCTGCTGATGGCGCCGTTCGGCCTCGTTCCTTTCAGCAATACGCTGCCGGCCCTGGCCCTGCTGCTGTACGCGATCGGCTTTATCCAGCGCGATGGCGTGGCGGTGCTGCTGGGGCATCTGGCGAACATCGGCACCATCGTCTACTTCAGCGTACTGATCGGCGGCGGCGGTCTGGCGGTGCGCGAGCTGTTCCAGCGGTTCGGCGGTTGAGGCGCACGTGATGACGATACGAGCCATGCGATCCGACGATGCGCGCCGCCTGGCACGGACGGCTTTGCTGATCTTCGTCTGCCTGCTGATGTCGGCGCTGTTGGCTGCCTGCGCCAGCACGACCGTGGTGCGCACGCCGACCCGCGGAAAGCCGCCTGCGACGCGCCAGGTGCCGCCGCCGAAGCCCGGGTCCACCGCGCTGGTCCGCAAGGGCGAGACGTTGTATCGCATCGCGACCACGCACGGCGTGAGCCCGCTCGATCTGGCGATGTGGAACCGCATCCTGCCGCCGTACACGATCTATCCCGGCCAGCGGCTGCGCCTGACCGCGCCCGGCCCGAACGCGCCGCCGCGCGTGGTCGGCACGCCGCCGAAACCGCCCACGACGCGCCCGCCGGTCGGGCCAACACCCGCGACCCCGCCGTCGAAACCGCCGACCCAGCCACCCTCACCAACGCCAGCGCCAGAAGCTGCGTTCGACTGGCGCTGGCCTGCGGACGGGACTGTCGTCGGCCGTTTCGCCGCCGGCGATCCGACCCGGCAGGGCGTCGATATCGCCGGCAAGAGCGGTTCGCCCGTGCGCGCTGCGGCCGATGGTGTGGTGGTGTATTCCGGCGCCGGCCTCGTCGGTTACGGCGAACTGATCATCGTCAAGCACAGCGAACAGTGGCTGTCGGCCTACGGGCACAACCGTTCGCGGTTGGTCAACGAAGGCCAGCGCGTGAAAGCCGGCGAACAGATCGCCGAGATGGGCCGCAGCGGCACCTCGCGCGATATGCTGCATTTCGAGATCCGCTACAACGGCAAGCCGCAGGATCCGCTGCTGGCGCTGCCGAAGCGTTGAGCAATCGAATGATTGATGACACCGATGCAGCACATGCCCGGAAGCACGCCCCATCCCGTCGGAATTGACCTCGCGCAAGACCCGGCCTTGTCGATCCGGCTCTAATCCGCGCCATCATGTCGCCACTGCGCCGCCAACCCCCATTGCTGCTGTCGCTCGCGTTCGCCGCGAGCCTGCTGCTGTCGCTGCTGCCCACCGTCGGGCGCCTGCAGCACGCGCTCGATCCCGATCCGTTGGCGTCGGGTTGGAACGCGATGTGCACGATGCGTGGGCTGGTGGTCCTGCCTGCGCCGCTGCAGGACCTGTTCGCAGCGGTTGATGCTACTGCAGCGGGAGAACCCGGTGATCGCAGCCGCGGCGACCATGCTGGCGACGATTGCCCGTATTGCCCGCTGCTGACTGCGGTCGTATTCCTCGCCGGCCTGCTGCTGGCATGGCGGTTGCCGCGTCTGCACGACGCTGGCTTCGCCCAGCGCCGGGATTCGCACAGCCTCGATCGGTATCTCCTGGGATTGGGGCCACGCGGGCCGCCGCAGACGCGCATCGCGATCTGATCGCACACCACT
>JBIITV010000180.1:0-8329 GCA_044340325.1 Lysobacteraceae bacterium
CGCGGTGGCGTCGCTGGCCACGGTGTATGCGCTGTCCGCCGCCGACGATACCGCCGCAGCGCAGGCGCTGTCGCCGCTGATCGCGCAGGACTGGTCGTTGGCCACCGCGCTGTCGCTGCTGGTCTGGTACATCTACGCGCCGATGTGCATCTCCACGCTGGCCACGATCAAGCGCGAAACCAATTCGTGGAAACAGATGGGCTTCGCCACCGTCTATCTGTTCGGGCTGGCCTATATCGCCTCGCTGGTTACCTACCAGCTCGCGGTCGCGCTGGGAGCCGGCTGAGATGTCGCCGCAGCTCTCGCTGGCGCTGCAGTACATCGTCATCGCACTGGCGGTGGCGGTCAGCGCATGGGTGGTGCTGAAGAAACAATTCCCGGATGCCGTGCGGCGGCTGCGGGTCGCGCTCGCGCTGTCGCTGGTGCGCGAAGGCCGGCCGGTGTGGCTGCGCGACATCGGTAAAATCATCGCGCCGGCGCCGAAGACCGGTGCCGATGCCTGCGGCGCCTGCAACAGCTGCGATACGGGCAGATCGTCCTGACCTTGGATCGTCGAGCGTTGCAGGAGCGGCTTCAGCCGCGAAGCTGGCGAACCTTGCCGCCAGTCGCACTTGATCACCAAAATTGCCGATAAGCGCTCGATACAGGATGACGAATGTCGCCGCAGCGAGAATGTTGCTGGCTTCGCGGCTGAAGCCGCTCCTACGTGCCGCGCACCGTTTCGCCCTCGGGACGACTCTCTAGATCATTCGGTCGGATGTGTTGATGCCGGTGGTCCGACCGGGAGGCCCTGCATCCGCTGCAGGTCGTTCTGCGTAACTACGCCATCCAACAACGGCCATCCAACAACGGTATTTATCGCCATGTACAGCATGATGCCCAAGCTTCATCCGGATACGCCCGCAGATACGCCCGCCAATACGCCCGCGAATCCGGCGCGGCGCGGTTTCCTGCTCACCTCCACGCTCGCCTGTGCGGCCGTTGCCCTCGGCTGCACGCGCCAGAGCGAGGCTGCCGCAAAGGCGGCGGCTGCCCCGAAAAATGTCCGCATCGTCGAGTTTTCCAATGCAGGCAAGCGGCTCCAGGTCGCGGTTCTGCCCAAAGTGGTCAAGACCGAAAAGGAATGGCGCAAACAGCTCTCGCCTGCGTCGTTCCAGATTACCCGCCAAGCAGGGACCGAGCGCCCGTTCAGCGGCAAGTACGCCGATCATCACGCTTCCGGCGTCTATCGCTGCATCTGCTGCAATACCGCGCTGTTCGATGCGAGGACCAAGTTCGATTCGGGCACCGGTTGGCCGAGTTTCTGGCAGCCGATCGCCCGCGAGAATGTCGCCGAGGACAAGGATGTGTCGTTCGGTATGGTGCGCACGGAAGTGCTCTGCGCGCGCTGCGATGCGCATCTGGGGCATGTCTTCGACGATGGCCCGCAGCCGACCGGGTTGCGTTATTGCATGAACTCAGTAGCGCTGTCGTTTGCCGCAGCGTCGTCGGCGTAGTTTTTTTCACCACAGCATGACTTCTGGAATCCCGTAATGAAATCCAATCTGTCGATGTCTACAACTTTCCGCACCCTTCTGCTCGTTGCGGGCATCGCCGCGACGTCGGCGTGCATCGCCAGCAGCAAACCGGTTGCATTGCCCGATGCGAAGACCGACTCCCCACTCGCGGCCGGCAAAGAACAGATTGCGGTGTTCGCCGGTGGTTGCTTCTGGGGTGTCGAAGCGGTGTTCGAGCACACCAAAGGCGTGAAACGCGTCGAGTCCGGCTACGCCGGCGGTACGCCGCAGACGGCCCGGTACGAACTGGTCAGCAGCGGGCGCACAGCGCATGCCGAGGCCGTGCGGATCATTTACGACCCGGCTCAAGTCAGTTACGGCCAATTGCTGAAGGTGTTCTTCTCGGTTGCGCACGACCCGACCCAGCTCAATCGCCAGGGGCCCGACACCGGTGCGCACTATCGCTCGGAGATTTTCGCGGCCAGCGCGATGCAGCAGAAGATCGCGACGGCTTACATCGCCCAACTCGATGCGGCCAAGCGTTTCCCGAAGAACATCGTCACCAGGGTTGGTCCGCTGAAAGCGTTCTATCCTGCCGAGGACTACCATCAGGACTATGCCCGGCTGAATCCCAATCAGCCTTACATCGTCATCAACGATGCGCCGAAAGTTGTCGCATTGCGGAAGCTGTTGCCGGAGTTGTACAGAGCGCAATGACCGGCTGCGCGAGACCGATGGTGAACGGGCCGGATGGCGTTTCGATCTGAAGCGGCATTGCCATGACCCACACCTCGGCGCGGCTTCCCGGTAGCCACCGAATACATGCGGCTGCGCGCTTCGCGAAGCGCGCAGCCGCAGCGGGACTGCGGTCCATCAGAGTTTCGACGGAATCTTCCCCGATGGGTCCATTCCGATGTTGTTGGACTGATCCACCGTCGGCTGCGTGGGTTTCGCATGCTTACCGTCCGGGCCGAAGTTGTAGGCGGTGGTGATCGATTCCTCGGTCGGTCCCTTGATTGCGGCGAGCGCCGGCGATGCCAGCGCACGGTCGTGCAACACGAACTGTTTGCCGCCGTCGATATGCTGCAGCACGTGCTGTTCGGTCACGCCGATCACGCGCCCCGTATAGCTGGTGCCGTTGGTGACATCGGCATGCGCGACGGTCGCGCCATCGACGCCCTTGATCATGGCGGCCAGACCGTCGCGTGATTTCTCGTGCTGTTCCAGCGGCTCGCGGATCTTCTCCCGGGCCCATTGCTGCATCCGCTCGAAGTCTTTCTGCAGCATATTGTCCGGTTTGACCAGATCGGGAAACGAGAGCACGCCGTCGATTTTCTGTGCGACCAGCATGGGCTTCACGCCGTGATAGGAGTTGTCGTAAACCTGCGCATTGTCGGCTTTCTGCAGCGCCGCAGGCAGCAGATCCATCGCACGACCGTAGCGTTCGACGATCTTCTCCGCCGGCACATCGTGCCCGCCTTTGGCGACGCGGTCCTCGACACGCGCCACGTTGATGAGCGGGCTTTCGGTGGTGACGAACACCATGTCCACCTGGAATCCGTTCCGCCGCGCTTCGTCGAAGAGTCCCATTTTCGCCGGCGTCGACATGACCGTTTCGAAGGCGAAAGGCTTGTCGCCCGTCACCGCTTCCTTGCGCCCCTGTTCGGCCAGGTTGGCGGCCTTCAGATTGCGCATGTTCACATCGGAGATGCTGCTCTCCAGCGACTTCGCGATGTCGTCCGCGTTGATGTAGTGCTTCGGGAAAAACTCGCTTTCCCTCAGGCCGTTCGTGACCGTGCTTTTGCCAGAACCGTTGGGGCCGGCCAACACCACCATCCTGGGTTTGTCGTGCGCTTCCATGCCTCATGCCTCCTTGATGGGTTCGATCCTGCCGTCGGGATATCGTTTGCACCAGACGCCGTCGACGTTGACGACTTTCGGAAGCCCGAGCGCATCGGATTCCGCTGCGGCTTTGGCGACGGCGTCGCCCATGAGTGTCTCGGCGCGTTCCTTGCCGATCTCGTCGAACAGTGATTTGCTCACGTTGCCTTCTCCTGTGTTGATGGGGTCGCCGTCTGCCGTCCGGGAGGTGGGTCATGCGCACGACGAAGACAGCCCGACTCTCTGTGCAGACAGCCGGAATTGTCAATCGAATTCGGTCGGCGGGCGACGGACGGCCAGCCAAGGCTCAATGCTTGCGCGGCTTCGCGCCCTTCGCCTCGAACACTTCCACTGCCAGACTGAAGCTGCGCTGGTCGCCGGCGTGCATCGCCCCAACGCCGAGGACTTGGCGGGTGATTTCATTGCCGCGTTCGTCGCGGATCACCAGCACCACCGAATACTCCCACGGGTCGCCATCCGCTGGATGGCGAATGGTGCCGTCGACCTGCAGCGGTACCTGCGCCGGTTTGGCTGGACGCGCATCGGAGTCGTAGCGCAAATAGTGCTTGCACGCAGGACAGATCACCGCGCTTTCGAGGATCGTCGCCTTGCAGTGCGGGCACTCGCGGGTGGCGCCTGCGGTGCCCGGGCGCGGACTCATGATTCGGGCTTCGGTTCCGCTTTGCCGCTGGATTTCTGAGTACCGCTGTTCTCCCAGCCGCAGTCGATGTGCCCGCGGATCTTGGAGCCGGCCGCGACCGTCAGCGTGCCGGCCTTCAGGTCGCCGATCACCACCGCCGTGTCCAGCAGTTCCACGCGCATGGCGGATTCGACGTTGCCTTCCAGCTCGCCGGCCAGGGTGACTTTTTTCGCGCGCACGCCGCCGTTGAGCTTGGCGCCGCGTTCCAGGGACAGATCGCCCTGCACGTTCACATCGCCCTTGAACCTGCCGGCGATGCGGACATGGCCGGCGCCTTCGATCTTGCCTTCGATGGTGAGATCGGCGGCGATCAGCGACTCTTTCGCCGGCGGCGGGGCGGCCGGTTCCGGCGTAGCGCTGGTCCGCGGGAACGTCGCCGGTGCGAAATCGGTATTGGCGGGCGGCGCGGAGGCGTCGCGCGCGGCGAAGCTGGGCGTATCGGCTGCGGCGGGCGCGGCCTCTTTCTTGCCGGGGTTGGATTGATTGAAGATGGCCATGCTGGGGGAGCTCCGGATGCGCCGATGGCGACGGCAGGACTTCCAACCTTATCGCCGTCGTCGCCGTCAGGGTGTGACCTGCGCAGCAGAATAGGCCCGCTTCACACGGGTGACTTTTCGCATTCAGCTTTCCGGTGCGACGCGCTGTTTGCGCAGGTCCGCAAACCACAGCGCCACCGCCAGCGCACAGAGACCGCCGATCACCGCGTACGGCGAGCTGTCGAGCAGCGCCAGACCGGGGCCGAGCAACAGTGCGATGCCTACCGCAGACCAGATTGGTCTGCGCTGCACGAATCCGAACAGATATCCATTGCGCCGTCGATAGCGGTGCCAAGCCAGCAGCAGCAACCACAGGGACAAGACGCTGGCTGCGAGGTCCCACTGCAGCGCCCACTGCAGCGCGAATGCTGACAGGGCAAGCAATGGAATCAATGCCCATCGCAGGCGTCCGAAACGCACGTCTTCGCTTTCCGGCAGGCACTGCCATTCCAGGCAAGCCTGTCCGCCGATCCATGTCGACCAACCGGCAAGCAAGGCGGCGAGCAGTGTCGCGCCGGTCTTCAGCGCGATGACCGGGTCGACGGCGATCCCGGGCGTCATCGCTTTCACCAGCAGCACTATCGCAACACCCGCCAGCGCGTAGGCGAGGCAGCGCGTCGCGCCGATCATCAGTCTCGGCGCGGACAAGCGCGAGCGGTCTCCGGCCGCATCCCAGAACGCGACCTGCTGCGGGTCGATCGGTGGCGGCAGGTCGTCGAGATTGCCGAAGTCGAGGCGATGCAGAAAGCTGCGCACCGCCGACGGATACATGGGCATCAGCCCGGCGAAGAGGACCTGTGCGGTGCGCATCGGTCGACGGATCTGGCTGAGCACGCGCCGCGTCTGGCGGATATCGGCGGCGACGCTGCTACCGTCCATGCCCGCGCGCTGGGCGAGCGCGCGCAGTTGCTCGCTCTGCACTTCCCAGCTCAGATGCAGACGATGGCGCAAGCGATGGATCAGGTAGGCGTCGTAACCCGAGTTGAGGTCGAGCAATCCGAAAAAATCGGCCATCACATCGAAACGGCGCGCTTCGATCGGCGGGCGCTGCTCTTGCAGATAGCGCAGCAGCCAGTGCCCGATCTGGCCCTTGTGCTCCAGCGACCACAGGATCGGCTGCGCGTTGAGCCACGCCAGCAGCTCGCCGTCCCGGCTGCGCACCGCCAGTGCGGCGCAGGTCTCGAAGAAGGCGTCGAGATCGAAGCGGACCGGTTCTTCAGGCGCTTCGACAGGGGCGGCGATATCGATGTCGGCGGCTTCGTTTGCACGCATTTCCGGGGCATCGATGCGTGCCTCATCCAGGTCGCGCCGCTCGATCGCGTCACTGTCCCCGCCCGTATCGCACGAAAGTCCGGGTTGCGGTTCGAGTTCCCCGGCGACCGTGTCCATCAACGCGACCGGGATGACGGACGCCGTCGACGGAGCGTCCTCCTCGGTTGGCCGCGATTGCGCCCAGATCAGTGCGGCCCGGTACGCCTCGTTCAGTGCCTGGAAGCCTTCCGGATCGCTGTCGGGGCGCGTGGTTTTCAACTTCGCCGCATACGCGCGCTTGATCGCGCGCTCGTCGGCGTCGGCACCGAGGCCAAGTGCGTGCAGCGCGCGGTTCATGCCTGCGCTTCCAACGCGTCCAGCGCCTCCGCCAGCTGACTGCGGTGGCGTGCGATCGCCGCCAGATCCTGACTGTCCAGAATCGCGCGGAAATGCATGATCCAGTCCTGCAGTTGATTGCGCTCGTGCAGATACTCTTCGTACAGCCGCTCCGCGCGCGCCAGTACAGCGATGTTCTCCTGCTGGTCGCGCGGATGCACTTTCAGTTCCGCCAGCGCCGCCAGGCGCGCGCGGATGTCTTCCGGCGTCAGCAGCCCCGGGTTCTGCTCCAGCAGCAGTTCGTGGCGGCGCTGGGTCGCATGCTCGGTCACTTCCACCTGCAGCAGGCCATTGATGTCGTAGGTGAAGCGCACGGTCACCCCGTTCTCGTCGTTGCGCTTGCGCTTGTCGAGATTAAGAGTGATTTCGCCGAGTTTGATGTTGTTCGCGACCAGCGGATTTTCGCCCTGGAAGATATCGATCGTCAGCTGCTGCTGCTGGTCGTGCATTGGATAGAACACATCCTCGCGACTGATCGGCACCGTGCTGTTGCGCAGGATGATGGGATGGAAATAACCGTTGTGCACCTGGCCGTTCGGATCGCGCCGGGCGATCTGCGTGCCGAGGGTATACGGACAGACATCGGTGAGGATGACTTCTTCGAGTTTGCTGTCGCGCGATTTCAGTCCGGCGGCCACGCTGGCGCCCAGCGCGATCGCCTGATCGGGATTCACGTGGCGCAGCGGCAGGCGCCCGAACATGCGCGACACCAGACGCGCGACCAGCGGCATGCGGCTGGCGCCGCCGACCAGCACGATCTCGTCCAACTGCCCCGGCTGCAGTTTGGCGTCGCGCATCGCGCGTTCGATCGGCGTGCGCATCCGCTGCATCAGCGGCTCGCACAGCCGCGCGAACCGCTCTTCGTCGATGCGCCATTCGTAGTTGCGCTCGCCGATCGCGATCTGCAGCGGTGCGACCGTTGCGCCGCCGAGTTCCCGTTTCAGCAGCTCCAGCCGGCGTCGCAGTTGGCCGTGCTCCTGCGCACTGATCGCCCCGCGGCGCAGCGAATGGTCCTGGCAGAACGCCTCGATCAGCACGTCGAGGAAATCTTCGCCGCCGAGGAAGTTGTCGCCGGCGCTGGCGTGGACTTCGAAGACATTGTCGAAGCACTCGAGGATCGATACGTCGAAGGTGCCGCCGCCGAGATCGAACACCAGGAAGCGGCTTTCCTGCTCGCGGTTCTGCAGGCCATAGGCGAGGGCCGCAGCGGTCGGCTCGTTGATCAGCCGCTCCACGCGCACGCCGGCCAGCTCGCCTGCGCTGCGTGTGGCCTTGCGTTGGGCGTCGGAAAAATACGCAGGCACGCTGATCACCGCTTCGGTGACTGTTTCGCCGAGCGCCGCCTCGGCATCGGCCAGCAGCGAGCGCAGCACCAGCGCAGACAGTTCCTCGGGGCGGAAGCCGCGTTTGCCGAGCCGCGTTTCGCGCGACGATCCCATCCAGCGCTTGAACGCAGCGACCGTGTGCTCGGGATGACTGATCAGACGGTCGCGCGCGGGCTGGCCGACCAGCACCGTATCGCCGTCGACGCTGATCACCGATGGCGTCAACAGGTCGCCCAGCGCGTTCGGGAAAAGTGTGCTGCCTTGTTCGCTGTAAGCGCCAATCAGTGAATGCGTGGTGCCGAGGTCGATGCCGACGATCATGCGGTGGTCTGCGTTCGGAAAGGTTACATCCGGAACACGCCGAAGCGTGCCGGCTCGATGGGGGCGTTCAAGGCCGCCGAGATACCGAGGCCGAGTACGCGCCGGGTATCGGCAGGATCGATCACACCATCGTCCCACAGTCGCGCGGTGGCATAGTAGGGGTTGCCCTGACTTTCGTACTGGTCGCGAATGGGCGCTTTGAAAGCCTCTTCTTCATCGGCGGTCCAGGCGTTGCCGGCGGCTTCGATGCCGTCGCGGCGCACCGTGGCCAAGACGCTGGCGGCCTGTTCTCCGCCCATTACGCTGATCCGCGCGTTCGGCCACATCCACAGAAAGCGCGCGCCGTAGGCGCGGCCGCACATCGCGTAGTTGCCGGCGCCGAAGCTGCCGCCGATCACCACGGTGAACTTGGGTACGCTGGAG
>JBIITV010000052.1:0-28447 GCA_044340325.1 Lysobacteraceae bacterium
GAAGCAACCGGGGTTGCGGACTTTTTGGTCAAAGTAGGGTGGCGTTGATTCGAATCGCGTTGATTCGAATCGGCGCAAATGAATTCGGCTGGATCCTTCAACTACGAGAGCGAAGATCATGAGCGTCCCGGTCAAAACTACCAGCACCCTCGCCGTCATCAGCCTGGTGGCAGGCATCCTTGGCTGGACCCTGCTGCCCTGGTTGGGCAGCATCGGCGCGATCATCACCGGGCATATGGCGCGCAGCGAGATCCGCCGTTCCGCAGGCGCGATCGATGGCAACGGTCTCGCCATCGCTGGCCTGGTGCTGGGCTGGGGCTCGGTGATCGTCACCATCCTCGGGGTGCTGCTGGTGGTGATGATCTTCGGCAGCATCGCCGCCCTGCTCGCTTGGCTTGGCCTGTCCGGCCAACTCGGCTGAGCCCGCCAGATGTACGGTCTCGCCCGCCCTTTCCTCTTCCACATGGACGCCGAGCGTGCCCATGGCCTCGGGCTGTCGATGCTGGAGACTGCGTACCGCACCGGGCTGACTCCGCTGCTGACCAGACGCATGCCGTCGTTTCCGGTGAAGGTACTGGGCATGTCCTTCCCCAATCCGGTCGGTCTCGCCGCTGGCCTGGACAAGAACGGCGCGCATATCGATGCGCTGTTCGCGCTGGGTTTCGGCTTCGTCGAAGTGGGCACGGTCACGCCGAAGCCGCAGCCGGGCAATCCGAAACCGCGGATGTTCCGGCTGCAGGAAAACAATGCGGTCATCAACCGGCTGGGCTTCAACAACGACGGCGTCGATGCGCTGGTGCGCAACGTCGAGAAAGCGCGACGCAAGGGCAACGGCATCCTCGGCATCAATATCGGCAAGAATAAAGACACGCCGAACGAGACCGCCGCGCTGGATTACGTGCACTGCCTGGAAAAGGTCTATCCGCTTGCGGACTACGTGACCATCAACATCTCCTCGCCGAACACCGCCGGCCTGCGCGAACTGCAGGAAGAACAGGCGCTGCGGCGGCTGCTCGGCGAACTGAAGGAAGCGCAAGGCCGGCTGTGGACGCGTCACGGCCGGCGCGTGCCGATGCTGGTGAAAGTGGCGCCGGATCTGGCCGATGAAGACATCGACGTGACCGCGCGCGTGCTCGGCGAAATGCAGGTCGACGGCGTGGTCGCCACCAATACCACCGTGTCGCGGATTGCGGTGCACCAGCATCCGCTGGCGAAGGAAGCCGGCGGGCTGTCCGGCGAGCCGCTGATGGCGAAATCCACCGCCGTGCTGCGCATGCTGCGCACGCGATTGCCGGAACAGGTTCCGATCGTCGGCGTCGGCGGGATTCTCACCGGCGCGGACGCGGTCAAGAAAATGGCGGCCGGTGCGAGCCTCGTGCAGTTCTACACCGGATTGATCTATCGCGGGCCGACCCTGATCCACGACTGCGTGGACGCGATCCGCCGCCGCAAGGAAGCGCCCAGCCGCGGGCATCTGCCGAACAACACATGAGCGTCCGCCGGATCGAACGCGCAGCAGTGCGCAACACCTTCGGCATCGCTGCGCATGCTGGCCTGCTCATCGAAACCGATACTGCCGGGGACTTGCCGGACTTGTTCGCGAACGCACTCGCGAAATCATCGCAGGCTTCGGAACTGTTGATCCTCGGCGGCGGCAGCAACCTGCTGATCGTCGAGGGCCCGAAGATCGCACTGCATCTGAATGCGCAGCGGATCGAAGTGCTCGACGCGCAGGCGGGCCTGATCCGCGCCGAGGCCGGCGTCGAATGGCATCGCCTGGTGATGTGGACGCTGGAGCACGGCTTCGCCGGGCTGGAAAACCTCGCACTGATCCCTGGTACGGTCGGCGCCTCGCCGATCCAGAACATCGGCGCCTACGGCGTGGAAGTCGGCGAGTGCATCCACGCCGTGGATGTGTTCGAGCGCAACACTGGCACGTTTCAGCGACTCGATGCGCAAGCGTGTCGCTTCGCGTACCGCGACAGCGCGTTCAAGCACGACCCCGAACGCTGGCTGGTGACGGCAGTCGAGTTCAGGCTCGCGCCAGGTTTTGACAGCACCGCACTGAGACTCGAGTACGCCGGAATACGCGATGAACTCGCGGCGATGGGTATCGATGCGCCGGACGCGCGCGCGGTCGCCGAAGCGGTGATCCGCCTGCGTCGACGCAAGCTGCCAGACCCCGCAGTGGTCGGCAACGCAGGCAGCTTCTTCAAGAATCCGATCGTGCCGGTCGCGCAGGCCGATGCCTTGCTCGCGGCGCATCCGCAGCTGCCGGTATTCCGCGGCGACAGCGACGCGACCCGCAAACTGTCCGCAGCCTGGCTGATCGATGCCTGCGGATGGAAAGGCCATCGCATCGAAACGGGTTCCGGCGATGCCGGTGTGTCCGACCGGCACGCATTGGTGCTGGTCAACCACGGCAACGCGACGGGCGCCGAACTGTTGGCCCTGGCGAGGCGGATCGCCGACAGTGTGCGCGCGCGCTTCGGCATCTCGATCGAACCCGAGCCTCGGATCATCGGCGCCATCTGGTAGCGCCGCGCGCGATGCCCACCGTCACCGCCATCGTCAAACGCCCGCCGCCGACGCTGGCGGATCATTGCGAACTGACTTTTCTGAAACGCGCAGCGATCTGCTTCGACACACTCGAACATCAGCATGATGCATATCGCGACGCGCTGAAAACCGCCGGTGCACTTGTCATCTCGCTCGATGCGGATCCGGCGCTGCCGGACAGCGTCTTCGTCGAAGACACCGCTGTCGTACTGGACGAACTGGCGGTGCTGACCCGACCCGGTGCGGCTTCGCGCCGACTCGAACCCGATCGCATCGCGGCGTGCATCGCGCGCTTTCGCAGCATCTCGCGGATCGTGGCCCCGGGTACGCTCGAAGGCGGCGATGTGTTACGCATTGGTCGCAGGCTGTTCGTCGGCCTGACCACCCGTACCAATCGCGAAGGTGTAGAACAGCTCGCGGCGCTGACACGGTCGCGCGGTTACGAGGTGATTGCCGTACCGGTCGCAGGCAGTCTGCATCTGAAGACCGCGTGCACCGCGCTCGATCCGGATACGGTGCTTTTCAACCCATCCTGGCTGGATGCCGCAGCCTTCGCCGACTTCCGACGCCTTGCCATTTGCGACGATGAACCCTTCGCCGCCAATGTGCTGCCGGTCGGCCATACGCTGATCGCGAACGCAGCCTTCCCGAGCACCCTCGAACGCGTGCATGCGCACGCAAGCCTCGCCGGGCAAAGGGTGATCCCGGTGGACATCTCCGAATTCGGCAAGGCCGAGGCCGGACTGACCTGCATGAGTCTGGTGTTGTCCCACCGCGACGACAGCGGCGCGTCCGCATGACCGCAGCGCGCTCCCAGCACCTGCGCGCCGCGCTGCTGATGTTGGGCAGCACCGTGTTTTTCGGGCTGATGGCGGTCACGATCAAACTCGCTTCGGCAACGCTGCACACGTTCGAGATCGCGTTCTTCCGCAATTTCTTCGGGCTGATGGCGGCGCTGCCGCTGCTGCTGCGCCACGGTCCGGATCTGTTGCGCACCCGCCAGCTGCCGCGTTACGTGTTCCGCTGCACGATCGGCATCGTGTCGATGATGGCGGGCTTCTGGGCGATCGGTCATCTGCCGCTGGCGCAGGCGGTGGCGCTTTCGTATTCCACGCCGATCTTCGTGACCATCGCCGCCGTGATCTTCCTGCACGAGCAGGTGCGCGCGCGGCGCTGGGCAGCGGTGGCGCTGGGCTTCATCGGCGTGATCATCATCGTCCGCCCGGGCAGCGACAGCTTCAGCGCAGGCACGCTGGTGGCGCTGGCGGCGGCGGTGCTCAGCGGCATTGTCTCGGTCCAGATCAAGCTGCTGTCGAAGACCGAACCGGCCGACCGCATCGTGCTGCTCACCACCCTGCTGTGGGTGCCGATGTCGCTGCTGCCGGCGCTGGCGGTGTGGGAATGGCCGCACGGCATCGTCTGGGTGTGGGTGATCGCCGCAGGCGTACTGGGCACCGGCGGACACATGCTGTGGACGCGTGCGCTGAAGTTGGGGGATGTGTCCGCGCTCACCCCGATCAGCTTCATGCAGCTGCCGATCGTCGCGATCGCCGGCTGGCTGCTGTTCCAGGAGCCGCTGGACCGCTGGACGGCATTGGGCGCGGGCGTGATCTTCGCCGCCAACGTCTACATCGCCCACCGCGAAGCGCAACTCGCGCGGCGCGATGCCACGCATGCACCGGTCACGGCGGCGAAACCCGGAGAATAGGCGCCTGCCGGTGCTGCGCCGCAGCATGCGCTTCGTGAGTGCGCTTCGTGAGTGCGCTTCGTGAAGACACAGCGATTGACCGTCGCGCCGCCCAAGTGTTACATGCGTGGTCCGATCCGCAGCTTCGGCGCGCGGATCGCAACATGCGATGCAGGGGGCGTCGCCTACCCGAGCCCGCGCAGCGGGCGAACGTCCACGCGTCCAGCACCCGAAGGAGAGAGGTTGTGACCGCATCCATCCGCAAGCCTGTGATACTCGCTACTGCCATCGCCACCGCTCTGATCGCAGCACCGCTGCACGCCGAGGAAGGCGATTATTCGTTCTGGCAGACACTGGCGAATCTGGTCACGCCGCCGAAAGCCGATAACAAAGTGACTGCCGCCCAGCGCACCGGCAGCTATCCCCTGCTGTCCAATCCCGGCGGCTACGCCGACGGCTTCAGTCCGGGCGCCTACAGCCAATGGCAGACCGTCAGACTCGCACCGGAAACCGGGGCCGTCTGCGGAAATGGTTCGCCCTACAAGTTCTTCGTCAACCGGGTGCCGAACACGCGCAACACCATCATCTACATGGAAGGCGGCGGCGCCTGCTGGGATTACGCCAGTTGCACTGGACAGACCGGCGTGCGCGGCGCGCGCAATCCGAACGGGATTCCAGACGACTACATGAGTTTGCTCAATCCGGGCGCCAGTCTGGTCAGCCCGTTCATCACCCGCATCAGTCCGTTCGATGCGGTGAAAACCCAGCAATGGAACATCGTTTACGTGCCCTACTGCACAGGCGATATCTACAGCGGCGACAAAGTCGCGGTCTACAGCGATCCCACCGGCGCAAAACCTCCGCTGGTCTGGCATCACAACGGCACCCGCAACACGCGCGCCGTGGTGAGCTGGCTGAAGGACAATCTGCCGCGGCCGACCCAGATGCTGTCCACCGGCTGCAGTGCCGGCGGCGCCGGCAGCCTGACCAATTACGCACCGCTGCGCCGCGATCTGGCGCCGAACCGCGCATTCCTGATCAACGATTCGGGGCCGGTGTTCGACGCGCCCGCCGGCGCCGATCCGCAGAGCTATCCCTCGGTGCCGCTGCAGGCACAGATCCGTCAGGCGTGGGGGCTGAACAAGCCCGATGGCCCGCTGCCCTACCTCGCAACCCAACTGCCGCAGCTCGATCTCAACCAGCTCGGCAGCCTGTACAACGCGCTGTCGGCGAAGTATCCGAACGACCGCCTGGGCCACACCCATTTCTGGAAGGACTTGAACTATTCCTCGTATTCCTACGAACGTTTCTTCCCGGAGATCCAGAACGCGCCGAACCAGGCCACGAAGGAAGCGATCATCCATGCCAAGTGGGGCAGCGACACCCAGCGGCTGTCGACGAAACTCAACGGTCTGAACAATTTCGGCGGATACTTCCCGCAGTATCGCGCGCTCAACGAAAGCCACTGCACCACCGTGGTCGATTTCAAGAACGGCGATGTCCAGACCATGAGTCTGGAGCTGCGGAATTTCATCGACAGCGTGCTGGTGGGTTCGGGCAAAGTACTGGACGCCTCCGAAGCCAGCGACGCAGCCGATCGCAGCAAACCGTTCAACCTGTTGTACTGGACCATCGACCAACTGCTCTGACCGCGTCACGGCATGCCTGCGGACCCGCCCACGGGTCCGCAGGCGCCGCCCCCACTCCGGAAGCCTGCGCCGCACATCATGAAGATCAAACCTGTTCACCTGGGTCTGGCGATCGCGGCCGTGCTCACACTCTCGCTGTGGATGATGGGCCAGCACCGCGAAGCCTCGACCCACGCGGTGCTTGCGGACGCCGCGCTTCCAGCGACCGCACCGGCAGACCCCATTGCCGCGCTCGCTTCGACACCGGAAGCCCTGGCGTTCCGCAGCCGCCAGGCCTTCGAGCAGCAGACGCGGAGTTTCCTGCGCGATGCGCCGAATCTCGACGACAACACGCGCAATGCGCGCGCGCTCGCGCTGAGCCGCGAGATCGGCCGGCGCGAGCAGACGCGGGAACTGTCCGCTGGCGAAGCGGTCATGCTGCGCATCGGCATCATTCAAGCCGCCGTCAAGGACGATGCCGAGCGTATCCGTCAGGCGCAGGCGCTCATCACCCGGTACCGCGCGATCACTGCGGCACGCGAGCGCGCGTTTGTGGACCAGCAGCGAAAGGACGCGCAATTCCAGGAATACAAGGCGCGCGAAGCCAGCATCGTCTCCGAAGTGCTGGCGATGCAGAATTACCCGGGCAATATGAGTCGCGACGATTATCTTCGCCTGCGACTGCAGGAAGCGCGAGAAGCGATCTACGGCGCGCACAGCGCACCGCCCCCGACGCCCTGAAACGCTTTTCGGGAAGACCCCGCTCGCGTCGCGCATGCGAAGAAACCGCAGAAGAAACCGCTTCCTCCCCCACCTTCGGCACATGTGGGTGCGCACACGTGCGCTAGGCTCTTGGGTTGACCGCCGTTTCCGGAACCCCGAATGGAGCAGACCGAAATGAAGCATGCCGCAATGCACAAGACCCTGATCGCACTCGGCCTCGCGTTGGCGATCGCCGCACCCGCAGCGTTCGCTGGCGACACCGCACGACCACAGCTCGGCAGCTTCGGCATCGCCCTGGACAACCGCGATCTATCGGTAAAACCGGGGGACGATTTCAACCGTTACGCCAATGGCCGCTGGTTCGACAACTATCAGCTGCGCGACTACGACACGCGCTACGGCTCGTTCAACACGCTGAGCGACCTGGCCGAGGAGCAGACCCGCGCGATCATCGAAGCGTTGTTGGCACGCAAGGATCTGGTGCCGGGCAGCGACGAACAGAAGGTCCGCGATTTCTACGCCAGCTACATGGACACCGCCGCGCGCGACGCGGCCGGCATCGCCCCGCTCAAGCCGACCCTGGCGCGCATCGCCGGCGTCGATTCCATCGCCGCGCTGACCGCCGCGTTCGGCCGCTCC
Source organism: Lysobacteraceae bacterium (assembly GCA_044340325.1). Lineage (GTDB taxonomy): Bacteria > Pseudomonadota > Gammaproteobacteria > Xanthomonadales > Xanthomonadaceae > Lysobacter_I. Next base: position 7,237 of record JBIITV010000052.1, read on the forward strand.
GCCATGGAAGGCACCAGCAGCCCGGTGGGCGGTGGCGTCTCGCTCGACCGCAAGAACCCGGATCGTTACCTGGTCGGCATCGGCGTCGGCGGACTGGGCCTGCCGGACAAGGATTTCTATCTCAATCCGGAGCCGCGCTTCGTCCAGATCCGCGCCGCGTATCTGGAGCACATCGTGACCATGCTCGGCTTCGCCGGCATCGCCGACGGCAAGCCCCGCGCCGAAGCGATCATCGCGCTGGAAACCGAACTCGCGAAACGAATGTGGGACCGCGCACAGCTGCGCGACCGCGACAAGACCTACAACCTGCGCACCTTCGCCCAGCTGCGCGAAGAATTTCCCGGCTACGACTGGGCCGCGCACTTCGATGCGCAGGGTCTGGCACCGCCGGCCGAGGTCAACGTCGCCACGCCCAGCGCGGTCGGCCCGATCCTCGAGATCGTCGCGAAGACGCCTCTGAACGTCTGGCGCGATTACCTGACTTACCACGCCGTGCGCAATCACGCCCCGATGCTGAGCACGGAGATCGATCAGGCCGCCTTCGCGTTCACCGGCACGATGCTGCAGGGCCAGAAGGCCCAGAAGGAATTATGGAAACGCGGCGTCGCTGCGGTGGGCGGCACCGGTGGCCTGGGCGATGCGGTCGGCCGGATGTACGTAGCCCGCCATTTCAAACCCGAGGCCAAGGCCGCGATGGACGATCTGGTCGAGAACCTGCGCGCCGCGCTGCGTCAGAACATCGGCAAGCTCGACTGGATGGGCGAAACGACCAAGGCCGAGGCCTACAAAAAGCTGGGGACGTTCCTGCCGAAGATCGGCTACACCAAGCGGTGGCGCGACTACAGCAGCGTGACGGTCGTTCCCGGCGATCTGATGGCGAACGTCCTTTCGGTGCGCCGCTATGCCATCGACGACCAGCTGCGCCGCCTCGGCACCAAGCCCGATCGCGACGAATGGTTCATGACCCCACAGACGGTCAACGCCTACTACAACGCGTCCTTCAACGAGATCGTGTTCCCCGCCGGCATCCTGCAGCCACCGTTTTTCGACGTGAACGCGGACCCGGCGGTGAACTACGGCGCCATCGGCGGCGTGATCGGCCACGAGATGGGTCACGGTTTCGACGACCAGGGCTCGAAGTCGGATTCCGCCGGCATCCAACGCAACTGGTGGACCGACGAGGACCGCGCGCGCTTCGATGCACGGACCAAGGCACTGGTGGCCCAGTACAACACCTACTGCCCCCTGGAAGGCCACTGTGTGAACGGCCAGCTGGGGTTGGGCGAGAACATCGGCGACCTCGGCGGACTGTCGATGGCCTATACCGCCTACAAGCTCAGCCTCAAGGGCAAGGCAGCACCGGTGATCGATGGCCTGACTGGCGACCAGCGCTTCTTCCTGGCCTGGGCACAGGTGTGGAAATCGAAGTTCCGCGACGAGGCGATGATCAATCAGGTGAAGGTCGGTCCGCATTCCCCGCCGCAATACCGGATCAACGGTCCGCTGCGGAATCTGAACGAGTGGTACCAGGCCTTCGACGTCAAGCCGGGCGACAAGCTCTATCTGCCACCGGAGCAGCGCGTCCGCATCTGGTGAGGGCAGCGCAACGGCGTCAGCCCCATATCAGCAAGTAACAGGAAGGGGAGAACATGAAGACGGCCGCCGCAAGGCGGCCGTTTCGCTGTGCGGATGTCCGCACCGGGGATCGGTGCCAGCCAGCGACCGGCCGGCGATCATCAGCCCGACAGCGGCAGACTGTTCGCGAACATCGCCGCTTCCTGGGATTTCACCGGCTCGCGCAGCTGCTGGTGCGCCAGGGCCTTGTTGGTCCACAGCGCACGATAGGTCGGCTGCAATGCAGGAATGCGGCTGGTACCCTGAAAGGAGGCCAGCGCGCTGTCGTAGTAGACGATCGCGCCGCGGGCGTTGCCGGCCAGCAGACAATCATTGCCGCGTTCGAGCCGCTCGCGCAGGAAATCGAGGAGATCGGCGTGGTCGCCGGGCGGATCGGAAGGACACATGGAAGGAATCTCGGGTGCTCCCACAGCGGGTGCTCAACGGCTAAAACGCAGAAAGAGCGTGATTCCGGTCACAAAAAAGGGCCCGGATCGCTCCGGGCCCTCGGATTGACGTTGTTGGAGAACGTTACGGCGTGACGGTCAACGAGAACGGAACCGAGAGAATCGGGGTCGCCGGGTCGTTGCTCTGTACGCAGACACTGCCGGTATAGCTACCCGCAGCCAGCCCGGTGCTGTTGATCGCGGTCAGGGCCGAACGGCTGGTGCCGCGCGCCAAGGTACCAGTCGTGGCGTAGGTACCGCTGATCCACGGGGCACCGCAAGGCAGCAGAGCATTCACCCGCATCGACAAGCCAGCAAAAGCCCCCGTAACCGGCGCCCACGTACCCACACCCGTTTGCGAGATCGAGATCGCCGCAGCGCCAGCGAAGCCACTGCCCTGGGTCGATTGGAACCAGACCCAGCGATTGGCGAAGGTGCTGTTGGCATTCACCACCAGCCAGTAGCGGCCCGGCGGGAGCGAGACGTTTTGACCTGCGGCCGCGAGGTTCAGCAGGATGCTGTCGTCCAGACCCGCAGTCACACCCGCTGAAGTGGAACCAGCGGTATAGGTCCAGACCGCTGCGCCCGGGGCGGTGCTGGGGTTGCCTGCCGGCAACCCGGCCGCATCCGGATAGATGCTCCAGGTCAGCGTCGGCGACACCGTCGCCAGCGGCGGCAATACCAAAGTGAAACCTTCCACGAACAGAGAGCTGATCTGCGTCGTTTGGGTCAACACGAAATCATCGGCCGCGTACTGGGCATTGTTCAAAGCGACCGCCGGATCGAGGTAGCGCGTGCTGCGGAAGCCACTGCCGGTCGTTGTACCCGTCGTGTTGAAGAGAATGCCCGGAGCTGTGGCACCGCTGCCGAGGAACGTGTAGTTGAGCGTCGAACCACCGGTGTTGCCGATCGTGAACGACGCCGAGCCTGCGGAGTTCGTCGCCAGCGTGGACGACAGGCTGGCCGGCATCGAGATCACCGGCGGCTGCACGGACACGCCCACCGGCATACGCAGGATCGGCGCGGCCCCGGTCGCCGGAGTCAGCACAGCCGTACCGAAGCTGGTGGTGCCGTTGGTCGGCAGGCTGAAACCATAGACCGTGAACTTCACCGTCAGCGAGCCGTTGCCCGGCACGGTGATGAACGGCGTGACCGCACCGCTCAGGCCCTGCAGCTGCACGCGGTACGTGGTCGCCGTCGCACCAGTGTTGCGGAAGGTGCGGAAGAACACGCAGGTCGGGAAGCAACTGCGGTTGAACAGGTTCGGCTGGTTCAGGGTGGTCGGATCGCCGCCGGTGGCGGGATTGGCCGCACTGTAGTTCGCCGTGGTCTCGTTCATGACCAGACCGGCGTTGATCGCCCGGTCCACCTGGACACGACCGCTGCCGCGCGCGAACGGATTCGCGGGCGTGACCTGGTCTTCAAGCAGCACCGTCTGCGCTGCCGTCAGGGCCAGCGCGGACTTGATTTCCGGCGGGGTCCAGGTCGGACGTGCCTGACGGATCAACATCGCTGCACCGGCCTGATGCGGGGACGCCATCGAGGTGCCGCTGAACAGAGCGACTGCGTTCGGCGAACCGGTCACCGACACGGTGTCGGAGACCGCAGCCAGAATCTGCGCACCCGGCGCAGTGATATCGGGCTTCAGGAGGTTGTAGGTACCGGCCGGGCCGCGCGAGCTGAACGACGCCAACGCATCCGGCGTATTCGGAATCGGCAGCGGCGGGAAGCTCACCTGCGCGGTCGCGGTGGTCGGGTTGGCCTGACCAAAGTTGCGCAGTGCATCGCCATCGGCCTGGCTCACACCGAACACCGGGATGGTGGTGCCCGGAACCGACGGGATGATCCCACCTGCCGCATTATTGGCGATCACCACCGCAATGGCGCCCGCAGCGGACGCATTGTTAGTCTTGATGGTGAAACTGCAGGTACCGCGGCGGATCACCGCGATGCCGCCCGCGAACGTATTGGCCGGATACGCGGCGCAACCGTCGCTGGTGGTGCTGATGCCGGCGCTGATCAGCAGCGGCGTGGTGCCGGGAATGGTCGCGGACAGCGCCACACCGCCGGTGCCTTCATTGATCAACACCGGCGCCAGGTTGGCCGGCACGGGCGCCGGACCGGTGACCATCAGCGCAAGGGAGTAACCGTTGCGGCCGGTCTGTGAAGCGGCGGTCGCGCTCACCCACGGCTCGTTGTGGCCGAGCGTGTTCGGGCCAGGGCCGCTGTTGCCGGCCGAAGACGCGACATAGATGCCGGAATCGACCGCATTCAGGAACGCAAGCGAGACCGAGTCGGCCCACGGATCGACGCCGCCGCCGATGGAGAAGTTGATCGTATCGACGATGCCGTCCGCCACCGCCTGGTTCACAGCCGCCACCGATGACGCAGTCGGGCAGAGGCCCTGACCGGTCGCGGTATTGGTATAGCAAACGTCGTAGGCGATGACATTGGCACGCGGCGCAACGCCGGAAATGCGCAGGTTGTTGCCGCTGAAGAGCACGTCACGGGTATTGCCGGCGCCGGTCGATGCGGTGTGGCTGCCGTGGCCGTTGGTATCGCCGAAACCTGGCTCTTCGCGGATGTTGGTCAAACCGCACTGGTTGGCCGGCGCACCGCAGACGAAGTCGTAGCCGCCGATCAGCTTGTCGTTGCATCGCCCGGCATCCACGCCACCTGCAGCACACGTGCCGAGATAGTTGCCGGCGCCCAGCGGATTGTTGTGAACGTAACCGTCAACCGGGCCGACTGCCGCGAACGACGGGCTGCCGAAGTTGATGCCGGAGTCGATCACGCCGTATACGACGTTCTCGCCCTGGAACGGGCCGGGGGCGCCGGGATTGGTCCCGGTCCAGACCGGCGTGGCGCCGATCAATTGCGGACCGAGATCGGTATCCATCGGCACATCGCGATTTTCCTCGACCAGACGGACATCGGACATGCGACGGATGGCATTGGCTTCGCTTTCGGTCAGATCGACGATCATGCCGTTGAGCGCGTGCTGCATCGTCAGACGCGGCGTGACATCACGGCCGGCCATCGTCGACATGCGCGCTTCCATCTGGGTCTGGCGGATTTTCAGGTAATCGACATATTCTTCCGAGTTGTCGCCCTGTGCGTCGAGGCGCAGGGTGCCCTGCTCGTCGCGGACGCGTTCGGGTGCGGCGATACCCGGGAGCGTGCCCTTGTAGCTGGCCAGCGCGGCTTCCTTGAATACGACGATATATGTGCTGCGTTGTTCGCGCACATCGGTCGCCGAGCCGGCAGCCGCGTTGACACCGCCGCCGTCAGTTGCCGCAGCTCCCGTGAATGCGCTTGCAGCGCTGGACGCGGGAGTACCCGCATCGTCGGTCACGAACGGGGTGCCAGATCCATTCGTTGTGTATTGATAGGCAGCCATAGCTGCAGCGGCGATCAGCACGGATGCGCTGGTTGCGACGCCCCACTTCTTGATGCGTGACATAACTGTCCCCCGGAAAAATTCGGTAAGCGAAGGTTGGATACGGAACCCCTGAATCCTAATGCACCTGCTCCCTGGCGCGAGACGGCCGCCCCGCAAAGGGTCAGGCGCGCCTTCCGACCCACCCTTGGGCGATCGTCCTCCCGATTGTATAGGCATCAAGAGCACCGATTGCGAACATCGATGGGGTTTTTTTGCAAATCTGCTTACATCCGGTAAATGCTGCACTGCACAAACAACCAGGCCTGACACAACGCTAAACCTGCTCCCTCATCAGCCGGCAGCGGAATCACCTTGCCAAGGCCGGACTCCTCTGCGAAACGTCAGCAAATAGATCGAAACAACCCAGATCGATGCCGCTGTCCAACCCGCGAGGATATCGGAGGGATAATGCACGCCAAGATACACGCGCGAGAATGCGACCATCACCGCGAACGCCATGGCCGACGCCGCAACAGGCCAGCGCCATCGCGTCCGCCAAGCAAGCAAAAGCAGAACCCAAGCCAGCGTGGCCGATCCCATCGCATGGCCGCTGGGGAAACTGAAGGTGGTTTCCGGTGCGATCGATGCCCACAGGCTGGGACGGTCGCGGGCGAAGAACTGTTTGGTCGACAGATTCAGCAGTGCCGAACCGACGATGGCGATACCGGCAAACAGGCCCTCGCGCATGCGCCGACGCCAGGCCAGCGCCAGAATCAAGGCGATATCGAAGGGCACCACGCCGTACCGATAACCCACTGCGGAAAAGAACACAGATACGCGGTCGAGTCCGTCGCCGGCGAGCGCATGCGCGAAACGCAGGATCGGCTCATCGAACGGAAACGGCTCGCGCTCGCGCACTTCATCGGCGAGTTCGGCGAATCCCCACAGAGGCAACAGCAGGCCGACGAACAGCAGTGACAACCGCAGCAAGCGGCGACGCAGGAATTCCGATGCGAACCGGAATTCCTCGCGCAGCATTGCGAACACTTCAGCCGGCGTGCGCGTCACGCCCGTATTTGCGTTCGACGTAGCCGTCGATCAGGCCGATGAAGTCCTGGGCGATGTTCTCGCCGCGCAGGGTGACGCCCTTCTCGCCATCGACGAACACCGGCGCCACCGGCGCTTCGCCGGTACCGGGCAGCGAGATGCCGATATTCGCGTGACGCGATTCGCCCGGGCCGTTCACCACGCAGCCCATCACCGCGAGGGTGAGATTCTCCGCGCCCGGATGGGTGATCTTCCACTCCGGCATCTTCGCGCGCACGTGTTCCTGGACCACCTTCGCCAGTTCCTGGAAGAACTCCGACGTGGTGCGGCCGCAGCCCGGACACGCGGTGACCATCGGCGTGAACGCGCGCAGACCCATGGTCTGCAGCAGTTCCTGCGCGACGATGACTTCCTGGGTGCGCGACGCGCCGGGATCAGGCGTCAAAGAAATACGAATCGTGTCGCCGATGCCTTCCTGCATCAGCACCGCCAGTGCGGCGGCCGAAGCGACGATGCCCTTGCTGCCGATACCGGCTTCGGTCAGCCCCAGATGCAGCGCGAAATCCGAACGCGCGGCCATGTCGCGATACACCGCGATCAATTCCTGCACGCCGCTGACTTTCGCGCTGAGGATGATGCGCTCGCGCGCGAGACCGATCTCGACCGCGCGCTCAGCCGAATCCAGCGCCGAACGGATCAGCGCTTCGCGCAGCACGCGGCTAGCGTCCCACGGCACCGCGCGCTGTGCGTTTTCATCCATCAGCTGCGTGGCCAAAGATTGATCGAGCGAGCCCCAGTTGGCGCCGATGCGCACCGGTTTGTCGTAACGGATCGCGAATTCGATCAACTGCGCGAACTGGGTGTCGCGCTTCCTGCCGAAACCGACATTGCCGGGGTTGATCCGGTATTTCGCCAGGGCCTCGGCGCAGGCCGGCTCGGCGGCGAGCAGCTGATGCCCGTTGTAGTGGAAGTCGCCGATGATCGGCACCGTGATGCCCATCATCGCCAGCTTCTCGACGATCCGCGGCACCGCAGCGGCGGATTCGGCATTGTTCACCGTCACCCGCACCAGCTCGGAGCCCGCGCGCCAGAGTTCGGCGATCTGCTTCGTGGTGCCGGCGATATCGGCGGTATCGGTATTGGTCATCGACTGCACCACCACCGGCGCATCGCCGCCGACGGCGACGCCGCCGACGCGGACCTGGCGGGTGGAACGGCGCGACGCGGGGCCGAACAGCGGCGCGGCGTCTTCGGATTGGCAGGGCAAGGGTTGTGCGGACATGCCGCCATTCTATCCGCCCGTGTCGACCAAGTATCACTTCACCCTACCCGGACGCCTTGCAGGAGGTGACCGACTTGAAACATGCGGTCAGACTCACCGCTGGCCCCTGCTGAATACCCCCGGCCGAGATTCTTCGGCACCGATGATCCAGCGTGAAGTCGTTGCCGCAGACGACGAACCTGTTGACGCCCCCCCGGCCCGAGATCGAATGCCCGACAATCGCGGAAATCACTGCAGTCATGCAGCGAAAGAAGAGGGCCTTGCGGCCCCCTCCACTGTTTGATGACCTCGACGCATCGCATGGCCGAACCGCTCGACCAGCACGCCGCACCTGGTGCAGTCGTCAATCACGCTGTCCCAGCATCAGCCTGACACGAATGGCACTTACTTAAGCCCCGTCATCCCCGCGTAGGCGGGGATCCAGCGCCTTTGCTTATTCAAGAAGGCCTGAAGTCACTGGATTCCCGCTTACGCGGAAATGACGAAAATCTGGATGCAGCGCTTAAGTAAGTGCCATTCCAGCCTGACACTGTTATCGCTTAACGCACTGCCCTTTGAAACCGGCATCATTTTCACCGCGGGTTCCAAGCGCGACATCAATGATGGCTACCGTATTTACCCCCGATCCCGACAACTTGTACCTCATCGTGGCGCCAGTCCGATAAAAGGCCGCACAGCCGGTTCTGGCCCACATGGAGAAATAACCTGTAGAGGCGTTCGCGTTGGAACCATAAATGTAGTCGCAAGCGACAGTTGCGCCACTGGCCTTGTTTCTGTAACCAGAAGTATTCGCATAGCGATCATTGATGACTGCGTAGCAGTTCCCATTGACTGTGGAGACGCAACTGATTTTGGTATACGCTTTGCCGACGAGGATATCTGCGACTCCCGATACAGTTACGGTCTTACTCGGAAAACTCTTTTCTATTGTGCTATTGGAATAGCCCGCTATTTTGCATGAAACGAACGCCTTCGTTGGCAGACCGCGCCCTGTCGCCGCACCACCCTCCGCTTGCGTGCTCGATGGTCTGAGACGATTGACCTGCCAATCTACGAAGTCGATCACGGGATCGTAGACGTAGCAGCGCTGTTGGCCCTCCCAGCACATCTCAAGCGCCATATAGTTCCGACTGGTGCTACCGGCCTTTGTACGGACCGAAAGCAAGCGATAAACGCCCTTGTCCATCGAAAAACCGGATTCTTGCAGCGTTTGACCTGTCTGCGACGCATCGGGTGTTTCAGTATGTTTCATGGCGACAGGCATGAAACGTGGGTTCTCGATCGCCGCGTCCCCGTGGGAAGTGACCAACTTTACTTTCGTTGCGCCAACCAAGTCCGCCAAGCGGATATTCTTGAGTTCCGTCAATGGGCCTCGGGCCAGATCCATCACCTGAAAACCGACCTTGCCTTGGCTGTATTTCGTGAAATCGGCATACAACTGTTCGGCGTATTCCGATCCTTCCTGCGCAATGCGACCTCGTTCCGGCGATGACTGCACGTACCTTGACTGAGGTGACGATCGATCATCAGGTCCCGCATGGACGGCGCCTGCAATCAGGGAAGCGGCGAGAGCGGAATAGGCCAGACATTTCGAAACTCTGTTCATTTTTGCCAAACTCCTTCAAGGGCTGGGTATCTGGGTCGACACGTGTACGGATCGGGGGCGCCAGTTACGACCCATTTCACGAAGCAGCCGTCTGGCCAGCACATGATTCGGCATCAACGGTCCGCCGCATTCGGGAAGCGTCCCTACCCGCACAGAGGAGTGAATCGAGGGCCGGAAGTCTTGTCGTGGACATTGGTCATGACCCGATCACGAATCGATCACGAATCGATCACGAATCGATCACGAATCGATCACGAATCGATCATGTTTGATTGCATTCAGCTCAGCGCGCATGGTCGCAGGATATTCCTTAACGAAAATTACACTTTCGGCACGTATGGGCAGCATGATGTACAGCGCCCGGCTCGCACTGGCAGGATGGGTGTCCCGTATCCTGTACAGATGTCATCCTTCCCCCCCAGCGACGACCGCAAGGCGCTGACGCCCAGTCAGCTCAACGCCCTCGCCCGCAATCTGCTGGAGGACGCCTTTCCGCTGATCTGGGTCGAGGGCGAGCTGGGCAATCTGTCGCGGCCTTCCTCCGGACACCTGTATTTCACGCTGAAGGACGAACGCGCCCAGGTCCGCTGTGCGCTGTTCAAGCCGAAAAGCCAGTGGCTGAAATTCACGCCGCGCGAAGGTCTGCGTGTCCTCGCAAGAGGCCGGCTGACCCTCTACGAAGCGCGCGGCGACTACCAGTTGATCCTCGACACGATGGAGGAAGCCGGCGAAGGCGCGCTGCGGCGGGCCTACGAACAGCTGAAAGCCAAACTGCAGGCCGAGGGCCTGTTCGACCAAAGCCGAAAACGTGCCCAGCCCGCCCATGTGCGCCGGCTGGGCATCCTCACCTCGCCCAGCGGCGCGGCGGTGCGCGATGTGCTCAGCGTGCTGCGGCGGCGCTTTCCGCTGGTGGAAGTCGACATCCTGCCGGTGCCGGTGCAGGGGGACACCGCTGCCGCGCAGATCGTGCGCATGCTGCAGGCCGCCGGCCGCAGCGGTCGCTACGACGCCCTGCTCATCACCCGCGGCGGCGGTTCGCTGGAAGATCTCTGGGCCTTCAACGACGAAGCCCTTGCGCGCGCCATTGCCGCGTCGCCGGTGCCGGTGGTGTCGGCGATCGGGCATGAGGTCGATATCAGCCTCGCCGATTTCGCCGCCGACCTGCGCGCGCCGACGCCGTCGGTCGCGGCCGAGCTACTGGTGCCCGATCGCGCAGACCTCGCCGCGCATCTGCGCGCGCAAATGCGTCGCCTGCAATCGGTACACGAGCGGCAACTCCGCCACGCCGCACAGCGCGCCGACCGCGCGGCCCTGCGCCTGCAGGCACTGCGCCCGCAGGCCCGGCTCGACGCCCTGCGCCGCCGCCACGAAGACGCCCTGCGCCGCCTGCACGCCAGTTGGATGCAAGCGGATCAACGCCGTCGCGCACAGCTGCGACACGCCGCTGCGGTGCTGCACGCCACACGGCCACAGCGCCGGCTCGCCTTGCTGCGCGATCGACTGCACGCGCTGGCCCCGCGCCCGCAGGCCGCAACGGTGCGCGCGCTGCAAAAACGTGCGCTGCAACTGCACGGCCTCGCGCGCTCGCTGGAAGCGGTCAGCCCGCTGGCGACCGTCGCCCGCGGTTACGCGATATTGCAGCGCGACGACGGTCGCATCGTCCGCAGCGTGCATGATGCGCAGGCCGGCGAACGTCTCGATGCGCGCTTGCGTGATGGTGTGCTGCGGGTGCGGGTGGAAGACAGCGCAGACAGTCAATGACACCCACAGTCAATGAGAGCAAGGAGATCACGATGAAATGGAAAGACGCCCTCGAACGCTGGGGCATGACGTCTCTGAAACTGAGCGTGGGGTTTCTTGAAACGGAGTGGCAGCCATCGGACCCGGACCGGGACGCCGCGTGGGATCTCTATGTCGAACTGCTGACCCGCATCACCACCCAGCCGCTGCCCGATCAGGTCGGTGTCGAGAAAACCGCGTTGGACAGCATCCACTCCCTGTTCGCGACGACGCGCGGGATTCTGCGAGCCCGTGGCCGGCAGTGCGTGGAGTTCACGAAGCTGGCCGTGATCGTGCTCAATCAGATCGTCCGCCCGTTTACTGACAAATGGCACTCGCTCTCCGAGCAGGGCGCATTCTCGAACGATGAGAACCGCAATGCGTTTCGTCGGGAACTGCGCGATGTCAAACAACAGCTGGTCGCGTATGCCAGAGCACTGGCCGACATCGCCGGAGTGGAGGATCTGACCGATCTCGGTCGCAGGGCCTGACCGCTCATCGCGCGGCGTATCGCGCAAGGTCAAAAACTGGCATCAACCATCCAGTCGCAATGCCGGCTGCGAACGGCAACGCGCGGTTATCAAGGACGACCAAGGGGCGCTGTGTCTCTTATCTTCATCAGTCATGCCACGGCGGACAGCGCCAAGACCCGCGCGATCATCGAGTGGATCGTGTCGCAGGGTTGGCCGCGCGAGGAAATTTTCGTCGATTTCGACGACATCGGCGGCGGGCAACGCTGGCGCGATGCCCTGAAAAAAGCAGCGTCGCGCTGCGAAGCGGTGGTGTTCCTGATCTCGCCAACATGGAGGCAGCGGGACTGGTGCGGCGCCGAAGCCTTCGCCGCGCAGATGCTGTACAAGAAAATCATCCCGGTACTGATCGAGCCAACACCGCTAGAAGCCTATCGCGACCTGCTCACCGTCGAATACCAGCTCATCGACCTCACCGTGCCCGGCCCGCAGTCCGTCATCGACGTGCTGATGCCAAACACCGGCCATACGCTGCCGGTTGCGCTGGCCGAATCAGGGCTGCAGAGGTTGGTCGTCGGCCTCAAACGCGCAGGCTTCGATGCCTCCACGTTCCCACTCACCCCCGGCCGCAAGATCTATCCCGGCTTGGTACCACTGGACACCGACGATGCCGCAGTGTTTTTCGGCCGCGATGCCCACATCGCGCGCGGCATCGAAACGCTGCGGCAGATGCGCGAACGCGGCCAATCCCTGCTTGCGATTCTGGCCGCCTCTGGCGATGGTGTATGTGAAAGATTTCGGCCGCGAAGGCAAACGCCGCTATCTGCTGCGCGTGGCGATGACGCCGATGCCGGACGATACCGTGCTGCCCGATCGCTGGTAGCAAACCCATCGGGGCAGTCATCGGTGCGACCCATGCACATCATTGCCGGACCTTTACCGCGAGAGACTCGGCGTTTGTCGATAACGCATCACCGCGTCTAGCAGCATGTGCGGCACGGTCAGCGCCGCAAGGCCCACGATCACCACCTGCGCCAGCCTCGGCGCGAACGCCGCGCCCTGGTGGTGCCAGAGCAATGCGAGCGCGAGCGCGACCGTCGCCAGCATCGTCGCGATCACCGGCCGCAGCGGCAGTTCGGTCTGATCGATACGCAGCTGCGCCCAATGCCGCGAGGCGTGCACGGCGCAGAAATACAGCGCGAATCCCGCCGCTGGCGGCAACAGCAACGATGGCCCGGCGATCCAGACAGCCGTCGGCAGTCGCCATCCGCTCAGCGGCCAGCGGCGGATGCCGATCATTGCCAGCGCCATCGCCAACGCAACCGTCATCGCAGCTTTCGGAGGCGGAAAGCGCGCCGCCTCGCCGGCGGTGAGCCCAAGCCAGCGCAGATAGGTTTGCACATCGGTCTGCCAAAACACGAACGGCGCGGCAATGGCGACCACCGCACTCATTGCCCCGGTGCGCATAACGGTCGTGCGCACCTTGGCGCGATCCGCCGATGCATCCGGGTCAGACGCTAGACGACGCCATTCGGTCATCGCATCGGTCGCGCCGAAATGCAGCAGAGAAATCAGCACAAAACCCAGCAAAGCCTGCGCCGGCCAACGCAGAAACAGCCACCACACCAACGCCGCGACCGCGAGATACAGCGCGTTGAAAATCAGGAACATCAGCCACCGAACCGTGCCGTCGGCCACCGTCGCCAATGCACGCAGCCGCAGAGTATCCGCAGCGCCGTGCGGCGTACCGATCAACGCGATGGCGAGCACCGCCGCGATATCGAGCACATCGCGCCCGATCGCCCACAGCGGCAGGCAGACAAGCAGCCCGAAGCCGTAGTGTCCGGCTTCGCGCCGATTCATGCCCCGCCCCGCACGCGGCCGCGCAGGCTCCGATGCAGCGCCGCGCCGACGAACGGCCCCGGCGGCAGCGCCGCCATCACCGCCAAGCGGTCGGCCATCGTGGCTTCGCCGGAGAGAAAGCGGATCAGGCGTGCAGACGGGCAACGTTCGAACAGGCGCAGAAACCAGCGGCCGACATGCTGCGGATGCCGACGCATCGCCTCCAGCAGCACGGCATCCATCGCATCGTCGATGCGCGCGCGCGGGCGCACTCGTGCCGCGGTGTGCGGTGCGTGAACCAGGGCTTCGGCCAGGCGGACGCAGGCGCGCTGGGTGTCAACGAAACCGTAGCCGGTCGCCGCGCGGATCCACCCGGCAGCCGCGCCCAGCGGCTGCACGCGCGAGGCGGCATCGACCTGCCTGCGCAACGTATGCATCGGAATTGCACCGCATTCCTCGCGGCGCAGGCGCGAAGGATCAAGCCGCAAACGCTCGACGACATAACGCCGCCAGCGCGGCCAGGCATCGGTCGGCGGCGATGCGCCGCGCGGAAGAAAGTAGGTCAGCTGCACCAGCACCGTGTCGTCGCGCTGCGGGAGCACGTAAGCGAAGACGATATCGTGGACTTGGTCGTTGCTATGGCCATTGTCCTGATCGAGATCGAAATCCATCAACACCGGCGCCGGCATCGCAGCGCCAACCGGCAGTTCGATCTCGCCACCGACGAACCACTGCAGAAACTCGGGTTCGATCCGTGGCGGACGCGCATCGAAGACCCGGTCGTATCGCGTATCGCCGTCGCCGTCGCCGCTGCGCACCGTCGCACTCTTCGCATTGGCATCGATGGCGCTCGCCGCCGCACCCATCCGCAGTTCGAAACGCGCGTCGCCATCCAGTCGCGCCTGTGCTTCGGCATACAGGTCGCCGGCAGCGAAACAGACATACGGCGTTTCGGCGCAATCGAGCTGGATCGTGCGGCCGCACGCCGTCATCCTCAGCTGCGGATAGCGCCGCAGCGGCGGCGTCGAGAACGGATGCGCGTGCACCGGCCAGAACGACCAGCGACGATCGTCGAGGTACGCGTCCCGCGCTTCGTAGATCGTGAGCCGGCCGCAGAACGCGGGCTGACGCTGCAACTGCAGCGCGAGGCTGAGCCCCGCAAGCCCACCGCCGGCGATCGCGATCGATTCGGCGCTCATGCCGCGTCCAGGCGTTCGAGCTCATCGCGCAGAACCACCGGCAGCGCCAGCGGTGCGGGACGTGCGAAGCGCGGCGACACGCCGCTGGCGCTGGCGATCAGTAGGGACGATTTTCGCCATGGGCCGACCACGGCGCGCTGGTTCGCGCCCTCGGCACCGAGTTCGCGCACGCGCCGGCCGATATCGCGGTACATCCGCGCGGCAGCGCGGATCGACCATCGCGGCGGTGTCGGCAGCAGCAGCATGCCGCGTTCGGCCAGGGCATAGAAGGTTTCGGCTTCATCAAGCAGGCGCAGCGTGGCAGCGTGCGCTTCGCGCAAGCCCTCGTGTTCGGCGGCGGACAGCGAGCGCAGCGACAGCTGCGGCGCCCAGTCGTGTGGGAGATAGATCCGGCCGATGCGCGCAT
The DNA here is from genome assembly GCA_044340325.1 of Lysobacteraceae bacterium. GTDB lineage: Bacteria > Pseudomonadota > Gammaproteobacteria > Xanthomonadales > Xanthomonadaceae > Lysobacter_I. The sequence continues at coordinate 22,310 of JBIITV010000052.1, forward strand.
CGGCGACGACATCGCGGGCAATGTTTGTCAGCTGCATGCCGATGCCCAGCGCCACCGCCGGCGCGATCGCATGCAGATCACGCGCACCGAGCATGGGACAGAGCATCCAGCCGACCACGCCGGCCACGCCGAACGCGTAGCGCAGCAGATCGTCGAAGGTCTGCGGGCGCCGGAAATCGAGATCTCTTTCGGCTTCCCCGATCAATCGATGTAGACCAGCCAGACGCAAACCGTGCGCATCGCGCAGGCGCAGCGCGACGCGCACGCACGGCACGGCGCGATCCTCGCGGCGAAGCGCATCGTCGAGATCGCGCATAGCGCGATGCCGAGCTTCGACATCTTGATGATCGTCGTCGGCGATATCGTCGATATGCCTGCAGAGGCGATAGAGCGCTTCGATGCCGCGCCGTCGCGAACCGAGCATCAGGCTGGCGAGAAAGAAGGTACGGCCATGTCGCCGCATCGCGCTGGCGGACAGCGATTCGAGCGCTTCGGTCAGGACCCGATCAGCGCGCGCCATCGGCACCTTCCGCCGCAGGAATGAGCCGGTCCAGTACTTTCGCGGAGGTCAGCACGCCGGGCACGCCGGCGCCGGGATGGGTGCCGGCACCGACGAGAAACAGGTTGGCGCATTCCTCGGAGCGGTTGTGGAAGCGGAAATACGCCGATTGCAGCAAATCCGGATGGATCGAAAATCCACTGCCATGCGCGCTCATCAGCGTGTCGGAAAAATAGTGCGGCGTGACCGCATGCACGAAGCGCAGGCGTGCGCGCAGGCCGGGCAACGCGCGGCGTTCCAGGAAATCGAGCACGCGCTCGCGGAACATCGGTTCGGCGGTGTCCCAGTCGATCGACGCGCGCAGATTCGGCACCGGGACCAGCACATAGAACGGATCGACGCCGTCCGGGCCCATCGTCGGATCGGTGGCTTTGGGCCGGTGCAGATAGGCGCTGAAGCGCTCCGGCAGCGTATCGCCATCGAACAGGTCGTCGAGCTGGTTGCGGAAATTTGTATCCAGCACGATGGTGTGATGGGCGACCTCGGGATAGTCGCCGTCGGTCGCGAAATACAGCACATACAGCCCCATCGAATGACGCTGCTTCGCGAGCTTGCGCGCAGTCCAGCGCCGCCGTTTCGGCGCATCCAGCAGACGGCTGTAGAGTGTCGATGGATCGAGATTGCTCACGACCAGATCCGGCGCGATGCGCTCGCCGTCTTCGAATTCGATCGTCTCCACCCGTCGGTGGGGTGCGTGCAGACGATGCACGGTCTTCCCGTAGTGGAAACGCACGCCCATACCGATGGCCGCGCGCTCCAGCGCGCTTACCAGCGCACCGGTGCCGCCGCGCACGTACCAGACGCCGGCCGCCTGTTCCAGATGCACGATCAGCGCATAGATCGCCGACGTGCGGAACGGGTGGCCACCGACCAATAGCGGGTGCACGCTGAGGATTTCGCGCAGACGGCGGTCGCGGATGAAATGCGAGACCGCCGCGTAGACCGAACGGTCGGCGCGCAGGCGCAGCAGCGCCGGCATTGCCGACAGCATGGAACGCCATGTATGGAATGAGGTGTCGCCGCGGCGCTCGTAGCCTTCGCGATACAACGCGGCGGAATATTCGCGCAGACGCAGATAGCCCGCGCGGTCCTGGGGCGAGAAGGCGGCAACCGCCTCCACCACTTCCTCGGCGCTGCTGCCGTAGTCGAAGGCATCGCCCTCGGGCAACAGATAGCGATACCACGGCCTGACCGGCAGCAACTCGATTTCGTGTTCGCGACGCAGGCCCGCCAGCGCGAACAGTTCATCGAGCAGAAACGGCGCGGTGATGACGGTCGGACCGGCATCGAAATCGATGCCCTCGAATCGGAAGGTGCGGGCACGACCTCCCGGCGTTTCTAGACGCTCGTAGACATCGACCTCATGCCCGCGCGCGCGCAGCCGGATCGCAGCGGCCAATCCGCCCAGACCTGCTCCGAGAACCGCCGTCTTGGCCATAGTGGCGTCCTCCTGGATGCACCGTCCACGCCGTTGACTGCGGCGCGGACGGCTGAAAAAACTTACAGGTTGCGCATGGCCTGGCGGATCCCCGCGTCGCGGCTGATCTGACGCGCCGCGATCAGCGCGACCAGACCCAGACCGGGCTTGTTCACCAGATCAGCGAAGTTGTACACCAGTTCGCGCGCGATCTTGGCGCCATCGCCCGGTGCGAGCATGCCGACGATGAAGCCGATGGGGTAGATCATCCAGCCGACGACGATGAACGTGCGCATGTTGAAGAAAGCCTTCTTCACCGGCGCGACTTTGTCCTTCGCTGCCTCGGCCAGCACGCTGTACATCATGTAGAGCAGGATCAGGAAGGCAAGGCAACCAAGTCCGAACATCACCCACGACTCGAACTGCATGCCCGGAATACGCGAATAGCGCTCGCCGAAGAAGCCGAACACGATCATCGCCACGTCGGCGGCGATCATCACGAACACCAGACCGCGCTTCTCTTCGGTGATCTGCAGCAGCACCATCAGGTTCAGCAGCATCAGCGGGGTGGTGATCACCCAGTCGACATAGCGGTAGTGGGTGGGCAGAGCCACGACCGAGGCCGGGTCGCCGTCGCTGCCGACGATACCGACCATTCGCCAATACATGAAGGCGGCGATGCCGGTGTAGATGCCGGCGATGGTGGCTGCGGCGCGGAACTCGGGCGACAAAGTGTCGCGTTCCAGCCAGAAGTAGACGGTCGCTGCTGCCATTCCCAGCATGGTCACCAGAAACATGTACTGCGTAATCAACGCAAGCTCTTGCATAAGATCCCCCTCGTTCAACGGATGTGCGCACGGATGACGCGGAAGCTGTAAGCACGATGCGTGCCGACATGATGCGGATTGCGATCTGAGACCCCGCTCAGACTTGGCCCGCAATTTGCTACGGGCATAGGGAGAAATCACCTTGCGGCCGGAGCTGTACTGACATCCAGCGTCACTTTCTGCGCTTGGCAGGTCAGAACACGCAGAGAAATGCGGGCCCACCAGTCATCAAGAGCGACTTCGACATGAAAACGGGATTGCCTACCTCGATCAAGCCACTGACCCCACAGCAGAGAGACCGCGTCATGGACCCATCGATCGTCTTCGAAAAAACGCCCAGGGGCGAGGAAGCGCTCAGACGCCGCGATGAATCGCTTCCGTCCGACCTGCGCATGGTGCTGCTGATCATCAACGGCAACCGTAACGTCGAAACCATCCAGATGATCAGCGATCCCTGCCGCGAATCGATCGCACCGCTTATTTTTCTCGAAGACAACGGCTATATCCAGCGGATCGGCAGCCGCGACAACATCTTCTCGTTCCGGGGCAACAATCCGGTCGCAATCGAGCCGTCGCTGGATTCGCAGATCCAGCGCGCGCAGCCGATCGAGCGCATCCAGCCGCCCTATCCGGCGCAACCGCAATACCAGGCCGCGCCGCAGCCGCCGCAGTATCAGCCGGCTCCCCAACAGCCTGCACCTCAACAGCAATACCAGCCTGCGCCGGCACCCGCGCAGATGGACAACAGTCTCGCGCTGAAGATCGCCGCATTGCGCATGTATCTGGTACAGACGCTCGGCCAGGACGGCGATGCCGTCGTCAACCGTGTCGCCGAAATCCAGAACCCGCAGGAGTATGCGGCGATGGTCAAGAAGCTGTACGCCATCATTCGCGACTACGCAGGCGTGCGCGACGCCGAGCGTTTCATGCAGCGTTTCGAAAACACCTGACGCTCAGGGGCAACGATGGACGCAGTGCAGAGGCTGGCCGACCCGCTCGCGACGACACCGCTCGAATGCGACCACGGCGGCCATACCAATCAAAATTTTGATCCGGGTCTATCGTTCGAGGCGTGGAAGACAACGGCGCGCATCGAGATCGAAGCCGGGATCGCGCGCTATCTCGATGCATTGCCGCCGCATTCGCCATTGACGCTTCCGGTGCGCCACGCCATGCGCGGCGGCAAACGGTTCCGCGCCCTGCTCGCACGCGCCGCATGCGAGGCGCTCGGCGGCGACACCCGACGTGTTCTCGGCGCAGCGCTTGCGCTGGAGATGATCCAGGCGCAAAGCCTGATCCTCGACGATCTGCCGTGCATGGACAACGCCGACGAGCGTCGTGGACACCCCAGCATGCATCGCATGTTCGGCGAACCATTGGCGCTGCTTGCGGCGGCGACCCTGCTGTCGGACGCCTACGCCGCAGTAGCCAGCGACGGTGGCGATCTGCTCGCCGACAAACTCGAATGCCTCGCCAGCGCCTGCGGCAGTCGCGGCATCGCCCACGGTCAGGCCGCCGAACTCTGCGGCCAGCCCGAAGGACCCGCTAAAAAGACCGCACCTCTACTCGTGGCAGCCGCTCATCTTGGCGCCATGGCAGCCGGCGATGCCGACAGTTTCCGCGCCACGGCCCTGTGCGCGTTCGCCAACGAGGTCGGGCTCGCTTACCAATTGCGCGACGATGCGCTGGACGGCGACCGGGACCGGCAACTCGCTGCCCGTTCGGCGCAGCGCGCCATCGACCGCGCGTTGATCAGACTCTCCCATGCCGGCCTGGACACCCCGACGCTGCGTGCGCTCGCCCGCGAAGCCGTCCAACGCGAGCGCTGAGCACGGCGCGAGGTTGTTCTGCGCGGCCCCACGTTATTCCCGGGTTTGTGCCCAAGGCGCCTGCTTACGTACAGGCGGCACCCGCAGCGCCTTCAAGCAGCGCCGGCTACGGGACGGACGCGGGTGTACTCCACTTCGACCGCGCGCGTCTCTTCGCCATCGGGCGAAATATTGGTCATGGTGATATTGATGTGGTCGGCATCCGCTTGTTCGATCTCGGTGCGCCAGCCCCAGCGCGGGCCGGGCGGGGTCTGGCCATCGCCATAGCTGCCCAGTACCGCGAAATGCGCGGGATCGGCATCGCCCGACGTGTGCGAAAACATGATCGAACTGCCGCTGTGGAAGCTGTCGGCCCAGGCGCATTCCCAGCGCCGCTCGTCGATGTGGTAGCCGTACAGCGCCACGCCCGCATAGCTGCGGCCGTCGAATTCCCAGGTGTATTCGTGCAGCAGAAAGCGCCCGCCGAGCACCGCGCGCAGGGTGCCGCGCTGACCGGATTCGGAAGCGAGCATGTCGCGCTCGAACCATAGCCGGTAGAGGCCCTCCCAGTCTCCCGCCATGCGGGCGAGCCGCTGGTGCGGCCCGTCCTGGATCGGTCCAGCGGTTGGAACCGTGTCGGAATCGCTCTCGGTCATCTCACTGCCCTCTCGAATCGATCTGAACAGCCTACGCCTGACCGGGCACGGTCGACAGCGTCCCTGCCGGTCGCCGCAGAAATGACGGATCTCAAAGCGCTGGTCAAGAAACGAAACGGGCCAAAACGCTAAAAAAATGTTATGAATGCCGCCGAATCGCCAGACCCTGACCGGTCCGGCCGGCGCTGAGGGGAGCGTCGACACAGGAGTTGCACCCATCTACCCGCAGGATCAGGAGGTCCCATGTATCACCCGATGTCCAGCCGCAGCCGCCGCGCCGCGCCCGTAATCACCGCACTTGCGCTCGCCCTGAGCGTCGCACTGCCCGCCTTCGCCCAGGACGCCCCCGCAGACAGCCCGCCCGGCGATCTGGACACCATCCAGATCCTCGGCAGCCGCGCCAAGAACCGCACCGCCACCGAGACCGCCGCGCCGGTCGACATCATCAGCAGCGAACAGCTGGAACGCACCGGCGCCCGGGAACTGGGCCAGTTGCTGCAGATGCTGGAACCCAGCTTCAACTTCTCGCGCACCACCATTTCCGACGGCACCGACATCCTGCGCCCCGCGACATTGCGCGCGCTCGGCCCCGATCAGGTGCTGGTGCTGGTCAACGGCAAGCGCCGCCACCAGCAGGCGCTGGTGAATGTGCAGCAGACGGTCGCCCGCGGCTCGGCCGGTACCGACATCAACGCGATCCCGGTCACCGCCATCGACCGCATCGAAGTGCTGCGCGACGGCGCCTCGGCGCAATACGGTTCCGACGCCATCGCCGGCGTCATCAATATCGTGCTGAAGAAGCAGACCAAGGAAACCCAGTTGTTCTTCGAAGCCGGCCAGACACGTGAAGGCGATGGCGAAGTGCTGCACG
>JBIITV010000054.1:0-28055 GCA_044340325.1 Lysobacteraceae bacterium
ATGTGATTATTATGCTGCCTAACGCTTAGTCGACCCCATATCAGGGGCGGTAACCAATATTGACCACGGTTTGAACTGGGTGTCAATCGGAAAAATCCTACAAGGGAACAGGTGCTTACCTGATTTTCTACGCTTCCTGACCGCCATATCGTGATGGCTCATTAGCCCATCAGGAGAGCGGTATGTCGTACCGCCAGAAAGACGGGGTGGTAACAGGTGTAGGCGAGAATGCCGCCCCTCCACCCAGATTGCTCGATCAGGTGAGGTCGCGTTGTCGACGGCTCAACTACAGTGTCCGCACGGAGCGGGCGTACGCCAGCTGGATCAGGCGGTTTGTGCTCGCCAACGACAAGCGGCATCCGCGAGAGTTGGGGGCGCATGAGGTAGAGAAATTCCTGACCGATCTTGCAGTACGCGGAAACGTTGCCGCCAGTACGCAGAATCAGGCGCTCTCGGCGCTGATTTTCCTGTATCGCGAAGTCCTCGGTCTGGACCTGCCGTGGATGGAAAGCGTGACCCGGGCGAAACGTCCGCAGCGGTTGCCGGTGGTGTTGTCGCGGGCCGAGGTGGAGCGCTTGCTGACGATGATCGATGGTGAATTGTGGCTGATGGCTGCGTTGCTTTACGGCACCGGTATGCGTTTGATGGAATGCATGCGTCTGCGGGTGAAGGATGTCGATTTCGAGCGTCGTCAAATCACGGTTCGCGACGGCAAGGGCGCGAAAGATCGTCAGGTACCGTTGCCGGACGGGGTGCGCGATCGTTTGAAGACAGCGATCGAGCGCGTCAGGATCTTGCATGCGCAGGATCTGGCGGAAGGACATGGCAAGGTGTGGTTGCCGAACGCGCTGTCGCGCAAGTATCCGAACGCCGCGCAGGAGTTCGCTTGGCAATACGTATTCCCGGCGCGCTCGCGTTCGGTCGATCCGCGCAGCGGCGCGACCCGCCGGCATCATGTGGATGAGGCGGTCCTGCAGCGCGCGATCAAGGCCGCGCGGCAGCGTGCGGGTATCGACAAGCCGGTGACGCCGCACGTGTTGCGACACAGTTTTGCGACGCATCTGCTCGAATTCGGCGCCGATCTGCGCACCATCCAGGCGCTGTTGGGTCACAAGGATGTCGCGACCACGCAGATCTACACCCACGTCTTGAATCGCGGTGCGGGCGGCGTGCTCAGCCCGCTGGATCGCTGAGGCCTCCCATGTTGGATCTGCGATTCGCGTTGGCGTTGTTGATGGGAGTGATGGCATGCCTCTGGCTGCCGTCTCCGCCAGGGCCCTGGCTGTTGTTGTGCGCGGCCGCGACCGCAGCGACCGCCGGAGGAATGCGCGGTGTCTGGCGGCATCTTGCGATTTTTGCGGTCGGATTCCTGCTGGCGGGCGTCCATGCTTCACTGGCGATGCATCGACAGTTGCCGTTGCCCATGGAGCATCGCCAGTACGAACTGATCGGTACGGTGATCGAGCTGCCGCAGCATGAAGCGCGACGGACGCGGTTCGTCCTCAAAGTCGACGATGCGCCGACCCAGCCGGCTGCATTGCGTGGACGGCGCGTGCGTTTGTCGTGGTACGACGATTTCGGCGCGGAGTCGCCGTCGGCGGACACGCCGCGTCTGCGGATCGCGGCCGGCAGTCGATGGGGATTGTCGGCAAAACTGCGTGCCCCGCGCGGCCTGCGCAATCCTGGTGGTGTGGATGGCGAAAAGCACGCTTTGATCGAGCGCATCGTCGCGACCGGCTACGTGCGGGCGCCAGAATTCGCGCGCGAATTGTCGCGCCCGCGCGGGATCGATGCCTGGCGGGAAACGATGTCGGCGCGTATCGCCGCTACCGTGCCGCAGTCGTCATCGCGATTCGTGCGGGCGTTGGCGCTGGGCGATACGCGGGCGCTCGACGACACCGACTGGGAGCGCCTGCGCGCCAGCGGGCTCACCCATCTCATCGCGATCTCCGGATTCCACGTCGGTCTGGTCGCCGGTTTTTTCGCGCTCTCGATGCGTGCGCTGTGGTGGTGCTGGCCCGCGCTGGGCCGTCGCATGCCGCGACCACAGGCCGCGATCCTCGCGGCGTTGTTCGGCGCAGTGTTGTACGCCGCGCTGGCCGGCTTCGCGTTGCCGACGGTGCGTACGGTGCTGATGATCGCGGTGGTGGCGGTTGCGCGTGTCTCGCGTCGCGGCTGGCGTCCGGTTGATGCGATGTCGCTGGCGATGATCGCGATCGTGGTGTGCGATCCGTTGGCCGTGCTCACGGCGGGGTTCTGGCTGAGCTTCGGCGGTGTGGCCTGGCTGCTGTGGTGTCTCCCGCAGGCCGGCCGGCATCCGCTGCGCGAATTCCTCGCCGCGCAGGGCGTGGCGACCGTCGGGTTGCTGCCGCTCACAGTCGTGCTGTTCGGGCAGGCGTCGCTGGCGGGGCCGATCGCCAACCTGTTGGCGATCCCGTGGTGGAGTCTGCTCGTCGTGCCGCTGTCCCTGATTGGTACGGCGCTGGAATCGCTGCATGCGGGCTGGGGCGGGCCGGTCTGGGTATTGGCGGCGAGAGTCTTTGATCCGAGCTGGTCGCTGTTTTCGACCTTGGCGGACAGCCCGCTCGCACTGTGGTGGCTGCCGGAGCCGCAGTGGTTCGCGCTGCCGCTGGCGCTGTTGGTCGCATTCTGGTGGCTGCTGCCGCGCGGTGTGCCAGGCAAGCCGCTGGCGCTGCTGCTGTGGCTGCCGTTGCTGTGGCCGGATCGGCAATTGCCGCCGCATGGCGATGTGGAGCTGATCGTGCTGGATGTCGGGCAGGGCCTGTCGGTGCTGGTACGCACGGCGGGACACAGCCTGCTGTACGACATGGGCCCTGCCATTCCGGAAGGCTTCGATGCCGGCGAACGCGCGGTCGTGCCCGCGCTGCGCGCGCTGGGCGTACGCGCACTGGATGCTGCGGTGATCAGTCATGCCGACAACGACCATGCCGGCGGTTACGCATCGGTCGCCGATGTCTTCGCGATCCGGCAACGTTATGCGCCCGAGGGCAGCGGTCTCGACACGACGATCGCCGGTCTGCGGCACTGTCGCGCCGGGGATACCTGGATCTGGGAGGGGGTGCGCTTCCGCTTCCTGCATCCGCCGACGCACTTTCCTTATCTGCGCAACGAATCGAGCTGCATCCTGCGGGTCGAGACCGCCCACGGCGCCGCACTGTTGACCGGCGACATCGGTCAGGTGATCGAACGCGATCTGCTGCGGCGGGATCCGGCGTCGGTGCGGGCGGATGTGGTGCTGGTCGCGCATCACGGCAGTACCAGCTCGTCCGATCCGGGTTTCGTTGCCGCCACCGGTGCGCGCTGGGCGCCGATCTCGGCCGGTTACGGCAATCGCTTCCGGCATCCGAAACCGCAGGTGGTGGATCTTTGGCGCCATCAAGGCGCGAAAACGCCGCTGACCGCCGAGACCGGTGCCGTGCGGCTGCGGATCGGGCCCGGCGGGGTGGTCGTGCAGACCGAGCGCCGTCGTCATCGCCGCTTGTGGGACGCGGCCGGCAGGCACGCGCGGGCGGCTCAGTTATCCTATCGGTCCGAATGAAGACGGCCGACGGCCGGAGGATGCGACGTGCTGGAACTGGTCAAAGCGGGCGGCTGGCCGATGATTCCCCTGCTGCTGCTGACGGTGGTGGCGCTGGGCATCATCCTGGAACGGTTCTGGAGCCTGCGCCCCAAGACCGTGCTGCCGCCGGGTCTGGGGGCCGAAGTCCGGGCTTGGGCCGCACGCGGCAATCTCGATCCCGCGCATATCGATTCGTTGCGCAGGACATCGCCGTTGGGCGCGCTGCTGGCGGCCGCGCTGGATGTTCGCCATCGGCCGCGCGATCAGATCCGCGAACGCATCGAAGACGTCGGCCGCCACCTCGTGCACAGGATGGAGCGCTTCCTGAACGGCCTGGGCACGATCGCCGCCGCCGGCCCGCTGCTGGGGCTGTTCGGCACCGTGGTCGGCATGATCCAGATGTTCCTCGGTATTCTCGACAGTGGCCTTGGCGATGTGAATCAACTGGCCGGCGGCATCGGCAAGGCGCTGGTCTGCACCGCGACCGGGATGATCGTGGCGATCCCGGCGCTGATGTTCCACCGGTATTTTCGCGGCCGCATCGCCGGCTATATCGTCGATATGGAGCACGAAGCGATTCAACTGCTCGATACCCTAGACACGCCGCGCAACGCTTCGGCGCCGATGTCCGCCGGCGCGCGCGGGATCACGCCGCCGGTGTCCGGGACCTGATCGCCATGCGTATCCGCGACTTTCGTGCCGATGACGAGCCCGAGATCAATCTCGTGCCGCTGATCGATGTCATTCTGATACTGATCATCTTCTTCGTGGTCACCACCACCTTCGATGCGCGTTCGGTGCTGAAGCTGCAGCTGCCGCAGGCGAACGGCGAACCCAGCGAGGCGTCGTCGAAGGCGCTCAGCGTGCTGGTGAACGCGGAAGGCCGATACTTCGTGCAAGACCGCGAAGCCCTGCGGACCGATGTCGAATCGCTCAAGCGCACGATCATCGAAGTGGCCGGCGACGGGATCGGCCATGAAAGCCGCAAGCGCCCGGTGCTGTTGCGCGCCGATGCGCGAACGCCGCATCAGTCGGTGGTGACCGCACTCGATGCGCTGGGTCAGCTCGGGTTCCGCCAGATCAGCATCGCGACGGCGCCGGAGCAGCGTGCTTCTGCGCAGGCGGCACCTGCAACGAAGGAGCCGAAGCGGTGAGCAAAGCCGACCGCGCCCCGGCGTGGCCGATCTATCGCCGGCTGTTGGGCTTCGCCGGGCCGTATCGCAACCTGCTGCTACTCGCGCTGGCCGGCATGTTGGTCGAAGCGGCGGCGGGGTCGGCCTTCATGAAGCTGATGGAACCGGTGGTCGATGAGACCTTCATCAGCAAGAACGCCCAGCTCAGCTTGATCCTGCCGCTGACCATCGTCGGTCTGTTCGTGGTGCGCGGCATTGCCGGTTACATCACCGACATCTGCATGGGCACATCCGCGCGCAGCATCGCCCGCGACCTGCGCGTGCGCGTCCTGGGCAAGTATCTGCGCCTGCCCGGTCTTCGTTTCGACAGCGAACCGGTGCCGTCGATGCTGATGCGGCTGGGTTCCGACAGCGACCAGGTGGCGAATGCCGCAGTCGATGCGGCCAAGGTGATGTTGCAGCAGTCGCTGCAGATCCTGGGCGCGCTGCTGGTGATGCTGTGGACCAGCTGGCAGGTGACGATTGCCGTTCTGATCATGGCGCCGCCGCTGGCGCTGTTGATGGACAAGGTCGCCAAGCGCTACCGCCGTTTCAGCCATCGCGTGCAGGAAAGCGGCGCGCGCCTGCTGCAGGCCGCCGACCAGACCCTCAACAATCAGCAGGAAGTGAAGATCTACGGTGCGCAGGATGCCGAACTGGCACGCTACGGCGCGCTGGCCGACGAGAACCTGCGCCTGTCGATGAAGGTCGAATCCACGCGCAGCATGTCCTCTGCGATCGTACAGCTGATGGGCGCGGTCGGTCTGGCGCTGCTGCTGTTCGTCGCCGGCCGCGAAGCAGTGGCCGGGCGCCTGACCGCCGGCGGTTTCGTCACCTTGATGATGTCGATGATGGCGATGATTCCGGCGCTCAAGCAGCTCACCAACGTGCAGAACATGCTGCAGAAGGGCATCGCATCGGCCGAGCGCCTGTTCGGCGTGCTCGACGCCGACGAGGAGCGCGATACCGGTACGCAGACGCTCGACCGTGCGCGCGGGGAGCTGGAATTCCGCGATGTCGGCGCGCGTTATCCCGGCCAGAGCGAGCCTGCATTGCGCGATATCCGTTTCGTCGCGACGCCCGGCACCGTCACCGCCATCGTCGGCCGCTCAGGCAGCGGCAAATCGACGCTGATCAAGCTGATTCCGCGCTTTTACGAACCGGCATCCGGCGAGATTCTGCTCGATGGTCTCCCGCTCGCCGATTACCGCCTTGCCGATCTGCGCAGGCAGATCGCGCTGGTCGGACAGCAGGTGATGCTCTTCGATGGCAGCGTCGCTGAAAACGTGGCGTACGGCGAACTCGGCGAGGTGGGCGAGGTGGGCGAAGGCACCGTGCGCAGCGCATTGGACGCCGCCAATGCCAGCGAATTCGTCGACAAACTGACCGATGGCGCCGGGACCGGCATCGGCAGCAAGGGCGGGCGGCTGTCGGGCGGCCAGCGCCAGCGTCTTGCGATCGCGCGCGCGATCCTGAAAGACGCGCCGATCCTGATCCTCGACGAAGCCACCGCTGCGCTTGATACCGAATCCGAGCGGCTGGTGCAGGATGCATTGAATCGCTTGATGCCCGACCGCACCACGCTGGTCATCGCGCACCGGTTGTCGACCATCGAGCATGCCGACCGGGTGCTGGTGCTGGATCAGGGGCGACTGGTGGAGCAGGGCACGCACGCGGAACTGCTTGCGCAGGGCGGGCTGTACGCGCATCTGCACCGGATGCAGTTCCGCGAGTCCGAGACCGCAGATCTGCCGGCATGAGCGATCGCGCATGAGCGCCGCGCGTCGACAACCGCCGGCATACTGGTTCGATGGCAGCACGCCGCCGTGGCATGCACGGCTGGTCTCTGCTGTGTATGCCCAGGCTGTCGCGTTGCGCGCAGCGCTGTATCGCAAGGGTGTGCTGCGCAGCCGGCATCCGGACAGGCCGGTGCTGGTGGTGGGCAATCTGATTGCAGGCGGCAGCGGTAAAACGCCGCTGACCATCGCCCTGGTCGAGCGCCTGCGTGCCGAAGGCTACAAGCCGGGCGTGGCCAGCCGCGGTTACGGCCGCCGGCAGGCCAGCGCGGCGCGCTGGGTCGATGCCGCCACCGACACCCTGCTGGGTGGAGATGAGCCGGTGCTGATCGCGCGCCGCACCGGTGTACCGGTGCGGGTGGATCGCGATCGCGTCGCCGCCGCGCATGCGTTGATCGGCGCCGGCTGCGACATCGTCGTCTGCGACGACGGCCTGCAGCACTACCGGTTGGCGCGCGATATCGAGATCGAAGTGATCGATGGTCGGCGCCGCTACGGCAATCGTCTGCCGCTGCCGGCGGGGCCGATGCGCGAACCGCCGGAACGCGGCGACCGCTGCGATTTCCGGGTGGTTAATCTGGGCGGCGCGCATGCTCCTGAGATGCATGCTCCCGATGCGCCGGGCGAAACCGGTTTCGGCGAATGGCCGATGCGGCTGCGCGCAGGCGATGCAGTGCCGCTGCACGGCCATCGTGGCGCGCCGCTGTCGGCATTCGCCGGCCAGCGCGTGCATGCGGTGGCCGGCATCGGCGATCCGGAGCGCTTCTTCGCGATGCTGCGCGGTCTCGATATCGCGGTGGTGCCGCACGCATTCCCCGATCACCACCGCTATGGCTCTGAGGATTTGCGCTTCGGCAGCGATCTGCCGGTGCTGATGACCGAGAAGGACGCAGTGAAGTGCCTCGCGCTGGACAGCGAGCGCTGCTACAGCGTGCCGATCCGCGCGGAGCTGCCGGAGGCGTTCTGGGTGGCGCTGCTGGATCGGTTGAAGCGGTGATGATTCAAGGGGCAGTGAACCCTTGTCATCCCGAACGCCAGCGTAGCTGTCGGAGGGATCTGCTTGTGCTTTGCTTCCGGTCAGGCAACAGCAGATCCCTCCTCGGGCTGCGCCCTCGTTCGGGATGACAGCTTCTTTTTCGCTACCGCTATCATTCCCCCATGCCCGCCATCCCTGATTTCGTCGTCGCCATTCCCGCCCGCTATGCCGCTTCGCGGCTGCCCGGCAAACCGCTTCGCCTGCTTGGCGGAGAGCCGCTGGTGCTGCACGTCGCGCGCCGCGGGCTGGCGGCGGGCGCGCGCGAGGTCTGGGTTGCGACCGACGACGCTCGCATCGCCGATGCGCTTGTCGACAGCGGCGTGCGGATCGCGATGACTTCGCCGGATCACGCATCGGGTACCGACCGGCTGGCCGAATGCGCGTCGCTGGCCGGCTGGAGCGACGACACCGTCGTCGTCAATCTGCAGGGCGATGAGCCGTTCGCACCCGCAGCCGGAATCCGCGCCGTCGCCGACACTCTGGTCGCCTCGGGCGCGCCGATGAGCACACTGGCGACGCCGATCGACGACATCGCCGCGCTGTTCGACCCGAACACCGTCAAAGTAGCCCGCGCTGGCAGCGGCGATGCCCTCTACTTCAGCCGCGCGCCGCTGCCCTGGGCGCGCGATGCTTTCGCCAACAGCCGCGAGACGCTGCCGGCCGGCGGGCCCTGGCTGCGCCATATCGGTATCTACGGGTATCGCGCCGGCTTCCTGAAACGGTTCGCGGCGCTGCCGCCGTCGCCGCTCGAACGGATCGAGTCGCTCGAACAGCTCCGTGCGCTTGAAGCGGGCTATCGGATCTCTGTCGAGATCACCCCGTCGGCGTTTCCGCCGGGGATCGACACGGCCGAAGACCTCGAACGCGCCGAGCACCATCTCGCGGCGACGGACGGGGCCTGAACCGTGCGATTGTTGATGGTTTGCTTGGGCAACATCTGCCGCTCACCCTTGGCCGAAGGCGCCCTGCGCACGCATCTGGACCGCAGCGGCCTGGACTGGGTGGAGGTGGATTCCGCCGGTACCGGAGGCTGGCACGCCGGTGAGCCTCCGGACCGCCGCAGCATCGCGGTCGCAGCCGGTGCTGGGGTGGATATCCGCGCCCAGCGCGCGCGCAAGCTCCGCGCCGTCGACTTCGAACACTTCGACTGGCTGCTCTGCGCCGATCGCAGCGTGCTGCGCGACGTGCGGGCGATGGCGCCCGCTGGCGCCACTGCGCGGGTGGCACTTCTGCTGGAATGGGCCGGGCAGGGCGCGGGCGCCGAAGTTCCCGACCCCTACACCGGCGATGCCGACGACTTCCGCCAGGTGTGGGCGATGGTCGATGCGGCGGCGGCAGGCATCATCGTCCGGCTGACGACCGGCCGGTCGGCGGTATGATGGAATGTTGACGCTCGCCCGCAGACTAGGGATGCTCCGCAAGTAATGGATATGTCGCCCGCCCCCGAATTTCCCGCCAGCCTCGAATGGCTGAATCTGGCCAAGCCGCTGCGCATGGGGCAGCTGCGCGGGCGGGTCACCGCGCTCGCCTTCGTCAACGCCGGCTCCGCCTGGTGCCAGCAGCGGCTCAGCGACCTTGCGACCCTGCGCAAACGGTACGGTGAGCACCTGCATGTCGTGGCGATCCACCTGCCGCGCTTCGATCACGAGCGCGACCCCAAGCGGGTGGTCAAGCGACTGCAGCGCGTGCCGTTCGACTTCCCGATCGCCCACGACGCCGACTGGGTGCTCTGGCAGCACTACGGCATCGATGCATGGCCGACCGTGGTGCTGATCGACGGACAGGGCCGCGTGCGCGACCGCATCGTCGGCGATACGCCGGTGCGCGAACTCGACGCGCAGATCGCCAAGCTTCGCGCCGAAGAAGTGCCGCAGTCGTTGAATCTCGAACCGATCGAACTGCGCCGCAATCGCGAACCCGATCTGCCGCTGCGTTTCCCGATGGGCATCGCCGCCAATCAGCAGTATCTGTATGTGGTCGATTCCGGCCACCACCGGGTACTGGAGTGCACGCCTTCGGGCCGGATCCATCGCCAGTTCGGCAGCGGCGGCCCCGGTTTCATCGATGGTCCGATGGAATTGGCGGCATTCCAGAACCCTCAAGGCCTCTGCCTGCAACGCGATGCGCTTTACATCGCCGACACCGGCAATCATGCGGTGCGACGGATCAAACTCAGCACCGGCGATGTCGATACGCTCTGCGGCGCCGGACGCCCTGGCCAGCCGAACGAGGGCGTGGTCCACGATCCGCGCTCGGTGGCGCTGGACCAGCCGCGCGGGGTCGCGATTTCGCCTTCGAACATCATCTGCATCGCCACCGCCGGCGACAACAGGATCTGGGCCTACGATCTCGGCGAGCGCTCGTTGAAGCTGCTTGCCGGTTCCGGCGCCATGGATCTGGTCGACGGCGAAGGCGCCAACGCGGCCTTCGTCGGCCCCAGCGCGCTGGCCATCGTCCAGCAGATCCTCTACGTCTGCGATGAGGCCGGCTCGGCGATCCGCAGCGTCCACCTGCGCACGCGGCAGGTCACGACCCTGGTCGGGCAGGGCGCATGGCGGTTCGGCAACATCGAAGGCTCGCGCAGCGATGCGCTGCTGCAGCAGCCGCAGGCGATCTCGCTCGACGGCACGTCGCCGGTGCTGTGGGTGGCTGACAGCGGCAACGACCAACTGCGCACGCTGCGCCTGGGCGGCGGCGAACTCAGCACGATCAGCCTGCCGCAGCGCCTGCACAGCCCGGCCGGTCTGGCGGTGGTCAATGGCATCATCTGGATCGCCGATACCGACGCGCACGCGGTGCTGCGTCTGGATCCGGCCGACGGCACGCTTCGCCAGATCCCCATCGGCGAATGATCACTGCAGTCGACCCGACGGCCGACGATGCATTCGACGGTCGCGCCTACGCCCGTGGGCTGACCGCCGCGCCGGGCGTCTACCGGATGTACGCCGCCGACGGCAGTCTGTTGTACGTGGGCAAGGCGGCGGCGCTGAAGAAACGGGTCGCCAGTTATTTCACCAAGGCGTTGCCGACCCGCACCGCGTCGATGGTCGCGCAGATCGCGCGCATGGACGTCACCGTCACCCGCACGCCGACCGAAGCGCTGCTGCTGGAAAACCAGCTGATCAAATCGCTGCATCCGCGCTACAACGTGCTGCTGCGCGACGACAAGAGTTACCCGTATGTGGTGTTGACGCGCGAATCCTGGCCCCGGATCGCGTTCCACCGCGGGGCGCGGTCGCTGCCGGGCCGCTATTTCGGGCCGTATCCCAGCGTGCTGGCGGTGCGCGACACGATGAATCTGATGCAGAAGATCTTCCGCCTGCGCAGCTGCGAGGACAGCGTGTTCCGCAACCGCTCGCGGCCCTGTCTGCAGTACCAGATCGGTCGCTGCAGCGCGCCCTGCGTCGGTCTGGTACAGGCCCGCGATTACGCCGATGCCGTGCGTCAGGCGACGATGCTGCTCGACGGCCGCAGCGACGACTTGACCGGCGAACTGACTGCGGCGATGGAAGTGGCCAGCGAGCGCCTCGATTTCGAGGAGGCGGCGCGCCTGCGCGATCTGGTCGCTTCGATCCGCAAACTGCAGTCCCGGCAATATGTCGATGGCCACGCCGCCGATCTCGATGTCCTGGCGGTCGCGACCCGGGGCGCGCAGGCCTGCGTGCTGATGCTCATGTTCCGCGACGGCCGTAATCTGGGGACACGCAGCTTCTTTCCGAAGACCAACGGTGAGGACAGCGCGGAGGAGGTGCTTGGCGCGTTCGTGTCGCAGTATTACGCCGAACAGGTGCCGCCGCGCGAGATCGTGCTCGATCGCGACATCCCCGAACGCGAACTGCTCGAAGAAGCGCTGGGCGTCGCCGCCGGCCGCAAGGTACAGATCAAGACCAGCGTGCGCGGCGAGCGCGCCGGGTACCTCGATCTGGTCCGCCGCAACGCCGAACAGACGCTCGCCGCCGAGATCGGCAGCAATGCCGCGCAGCGCGCGCGCGCGGAGGCGCTGCGCGCGCTGCTGGGGTTGGACGAGATGCCGCAGCGGATCGAATGCTTCGACATCAGCCACACCATGGGCGAAGCGACGGTGGCGTCCTGCGTGGTGTTCAATGCCGATGGTCCGGTGCGCGGCCAGTACCGGCGATACAACATCGAGGGTGTGGCGCCCGGCGACGACTACGCCGCGATGCATCAGGCGCTGGAGCGCCGCTTCCGCAAAGCGGCCGAAGCCATCGATGCGGAGACCGTGCCCTCCGTGGACCCGCAAACGGGCGATACATCGGACGCTACCCACGTCCGGGCGGTGCTGCCGGACCTGCTGCTGATCGACGGCGGCGCCGGGCAGGTCGCCCAGGCCCATGCGGTATTGGCCGACTTCGGGTTTGCCGATGTCCGTGTGGTCGGCGTCGCGAAAGGGGAAGCCCGCCGACCGGGCGACGAGACCCTGCTGCTCCCGGACGGCCGCGAAGTGCGACCCGGTGCCGGCTCGCCGGGTCTGCAGTTAATCCAGCAGGTCCGCGACGAAGCGCACAGATTCGCGATCACCGGCCATCGTGGCCGACGGCAAAAAGCGCGCAATGTCAGCCGCCTGGAAGATATTCCCGGCATCGGGCCGCGCCGACGCGCTAATCTGTTGCGGCATTTCGGAGGGTTGGGCGGCCTGAAGGCAGCGGGGATCGAGGAGATCGCCCGCGTCGAGGGCATCAACGCTGCGCTGGCCGAGCGCATCTATGCGACCCTCCACGGCATCGAATCACAAGGATCGCCATGAAGTTGACGCTACCCACCATACTGACGCTCGCGCGGATCATGATGATCCCGGTGCTGGTGCTGATCTTCTATCTGCCCTACAAGTGGAGCAATTTCGCCTCGGCCGCCGTATTCGCGCTGGCGGCATTGACCGATTGGCTGGATGGCTGGATCGCCCGCCGCTACAACATGCATTCGGCCTTCGGCGCGTTTCTCGACCCTGTTGCCGACAAGTTGATGGTCGCTGTGGCGCTGTTCCTGATCGTCCAGGGCCACCCGACGCCGTGGATGGCGCTCTGGGCGGGCGTGATCGTGGGCCGCGAGATCGCGGTGTCCGCTTTGCGCGAATGGATGGCGGAAATCGGTCAACGCGCCACCGTGAAGGTCGCCCTGATCGGCAAGATCAAGACCATCGCGCAGATGTTGGCATTGCTTTGCCTGCTGTATTCGGTGGTGCCTGGCGTCAAGCCTGCGCCATGGCCGGGCGATGTGATCTTCCACATCGGCGACTGGATGCTGGCTGCGGCAGCATTGCTGACGCTGTGGTCCGGCGCGCAATATCTGATCGCCGCGTGGCCGGCGTTGATGGCAGATGAGGGCAAGAGTGTTGACAGTTCTGCGACAGACGCTAAAATTGGCGTTCCACCGCGGGAATAGCTCAGTTGGTAGAGCACGACCTTGCCAAGGTCGGGGTCGCGAGTTCGAGTCTCGTTTCCCGCTCCAGATTCCAGCAAACCCCGGCTCGCCGGGGTTTGTAGTTTAGAAGCAAAGCAAATACAGCAGTTCAAGCGTCACCGGCCTGGTGGCAGAGTGGTCATGCAGCGGCCTGCAAAGCCGCGTACGCCGGTTCAATTCCGACCCAGGCCTCCAACTTCAAGAGCATGTCAACAAACCCGCTTCGGCGGGTTTTTTGTTGTCTTCTACGCAAGTTCCCATGCCAGTGGTTTGCAATGCGGCCCAGCTCAGGCACGCTATGCACGCGCCCGGGTGGCGAAACGGTAGACGCAGGGGACTTAAAATCCCCCGACGAAAGTCGTGTGGGTTCGACTCCCACCCCGGGCACCAGTATTGTTGTGAAGCATTGTTGCAAAGCCGGGTAACGACCAGAAACCGATTTCCACTACGCGCTGCGGCGCGTTCATCGTCGCGGCGACTCAGCGTTATCGCGGCGCGGTTCGACTCCCACCCCGGGCACTACCGATCGGCGCAGACCGCGATCGGCTCGCGCTTGAACGCGCGCATTCTCCGGGGGCTACATGTCGCGCTACTTCGCATTCGTCATCAGTCTGGTGCTGACTGCCGCTTCGATCATCGCCACCGTGGTTTACGGCGCTGGCTGGGCCTGGTGCATCGCCGTCTTCGGTGCATTCGCCGTGTTGGGCATATGCGATCTGCTGCAGATCCGCAGCACCTTGCGCCGCAACTATCCGATCCTCGTGCACTTCCGTTACGGACTGGAATCGATAGGCCCGGAGATACGGCAGTATTTCATCGAATCCGACACCGACGAGGTGCCGTACTCGCGCCAGCAGCGCGCGTTGATCTACCAGCGCGCGAAGTCGGTGAACGAGACCCGGCCGTTCGGGACGCAGCAGGACGTCTACGGCGAGGAATACGAGTGGATCAATCATTCGATCATGCCGACCGACATTGCATCGTCCGATTTCCGCATCCGTATCGGCGCGCAATGCACACAGCCCTACGATGCCAGCGTATTCAACATCTCGGCGATGAGCTTCGGCGCGCTGTCGGCGAACGCGATCCGTGCGCTGAACGATGGCGCGAGGCGCGGCGGCTTCTATCACGATACCGGCGAGGGCTCGATTTCGCCGTATCACCGCGAGCACGGCGGCGATCTGGTCTGGGAAATCGGCAGCGGCTATTTCGGTTGCCGCAACGACGATGGCAGTTTCAGCGCCGAGCGCTTCGTCGAGAACGCGCGCGACCCGCAGGTGAAGATGATCGAGCTGAAACTGTCGCAGGGCGCCAAGCCCGGTCACGGCGGCGTATTGCCGGCGGCGAAGGTCAGCGTCGAGATCGCCGCCACGCGCGGCGTGAAGCCGGGGGTC
Organism: Lysobacteraceae bacterium; assembly: GCA_044340325.1. Classification (GTDB taxonomy): domain Bacteria; phylum Pseudomonadota; class Gammaproteobacteria; order Xanthomonadales; family Xanthomonadaceae; genus Lysobacter_I. The sequence goes on from JBIITV010000054.1 coordinate 14,397, forward strand.
GACTGCGTGTCGCCGGCGCGTCATTCCGCGTTTTCCACGCCGGTGGGCCTGCTGGAATTCATCGCGAAGATGCGCGACCTGTCCGGCGGCAAGCCGACCGGATTCAAGCTCGCCATCGGCCATCCCTGGGAATGGTTCGCCATCGCCAAGGCGATGCAGGACACCGGCATCATTCCCGATTTCATCGTTGTCGACGGCGGCGAGGGCGGCACGGGTGCGGCGCCGGCGGAGTTCATCGATCACGTCGGCGTGCCGATGCACGAGGCGCTGATGCTGGTGCACAACACCCTGGTGGGATTGGACCTGCGCGATCGGATCCGCATCGGCGCCGCAGGACGCATCGCCAGCGCATTCGACATCGCGCGTACGCTGGCGATGGGCGCGGACTGGTGCAACGCCGCGCGCGGGTTCATGTTCGCGCTCGGCTGCATCCAGGCGCAGAGCTGCCATACGAGCCGCTGCCCGACCGGCATCGCCACGCAGGATCCTTCGCGCTGGCGCAAGCTCGATGTTCCCGACAAGGCGACCCGCGTGCATCAGTTCCATCACAACACGCTCAAGGCGCTGCGCGAGATGTTGTGCGCAGCCGGGCTGAAGCACCCTTCCGAGATCGGCCCTGAACATATCCTGCGCCGGGTTTCGGCGACCGAAGTGCGTTCGATCGCTGCGCTGTACCGGTTTCTCGAACCGGGGGAACTGCTGACGGAGGGCGACGCCGACCATTCGGTGTTCCGCGACTACTGGACGGGGGCACGCAGCGATGCGTTCGCGCCACCAGAGCGTATCGCCAAGCTCCGCAGCAGCAAGTCCTACTGAACCGATCTGCCGCTCCTGATCGCGCGTGTCGCCGTGCCGCGAACGCGGCCATGCCGCTTGCGCTGGCGTTGTCGCGTCGAACCGATGAGGAAGCTCAGTCCTTTTTCCGGCTCGCGATCCAGCGGTCGATCTTCGCTTCCAGCACGTCCAGCGGTACCGAGCCGTCTTTCAGGATTTCATCGTGGAAGGCCTTGATGTCGAACCGGTCGCCGAGCGCTTTTTCGGCACGGGCGCGCAGTTCGGTGATCTTCAGCTGACCGGTCTTGTACGCCAAGGCCTGGCCGGGAATCGCCATGTAGCGTTCGGCTTCGGATACCGCATCGGTTTCGCTGGTGGCGGAGTTCTCCAGCATGTACCTGATCACCTGCTCCCGGCTCCAGCCTTTGCTGTGAAAGCCGGTATCCACTACCAGACGGATTGCGCGCCACAATTCGTTCTGCAGCATGCCGAAATACATGTAAGGGTCGGTCAACGCACCAAGCTCTTTGCCGATGGTTTCCGAATACAGGCCCCAGCCTTCGATGTACGCGGTTTCGCCGCCGAAGCGCCGGAAATTCGGCAGCCCGGTCAGCTCCTGCTGCAGCGCGAGCTGGAAATGGTGGCCGGGTTTGGCTTCATGCAGGAACAGATCCTCGCTGTCCCAGGTCTTGCGGCTTGGCAGGTCGTAGGTGTTGACATCGACGATGCCCGGGCGCGAGCCGTCCTCACTGGGAGGCTGGTATTGACCGCCGGCAGCCGATTGCGCGCGAAATGCTTCGATGGGGCGTATCTCGAAGCCCGCCTTGGGCTTGAGATTGAACATGCGGTTCAGACCGGGCTCCAGCTGCGCCTCGATGCTGCGGTAATGGGTGAGCAGGGCGGCTTCGGACTCGAATTCGAACTTCTTGTCCGTGTTGACGTATTTGAAGAAATCCTGGAGCGAGCCCTTGAAGCCGACCTGCTGCATCACATTGCGGATTTCGCCGTGGATGCGCGCCACTTCATCGAGACCGGTCTGATGCACTTCGGCGGGGCTGCGTCGGATCGACATGCTCTGGTAGGCGTTGTAGGCGTACCACGCCTGGCCGTTCGGCAGATCGCCCATGCCTGCGGTGTCGCGGCAGGCCGGGAGATATTCCTTCGCGATGAACTCGCGCATCCGCCGATAGGCCGGCATCACGTCCTGCTCGATCATCGTCTTGTACTCGGCGGTGATCCGGGCCTTGTCGGCTTCCGTGAACGTCGCCGGCATATTCTTGATCGGCCCCCAGAACAGGGTCTTGTCGGCCTGGTCGGCGATCAGCGCGTCGAACTGCGGCAGCACCTTCTGCATCAATGCCTTCGGCTGCACTACGCCCCGGCGCATGCCTTCGCGCATGTTGACGATGGCCTGATCCAGGATCGGCGCCAGTTTGGCGCCGCGTGCGCGCCAGTTGTCGTAGTCCTTCACGGTCTTGAACGGCTGCGCGTTGGTGCCGGAGCCCAGCTGCGCGGCGAAGCCCGCGAGGTTGTTGAACTGATTGATGGGCATGAGATGCCCGGGGAATTGCTCGCCTTCAAGCGTGTCCTTCGCGCCTTTGACGAAGATGTCGTAGCTCAGCCGATCCTGGCCGCTGAGGTCGCCGGCGCCGATCGCTTCGATCTTCTTCAGCCAGCGCGCGTTGAATTCGCTGTTTTCGCGGCGCGATGCTTCGGTCAGGAAGTTGGGCAACTGATCGTTGTAGCGGGGATCGCCCTGGAAGGTGGCCTGGAGTGGGTTGAGTTTCAGTACCTCTTCCCAGTATTCGCCGTAGAGCCGGTTCAGGGTCTGTGCCTTCGATTCGGCGGTGGCGGCCGGTGTGGCCGCAGCGCTGGCCGCGTGCGCGGATGTCGGCATGGCGACCAGACCGGCGACAGCGGCCGCGATCGCTAAGGCGAGGAGAGCGGGGTTGTAGACAGTGGCTCGGGTCATTTCGGTGGGTTCCATCGGATAGTTGCGCCGGACACGCGCTTTGCGCCGCAGGATGCAGCAGCGCGACCTGCACAGCATCGCCCGGAAGCCGGCTTCGGGCATCGGCCATAGGTCATTGCGCCCAGCGGCATGGGCGCAGGCCGATGCGCGTGGAAAAAGTGGTCAGTCTGCCGCTTCGTCGCGCAGCTGCGTCGCGCGCTCGACGCCGAGGTAGGCGATGATCACCCGCCGCATGACGTACAGCAGCGGGATCATGGCGATGGCGGCGAGCATCTTGTAGCCGTAATTGACGGTGCTGACCGCCATGAACAGCGATGTCGGCCATTGTTGCGGGCCAAGCACGAACGCGATGTACAGCACGACAAAACTGTCGACCAGCTGCGAGACCGCAGTGGAGCCGGTGGCGCGCAGCCAGACAAGTCGCTCGCCGGTCGCACGGCGGATGCGGTGGAACACCGAGACATCGATCAATTGCCCCAGCATGAATGCGATCACCGAACCGCCGATCGTCCACAGTCCCTGTCCGAACACCGCCGCGTACGCGGCCTGATAATCCGGTACGCCCTGGTTCTTCGCGGCGTCGATCCACCAGCTCGCCGGCGCCAGATGGATCGCGGCGAAGGCGAACACGAAACCGTACAGAATCAGCGCCACCGCGATCCACGAAATCATCCGCACGCCGCGTTTGCCGTAGAACTCGTTGATCACGTCCGTGAATATGAAGACGATGGGCCACAGCAGGGTGCCGGCGGTGAAACTCAGCGAGCCGGTCTGGCCGAACAGATTCCATTCCAGCGGCGCGATACCCAGGGTGTCTTCAAGGGCGAAGATCTTGACGCCGATGAATTCGGCCAGCACCGCATTGACGCAGAAGAACGCAGCCAGGCTGAAAAACAGCCGGTTGGCGCGGTCGTCGAGCAGGTGGATGCTCACGGGGCTGCAGTCTCCGTCGCTTTGGAATTGTCCGGGCCGCGACCCGGTGCCGAGAAAGGAATCGAATCCGGGGCCACGGCGCCGCCGCTGATGATGAAGCTCATCGCCTGATCCACGGTCCAGTCGGTCGGCGTCATTTTTTCGACCGGGACGATTTCGAGATAACCGGAGGTCGGATTCGGCGTGGTCGGCACATACACCGCAGCGAGTTCGCGCCCGGTGCCCTGTTCGCGCATGACCCGCGTGACGAAGCCGAGCGTCTTCATTTCGGTATGCGGAAAATCGATCAGCACCACCCGTTGGGTGCCGTCGGGTTTGGTCTGCAGGATGTCGAGCAGTTTGCGCGAGCTGCCGTAGATGGTGTTGGCCAGCGGTATGCGTTTGATCAGCGTTTCGAACCAGCCGAGGAGGCGTTGACCCAGCATGCGTCGGGTCAGCCAGCCTGCGAACAGAATGACGCCCAGCGTGGCGACCAGCCCGATGGCGGTCTTCACCCAGGCCTGCGCGAGCCAGCTCAACGCACCGGGGGCTGCGATCGCAAGCGTCTGCAGAATCGGATCGATCAGAGGCCGGCTCAGGTCAGACAGCATCACGAAGACGAACTTCACGACGACCCAAGTGAGCCAGATCGGCAGAAGCGTGAGCAGGCCAGTGATGAACAGCCCCTGCAGACGGCGGCCGAGAGTGTGGGGAGTCGACATCCCGCGATTGTACGGGGCTGTCCGAACCGAAAACCTGCAGCAGGGAGTTTTTCGGCGGCTCGCCTACAGTTCCCGCACCAATCTGAAACCGACGTCGTCGTAGCCGCGCTGCGGTTCCAGGGGCCGCCCGCCGCCGACTCCCCGCCAGCTGCGGCCTGCGGTCATCCGCCGCGCGCAACTGCCGCCGGCGCAGTCGTTGAGCCATTCGGCCACCGCTTTGCCATTGTCGCTGCGCGAGGCGGCCAGCGCTTCGGCTGCCGTGGGCAGACGGTAGCGGTGCTTTCCGCGTTGACTGTGCCAGCGCGCGTAGGCTTCGGCGTCTTGCCATGACACGCAGACCACCGCCGCGCTGTCGGATTGTTCGAAGCCCGGCGTTTCCCATGTGCGCGGTGCGAGCACCCGCAGCAGGGAGGCGCGTTCGCGGCACAGCGCAGGCTGGCGCTGGGTGGCTTTCACGAATTCGGCATAGTTGTCCCGGCTCACGGATGCGCGCGAAACAGCAACGACCTTGCCACCGGCTTCGACCAGCGTCATGTCGCCGATGTTGTCGGCGACGCGGTCGCCGGGCTTGGCGATCTTCGCGGCGCGTGTCTGCAGTGCGGCGATCTGGGCCCTGTCCATGCCAAGGGTCTTCGCCGACGCGATCACCCGCTGCGCCGCCGCGCGATCGGCACTGGTCTGGGCCTGATCCATCCGCGCCGTGAGCGCTGCGTCCAAGCGCTTGCGCATCTGCGTCATCGTCGCCGTGCCGCGCACCCGATCCTGCTCGGCGAGCCGCTGCATTCGGCTGATCAGATCGCGCAATGCCACATCCTCGCCTTTGCGCAGACGTTGCTCGACCTCGTCGCCGAGTGCGTTCAGCAATCGGCCGCTGACGGCGGGCAGGCCGGTGTGGCTCGCGTCGGTGCGCCACCCGGTCATCACACTGTCGTAGGCGTTGTCGCCGGGCGGCGCGATCAGCCGCCGCTGCTGCAACTGCTGCTCGGCGGCAGCGACGAACGCCTGTGCGGCCGATTCGGGCGCGGCGCGCAGCATCGAATCGGTGGGGTCGGGCTCGGGCGCGCCCAGGGTCGGATCGAGGCCGGCGGTGGCCGGCATCGGAGTGCGGTCATTGTCGAAAGCGCTGGCGATGCCGGCGAGCCGGCGTTCCGTGCTCTGTTGATCGAGCCGCCACATCAGGGCCATTGCGCCGATGCTGACCGCCACGATCAGACCCACGGCCGTCAACTGTTTCGCTCCGAAACGGCCGCGAATGCGCGCGTATGCTGCGCGCAGAGGCTGGCGCTGCGCATGCGGAACCCGGCGCATGGCATCGAGCATGTCCTGGGCGTCGGTGAAGCGTTCGGTCGGCGACTTGGCCAGGGCGCGATCGAAGAAACGCTGCCATTGGCCCAGATGCGGCGGCAGGCGCGGGATCGGGTCCTGCACATGCTTGAGGGCCATCGACAGCCCGTCTTCGGCCAGATAGGGCAACTTGCCGACCAGCATTTCCCAGGCCAGCACACCAAGGCTGTAGAGGTCGGCGCGCAGATCCACCTCGGTGCCGCGCGCCTGTTCCGGGGCCATGTAGGCGGTACTGCCCACCGCCACGCCGGCGGTGGTGACGCGCGAGCCGTAGCCGCGGCGCAGGGCGATGCCGAAATCGGTCAGCATCGGCCGTTCGGCTTCGTCGAACAGCACGTTCTCGGCCTTGACGTCGCGGTGGATCACACCGCGGCCATGGGCGTAGGCAAGCGCGCTGAGCAAAGCCCCAAGGATTTCGCGTACCCGCGACTCGTCGCGGGTGAGGTTGCGCTTGCCCAGATGCCCACGTGGCAGCACCGGCATGACGTGGTAGGGCTGGCCTTCCCTGGTGCGACCGACCTCGTGGATATGCACGATGTGCGGGTGGTCGAGGCGGGCGATGGTGCGGGCTTCGTTTTCGAAACGCCGCCGGCCGATCTCGTCGGTCAGCGCTTCCTGTCGCATCAGTTTGATCGCCACCTCGCGGCCCAGCGACAGCTGCTGGCCGAGATAGACCGTGGACATGCCGCCATGCCCGAGAATGCGCAGCAGACGGTAGCCGGCGATTTCCGGCCAACCGTCCTGCTGATCCACTTCCGTCGAACTCATGTACCGCTCCCCCTGCTGCGCGTCGAGCATACCGAAGGCAGCGGGCGGAGTGATAGCACGGGCCCGGCGTTGCTTGACGGCATTCTCTCTATCGAACGCAAAACGGGGCAGAATCCTGCCGATCCTGCCGATGACTCCGCTGAAAGCGGTCGGCGAGGGCCTGTCCTGCATCCTTGATCTGTTGAGGGTCGTTCAGGATTTCCTGCGGACATGCAGCTGTTTCCGCGCGCGGGCGACGATGTCACCGTCGGCGTCCCGGATTTCGGTTTCGAACCAGCGCAGATGCCTGCTGCCGTCGGTGGTGGCGGCGCGGATCTCGTCAAGGGTCGCCTCTTCCAGCCTGAAGTGCGCGCGCACGGTGCCCCGGCCGGGTTTGAGGAATTCGATCTCGGCGGCCTTGTCCCAGACGATGTAGTCGCTGCCCAGCGCGCGGATGGCGAGCAGCATCCAGAACGGATCGGTCATCGCGAACAGGCTACCGCCGAAATGCACGCCGACGTAATTGCGGTTCCACCAGCGGGCGCGCAGCTCGACCTCGACATGCCGCCAATCGTCGGCGATCGTGCGCACGCGTATCCCGGAGAACAGAAAGGGCGGCCACAGATTCATCAGCCGGCGCAGGCCGCGCGCCGTCGTTTGGCGTGCCATGCCGCGCTCAGACCAGCAGCAGCGACGACATCCTGCGGCGGTAGCGGCCGACCAGATCGTCGTCTTCGATGATCCGGAAGGCGTCGATCAGCGCCCTGCGCGGCAGGCCATTCTCGAAGCTGCGGTCGCGACGCAGCAGTTCGAGGAAGTGTTCGAGCCCTTCCTGCGAACGACCCGCCACGATGTCGTGCACGCCCAGCAGATGGCGCGCGCGCAGGTCGCCTTCGTCGGCGGTCAGCGTCGCCCGCAGCGCTTCGACGCTCGGTGCGTCCTTGAGCAGCGCCGCGAAACCGAGGCGCGCGCGCGCCCGCACTGCGCGGTCGTCGGTCGACAGGTTGGCGGGCAATGCGTCGAGCAGGTGCTCGGCTTCCGCCGCGTCCCCGGCCTGCAGCAGGGCGATGGCGAGGTCGAGCTTGAGTTCGCTCTTGTCCGGCGCGGTTTCGATCTCCTGGCGCAGGCGGTGGACCTCGGCGAGCGGGTCCACAGGCGCCGGGGATTCTTCGGCGAGGAGCTCCTCGGCGGGCCCGGCCACGATGGGCTCGATGCCGTGATGCGTTAGGAATTCACGCAATTGGCCATCGGGCAGCGCCCCCTGGAATCCGTCGACCAATTGGCCGTCCTTGACCAGCACCACCGTCGGGATGGAGCGGATCTGGAAGGCGGCGCCGAGTTCCTGCTCGGCCTCGACATCGACCTTGGCCAGCAGGAATGCGCCGCCGAATTCGGCCGCCAGTGCTTCGAGCATCGGTCCTAGGATCTTGCACGGACCGCACCATTCGGCCCAGAAATCCAGCAACACCGGTGTCTGCTGCGAACGTTGCAGGACATCGGCTTCGAAGCTCTGGGCGGTGGCGTCGAAGACGTGGGGCGAGGCGGAGGACATGCGGCGATTCCGTGGGCTTGGGTAACGACTATTGTGCCAGCCGCCGGCGTTTCCAAGGCGAGGCCCTCGTTGGACAGGGCAGTGCCGATGGTCATTCGCCGAAGAGGAGATTGGCCGGCGCGTATTGATCGGTCAGCGGACGGTAGCCTTCGATCGTCGGCTGCGGCCGCGATTCCAGTTCGTCCATGACAATGCCGACCGTCTCGAATCGCCGCGTCAGCCGTTCCGCGTTCGCTTGGATCGTCGCGGCGGGCGGCAGCCCATCGCGGCCGGCCAGGATGATCCGGTTGCCCATCGACATGTCCACGATGCGGATCTCGCCGAAGACCGACTGATAAGTCACCGCCTCATACGGCGCCAGCGGGCCGTGCGCGAAGGTGTTGGAAGCGACCACCCCGCCGCGCGCCAGCAGCGACTTCACTTCGGCGATGAATTCGCGGCTCATCAAATGCTCGGGCACATAGACCCGCTCGTAGGCGTCGATGACGATCAGATCGTAGCGCACGCCGACGCGCGCCTGCCGACGCACGAAAACGCGGCCATCGCCGGTGAACGTACGCAGCCGCGCGTCCTCGCGATAGCCGAAGTAGCGCTTCGCGACGTCGACCACGGCCGGATCGAGTTCGATCACGTCGATGTCGATCGTCGGATCGATCCGGCGCATCGCGGCCGGGATCGTACCGCCGCCGAGGCCGATCACCAGCACGCGCCGAGCCTGCGGATTCGCCAACAGGCCGGCGAACACGGCGCGCGTATACGGGATGGCGAGCAGGCTCGGCGCATCCTTCCTGATGCAGCTCTGCAACCCGTATCGGCGCGCGAACGACATGCAGCGGTGGGTGTCGGTGTCCAGCACGATGATGTCGCGATACATGGATTTTTCGCGATGCACGATCGCGCCCGGGTTGGGGTCGCCGGCTGGCGCGCAGCCTATCGTCCCCAACAACAGCATCGCCCCCGACAACAGCGATGCGATCAGCCTACCGCGCACGGCGGCCGGATCCGGTCAGGCAGAGGCATGCGCCGATCGCGAACGAGATCGCGATCAGGCCGATGATGATGGTGTTGATCTCGAACAGCAGCACCAGATAGAAGGTGGTCAGGATCGTTCCTCCCGCAGAGCCCAGGGTGGAAGCGAAATACAGCCGTCCGGCCGACTGCCCCGAGCGCTCCACGCTGTCGATCAGCAGGCGCACTGCGTACGGCGACACCATGCCCGAAAACACCGTCGGCGCGCCGAACATCAAGCATGCCGCCAGCAGCGAGCCGTAGCGCGGATCCGGGATCGAAAACGACAGCGCATCGAACACGGCGTCGCCGAACAGAATGACCGGCAGCGCGAGCACGGCTTCGGCGAGCAGCAGCAGGCCCAGGCCGCGCAGCGATGGCGACCGCAGCGAAAGCTGTCCACCGATGAGATAGCCGATCGCCAGTGCGGTCATGAACACCGCGATCAAAGCACCCCAGACGAAGATCGAACTGCCGAAGTAGGGCGCCATCAGACGGCCGCCCAGCAGTTCGACGCCCATCACGAAAAAACCGCTCCATGCGGCGGTGAAATACAGCGCCGGATTGCGCCAGCGCCAGCGCGGCGATTGCGGCAATTGCACAGGGTCGAACTGCGAATGCTGGCGGTCTGCCGTTCCGGACAGGCTGGCGGACATGGGGGTTCCCTCGTGGACGGCCTGCGGATTGTGCCAGCCAGGAGGCGATCGCATCTTTATGTAAAAAGAACTTGACATCAAAAGCTCGAAATGTATTCTTAATTTTACATTTAGTAACTCCAAGGTGACTTCAATGAGAACCTTCAACTGGATGCGCGGTGTTCTGGTCGTGGCAGCGGGCTGGGCCCTGTGGCTGTTGCTGGCCGGCCCGGAACAACTGCTTGGCTGGGATACGGGCCGGCTCGGCATGGGGCTGCTGACTGCCAGCGCGTGGGGTCTGCTTTACCTCGTCTCACGGATGCCCGGCGAAGCGTTGCAGCGCTCGGCGCCGCCCGCAGAGTGGAAAGCGCGGATCGGCGCCGGCTTCACCGCGATCGCCATCGTTTACTTCTTCACGAAAATCCACGTGTTCAACGATCCGGCGCTACCGCACAACAACCTCGGCGCCAATGCGGTTGGCCGCAATCTGGTGCTGCTGCTGATCGCCTGGATCATCCTGTCGGAGATCCTGGCTTCGCGCTGGAAAGGCGCAGTGGAAGAGGACGAACGCGATCGCGAGATCGCGGTACAGGCCGCCGGATGGGGCCATGGCGCGCTGATGTTCTGCATCATCGGTATTGCGGTGATGCTGAACTTCACCCCGGACAGACTCGAATGGGCGACGCCGCTGATGATCGGCAACCTGCTGATCTTCGCGCTGATGTGGGGATGGCTGTGCGAGTACGTGGCGACGCTCTTCTTCTATTGGCGCGATCGCATGGGTGGGCAGAATGAACAAGCATGAGATGTTTGTCTGGAGCCGTTTCGGCATTACCGCGCCGGTGTCCGCATCCCTGTCCGACGGCTATGCGGACGTGCCGAGCACGCAGACCGGAGCGTGGTTCGAGCACGATCCGACGGCAAGCCTCGCGCTTGCCCGGGGAGGCGAGTCCCCGGTCTGCGCGTTCCATCATGGTCAGGATCGCCCATGACCGCGACGCCGATCGCCAATCACATCCGCCGCCTGCGCTTCGAGCGCGGAGAGATGACCCAGGAAGCGCTCGCGCAGGCGTGCAAAGTGACCCGGCAGACCATCATCGCGCTCGAAGCCGGGCGCTATGCGCCTTCGCTGGAGCTGGCGTTCCGGATCGCGCGGACGTTCGCCGTGGGTGTCGAAGACGTGTTCCACTGGAAGGAGGGCACATGAGCGGTTACGCGCGTTTCGCCGCTGCCCTGGGCCTGGCGATGTTCGCCGCCGCCGCAATGATCTGCGGCGTCATGCTCGACGGCTATTCGCATCGAGAGCACCCGCTGGCGCTGCTCGGCGCGGCCGGCGTTCCGGGGGCGTCGGCGTTCAATGCCTTCGCTTTCGTGCTCCCCGGTTTGTCGGTGGGGGTCGCGTTATGGGCGATGCGTTCGGCGTTGCCTGCGACGGCAGGCTGGCGTACGCGCATCGGTATGCAGCTCGCAGCGCTGTCGGCGCTGGCGTTCGCGGCGCAGGGACTGTTCCCGCTCGACCCGGGCGATCTCGGCGCCCAGGCGAACGCGCTGCATGCCTTGACGTGGACCTTGTGGTGGATCGCATTCGCGGCCGCATGCGCCTTGCTCGCGTTCGGCGACGGGTCGCGCGGGTTCAGACGGGCAGCAGCGGTATCGGCGATCGCGGTCCTGGCGCTGGCGCTGCCGCCATGGCCGGGTGCGATGGCGGCGTTCGCGCCGCGGTTTGCGTTCGTGGTCTGGTTCGTATGGGCGATGGGGGCCGGCCGTGAAGCGCGGCTCAGCCGTGCTTGAGTTTGAGCCCCAGAATCGTCGCCGACAGCAGGAAGGTGACGATGTTCGAGAGGATCATCGGCGTCGATTGCAGCGCGATGCCGTAGACCAGCCAGAAAGCGATGCCGATCGTGAAGACCACATACATGCCCAGCGAAATACTGCGGGTATCGCGCGTGCGGATGGTCTTAAACGCCTGCGGAACGAAGGCGAGGGTGGTCATCGCCGCAGCCAGATAGCCGGCCCACTCCATATTCGCCAGCGTCGCCATCACTTCTCGCCGCCGGGGCGCTTGTAAACCACGCCGTCCTTCATCACGAAATCGACGCTCATCACGACCTTGATGTCCTTCAGCGGGTCGCCGGGCACGGCAACGATATCGGCGCGCTTGCCGGGCTCGATCACCCCCTGGTCGTCGACACCGAGGACGTCTGCGGCGAGCAGCGTCGCCGATTGCAGCGCATAGGTTGCGGGAATGCCGGCTTCGACCATATAGACGAACTCGCTGGCATTGTCGCCATGCGGGCCGACGCCCGAATCGGTGCCGAATGCGATCTTGACGCCGGCCTTGTAGGCTTTGCCGGCGGTGTCCTGGATCAGCGCGCCGATACGCGCGGCCTTGGGGCGTACGACATCCGGGAAATAGCCGTCGACCTTGGCTTTGTCGGCGACGAAGCGGCCGGCGGAGATCGTCGGCACGTACCAGGTGCCTTTCTGTTTCATCAGCGCCATGATCTCGTCGTTCATGTAGGTGCCGTGCTCGATGCTGGTGATGCCGCCCAGCACCGCGCGCTTCATGCCTTCGGCACCGTGCGCATGCGCGGCGACGCGGTAGCCGTAATCCTTCGCGGTATCGACGACCGACTTGATTTCTTCGACCGTGAACTGGGGCGCGTCGCCCGAGCGCGCGTAGCTGAGCACGCCGCCTGTAGCGGTGATCTTGATGACGTCGCTGCCATCCTTGTAACGCTGGCGCACCGCTTGGCGGGCGTCTTCGACCGAATTGATGACGCCTTCGGTCGGACCGGGTGGGCCGACCAGATGCGCGAGCGCCGAATTCATGCCGTTGGTGGGATCGGCGTGGCCACCGGTGGTGGCGATCGATTTGCCTGCGGCCCAGATCCGCGGCCCTTCGATCAGTCCCTGGTTGATCGCATCGCGCAGATGCGGCGCGACTTCGCCGCCGAGATCGCGCACGCTGGTGAAGCCGGCCATCAGCGTCTTTCGCGCATAGGTCACGCCGCGCAGCGCGAAGGCGATGTCGTCGAGACGGAAGCCTTCCTCATAGCTGCGCGGATTGGACTGTTGGCCCAGATGCACGTGCAGATCGGTCCAGCCGGGCGTGCAGCTGTGGCCGCTCAAATCGACGTTCCGCGCATCGGCGACATCGATGCGGCCGGCGCGGACCTCCAGGATCTTGCCGTCGCGCACCAGGATGGTGTGCGCGCCGAGCATCTTGCCGCTGCGGCTGTCGAACAGGCGTTCGCACTGCAGTGCGATATCCGCTGCCGAGGCATGCAAAGGCGCCAGGCAGGACAGGGCAATAGCGGCGGCGAGCGCTGAACGGGACATGGCGAAACCCTCGGAATGGTCCCGCGATCATAGCGGCTCGCGGGGCCGCAGTCGCCCGTGCACCGCAGTCCTCTCACATATGGATCACCATCGGCTCGATCTTCACCGCCGGCAGCAGCCGCTGGGTGAAGTACTTGTCCTGGAAGTACTTGATCTTGTCGCACAGCACCGGATGCGGGATGCCTTCGTAGAAGAAGATCTCCTTGTCGAAGCCGATCGCCTTGAGTTCCTGCGGCAGCATCAGCGCGCGCCGTTCCTCTGATTCGCTGCGCGAGAATTCGCGGCCGCGGGTGAAGCTGTCCTTCTTGACCGTGGTGTAGCCGAGCATTTCCGAATAGTCGTTGGCGTCCTGCTGCTCGCGCGGTGCGTAGACGATCTGCAGCGCGTGGTTGGTGATCATCGTGCGCGACAGGTCCTTGCCGTAGGTGGCGTCGAGCTGCGACATGCTCTGGATGATCGGCAGCAGTCGGATGTTGTAGCCGGCCATGTACGACACGGCGGTGGAGATGATGTCGACCTTGCCGATCGAGGTGAATTCGTCCATCAGCAAGAGGCACTGGTGCTTCAGTTCCTTGTTGTTCTGCGGCAGCTCTTTGGTGTTCAGATTGATCAGCTGGCTGAAGAACAGATTGATGATCAACCGGCTCTCGG
>JBIITV010000053.1:0-28162 GCA_044340325.1 Lysobacteraceae bacterium
CGCAGCATCTTCCGCGCCTACGACATCCGCGGCGTGATCGGCAAAACCCTGGACCGCAACGTGGCCGAGATCATCGGTCACTCGGTCGGTTCGCTGATGCACGAGCAGGACCTGCGCGACATCGTGATCGGACGCGACGGGCGGCTGTCCGGCCCGGACATGGTCGAAGGTCTGATCTCCGGTCTGCGCAAGGCGGGCATCAATGTCATCGACATCGGCATGGTGCCGACGCCGGTGGTGTATTTCGGCGCCTACCATCTGCGCACCGGCTGCTGCATTTCGGTCACCGGCAGCCACAACCCGCCGGACTACAACGGTTTCAAGATCGTCGTCGGTGGTGAGACCCTGTACGGCGACGCGATTACCGACCTGCATGCCCGGGTCGCCGAAAACCGCCTGCATCAGAGCGCGACGCCCGGCGGTCTGAGCGAGCGCGACATCAGCGCCGACTATGTCCAGCGGATCGCCTCCGACGTGCAGCTCGGCCGGCGGCTGAAGGTGGTCGTCGATGCCGGCAACGGCGTCGCTGGCGAGATCGGTCCGCGCGTGCTCGAAGCGATCGGCGCCGAGGTCGAAGAACTCTACTGCGAGATCGACGGCACTTTCCCGAACCATCATCCGGACCCGAGCGAGCCGCACAATCTGATCGATCTGATCAACATGGTGCAGCGCCTCGACGCGGATCTGGGCATCGCCTTCGACGGCGACGGAGACCGCCTCGGCGTGGTCACCCGCGACGGCGAGAACATCTACGCCGACCGCCTGCTCATGCTGTTCGCGGCCGACGTGCTGGAGCGCAACCCGGGCGCGATGATCGTTTACGACGTGAAGTGCACCGGCCGGCTGGCCTCGCACATCCTGCGACACGGCGGCAGCCCGTTGATGTGGAAGACCGGGCATTCGCTGATCAAGGCGAAGATGCGCGAAACCGGCGCCGAGCTGGCCGGCGAGATGAGCGGTCACTTCTTCTTCGCCGAGCGCTGGTACGGATTCGACGACGGCATCTACGCCGCCGCGCGCCTGCTGGAGATTCTGGCGTCCGCGCCCGAACTGCCCGACGAGGTGCTGAACGCGCTGCCCAAGGGCTCGTCGACGCCGGAGATCAAGGTCGACGCGCCGGACGGCGACCCGCATGCGTTCGTCGAACGCTTCCGCGACGGCGCGTTCTTCGAAGGCGGACGCATGTCGACCATCGATGGTCTGCGCGTGGACTGGCCGGACGGCTGGGGGCTGGTGCGCGCGTCCAACACCACGCCGGTGCTGGTGCTGCGTTTCGATGCCGACAACCCCGAAGCGCTGGCCCGGATCCAGGCCTTGTTCCGGGCACGCCTGCTGGACCTGAAACCCGGTCTTGCGCTGCCGTTCTGAGTTCAGCCGCCGCCCGGTGACGGGGCCTTGGCCTGGGCGGCGTTCTCGGCCGCCTGTTTGAGGCTGCGATAGCGCGCCAGCGCATCCTGGAACTGGCTGTTGACGGCGGCGCGCTCCGCCAGCTGCCGCTGCTTCAGCGCGCGCAGCGCCTGCAGCTCGGCATGCTGGGTCTGGATCTTCTCGCGGAGCCGTTTGGCCACCGGCTTGGACTGCAGTTCCAGCTCGTTGGCCTGGCGCAGCAGGCTGATCAGGCTCTTGTGCAGATTCACCAGCGCCAGCTCCGAGCCTTTGAGCGACTCCTCCACCAGTTCGGTGCGTTCGCCGAAGGCGCGCTGCAGATCGTTCTCGGTTTCGTAGGACACCACCATCGCCATCTCGCGACGGGTGCGCTGCGCTTCGATCTTCTGCGCTTCTTCTTCCAGCGCCGCGCGCGCGGCCTCCTCGCTGGTCAGTGCGCGCGCCACCCGGTTCACCGCCGTGCCGGTGTTCTGATCGAATTCGGTGCGCTGACGACCGACCGCCGATGCCGGCAGAGCGTCGCTGCAGATCCTGCGCCCACCGTCCTCCCAGCAGTAGAGCTTCTTCTCCTTGGGCTTCTGCTGCGCGCTCGCGAAGGGGAGCGCGAACGAGAGGATGCCCACGGCAAGTCCGGCGGCGAGCAGGGCCAGATGATTGGGCGTGGTGCGCCTGGGCATGGTGCGCGGAAGCATGTCAGGCCTGGCCCCCGGTCGGCATGTCGTGGTTGGAGTTGCGGCAGCCATAGCGGGACCGGTAGGCCAGCAGACGCGCGCGCTGGTCGAGAAGTTCGGCGCTTTCGCCCGCGAATGCAAGCAGATCGTCCAGTCCTGCGACCGCGATCACGGGAATTCCGGATTCCGCCGTCACCGCCTGCGCCGCCGACAGCGCCGGGCCGCGGTCATCCGCGCCGCTGTCGCCGCTGCGCTCCTGCCGGTCCAGCGCAATGACGATGCCGGCGGGCATGCCGCCGGCGTCGCGGATGAGGGTCAGCGCCTCGCGGATCGCGGTGCCGGCGGTGATCACATCGTCGACGATCAACACCCGCTTGCCGGCCAACGGCGCGCCGATCAGGCTGCCGCCTTCGCCATGGGTCTTGGCCTCTTTCCGGTTGAACGCCAGCGGCAGGTCGCGACCGCGTCGGGCGTACTCGCAGGCCAGCGCCGTCGCCAGCGGGATGCCCTTGTAGGCCGGGCCGAACAACAGATCGAAGCCAACATCGGTGGTGTCGATCGCATCGGCGTAGCAACTGGCCAGTCCGGCCAGCGCCGCGCCGGAATCGAAGCGGCCGGCGTTGAAGAAATACGGGCTGATCCGCCCCGATTTGAGCGTGAACTCGCCGAAGCGCAGCGCTTCGACGCGCAGGGCCAGCTGCAGGAAACGGGCGCGGTAGTCGGTCACTGGGATGGCTGCGGACAAGTCAATGCTGATGATAAACCCTGACACCCCCGATGCCGGGCCAGCGTGGTGTGCGGCGATATCCGTCCAGGCCTGCGTGAACAACCCTGCATGAATCGGTTGCGCTGAATCCATTGGGCTGAATCCGTTACTCTTCACCCGTCCGGCTTTTCGGCCCCCGCTACCGGCCTTTCATGCGCATCATCAGCTTCAACGCCAACGGCCTGCGTTCGGCGGCCACCAAAGGCTTCTTCGACTGGTTCCGCGCGCAGGACGCCGACGTGCTCTGCGTGCAGGAGACCAAGGCCCAGGAGCACCAGCTCGGCGCCCCCGAACTGCTTCCCGACGGCTACCGCGCGTTCTTCAAGGACGCCATCACCAAGAAAGGCTACAGCGGTGTCGGCATCTACAGCCGCAAGCCGCCGGACGAGGTCCGCACCTCGCTGGGCTGGGCGCCGTTCGACGACGAGGGCCGCTACATCGAAGCGCGCTACGGCAACCTCAGCGTGGTCTCGTTCTACATTCCGTCGGGCTCATCCGGCGACGTGCGCCAGCAGTTCAAGTTCGAAGTGATGCGCTGGCTCAGACCCATTCTCGACGAATGGCTGCGCAGCGGCCGCGATTACGTGCTGTGCGGCGACTGGAACATCGTCCGCGCCCGCAACGACATCAAGAACTGGACGTCGAACCAGAAGAACTCCGGCTGTCTGCCCGAAGAGCGTGCATGGCTCAATGGCCAGATCGCCGACGCCTGCGGCGACAGCACCGCCGCGCCCGAGCGCGGCTGGTTGGACAGCTTCCGCGTGCTCCGGCCCGACGACACCGAATACACGTGGTGGTCGCAGCGCGGCGCCGCGCGCGCCAACGATGTCGGCTGGCGCATCGACTATCAATTCATCACCCCGTCGCTGCGCGATGCGGTCAAAGCCTGCGCGGTGCACAAGGACCCGCGTTTTTCCGATCATGCGCCCTACGTGGTCGACTATTCAGTATGAGCCGCACCCGATGAGCGACGCCAAGCCGCAGTCCGCAAGACCGAAAAAACGCCCCGGCTGGCGCGACGTGCTGCGGGGTCTGCGCCAGCGCAAGGTCGCGGTGATGCTATTGCTCGGGCTGTCCGCCGGGCTGCCGTTCATGCTGGTCGGCAACACCATGGGGCTGTGGCTGCGCGAGGGCGGGACCGAGCTGACCGCGATCGGCTTCCTGTCGTGGGTCGGCATCATGTATTCGATGAAGTTCCTGTGGGCGCCGATCATCGACAAGGTCCACGTGCCGGTGCTGGGACGCCTGCTGGGCCACCGCCGCGGCTGGATGATCCTCGCGCAGGCGGTGGTGGCCTGCGGTCTGTTCGGCATGGCGATCCTCACCCCGCAGGGTGGGCTGATCCCATTCGCGGTGCTGGCGCTGGTGGCGGCATTCGCCTCTGCGACCCAGGACATCGTGATCGACGCCTGGCGGATCGAAAGTGCCGACAACGGCGAGGAACTCTCGCTGCTCAGTTCGGCCTATCAGCTCGGCTACCGCTTCGCGCTGCTGTTGACCGACGCGTGGATTCTGGTGATCGCGGCCAAGATCGGCTGGGTCGCGTCGTATGAGCTGATCGCGGGTTTGATGGGCCTCGGCATGATCGCGGTGCTGTTCGCGCGCGAATCGCGGCGCGAAGCGGAGACCGCCACCGCCATCGAGATCGTCGACCCGCGCGCAGGCGCGCTTGGCGTGTCCGATGCGATGGTGGTGCGTTGGTTGATCGCGCTGGTACTGGGCGTTGCCGGCATCGCCTATCTGATCAACGCGCACAATTTCTGGAAAAAACCCTGGGGCTGGGACGATGCCGCGTTCGCGGTCGGCGTGCCGGTCGCTATCTGGCTGCTGATCCGGCGCGTCAGGGGCTCGGCGCCGGTGCGCGATGCGACATGGTCGCGGCCGCTGGTGCGGCCGCTGCTGCGGTTTTTCGACGCCGCGATCGGCCCGCTGCTGATGTTCTTCCGCGACCACGGCAAAGCCGCATTGTTGATCCTGGTCGCGATCAGCCTCTACCGCCTGCCCGATTTCGTGATGGGGCCGATGGCCAATCCGTTCTACACCGATCTGGGAATCGACAAGGCCGTGGTCGGCACCGTGCGCGGCACGGTCGGCTGGGTCGCGACCACGGTCGGTATCGTCGTCGCCGGTCTGTGCGCGCTGCGGCTGGGCTTCGTGACGACGCTGCTGATCGGCGCGGTCGTGGGCCCCGCATCGAATCTCGCGTTCGCGTATCTTGCCCATCACGGCGGCGATCCGCAGGTGTTTTCCGCCGTCATGGCGATCGACAACTTCAGCGCCGGGTTTGCCGGTGTGGCGCTGGTCGGCTACATGTCCAGCCTCACCACGCTGGGCTACACCGCGACGCAGTACGCGCTGCTCAGTTCGTTCTACGCGATGCCGGGCAAATTCCTCAAAGGCCTCTCGGGCGCGGCGGTGGACGGCCTCGCCAAATCGCATGCGCTGCTCGATGCCTATGCGATCTTCTTCATCGGCACCGCGCTGATCGGTATCCCGGCGCTGCTGCTGTGCTTCTGGCTGGTCCGCAACGCCAGCATCGCCGCCGCCAACCCGGCACCTGCATCTTCATGACGTCATGACCGACCTGGTCCTCCGCGATATCGATCCCGTTCTGGCCGAGCGCATCCGCAAGGTCGCGCAGACCAACGGCTGGAACGTGCATCAGACCATCCTGCATCTGATCGAGCGTGGGCTGTACGCCAGCGAAGGCGGTGCGCTGCGTTTCGACGGCGCCGAGTCCGATGTGATGCAGTCGGTGATCGCGGCGCTGGAAACCGTGCCGAACGATCCGGGGTTCTCGTTGATCGGGCGTATCGGCGGTGTCGCTGCCTTGCCTGCCGACGAACCGGCGACCGGTTTCGATCCGAACGAGATGGAGCGCTTCCTGCAGAACGTACCGGTGGGTTCCAAGCTCGGCAGTCGCGAATAGGCGGGTTTTGCCGACCACTGACGACTTTGTGGGAGGGGCTTCAGCCCCGATGCCCTGCCGTCGGGGCTGAAGCCCCTCCCACATCAGCATCTTGATCCAGGCGACCAAGATAGATCGCGCCCAACACTCGCGGCCCGGAAGCACCGGTCACGCTGGGCAGATTGCCCGGGCGTCCGAGCACGGTCTGCCTCGCCAGCCAGGCGAAACCCAACGCTTCGACCACATCCGGGTCGATCCCGTGCGCGGCGGTGGATTCCACGATGCTGCCGGGCAGCGCTACCGCCAGCGCCCGCATCAGCAGCGCGTTGTTTACGCCGCCGCCGCAGCCGATGACGCGTGCGGTGCCGGGCAGCGTCGCGCGCAGTGCGTTTGCGACCGTGCGTGCGGTCAATGCGAGCAGCGTGGCCTGCACATCGGCGGGCGGTTCGCCGCCGGAGAGTTTCGATTCGACCCAGCCCAGATGGAACTGGTCGCGGCCGGTCGATTTCGGCGGCGGCAGCGCGAACCAGGGCTCATCCAGCAGACGCGCGAGCAGGGCCTCATCGACGCGGCCGCGGGCCGCGAACGCACCGTTGCGGTCGAAGCGTTCGCCGGTGTGGCGCAGACACCACGCGTCCATGAGCCCGTTGGCGGGGCCGGTATCGAACCCGCGAACCGCGCCAGCCCGGGGCAGCAGCGTGAGATTGGCGATGCCGCCGAGATTCAGCACCGCGCGGTCTTCGTCGGGCGACGACAGCAGGGCCGCATGCAGCGCCGGCAGCAGCGGCGCGCCGTGGCCGCCGGCGGCGACATCGCGGCGGCGGAAATCTGCGACGGTGCGAATACCGGTGGTTTCAGCGATGAGATTGGCGTCGCCCAGCTGCAGCGTGAAGCGATGCGCGCCATCGTTGCGGCGGCCGTCGGGGCGGTGGCGCAGGGTCTGTCCATGGGAGCCGATCGCGGCGATCTGCGCGCGGTCGATGCCGCTGTCGCGAATCGCCTGCCCTGCGGCCGCGGCGAAGGCTGCGCCGATGCGTACATCGAGTTCGCCGATCTCGTCCAGGGTCAGCGCCGGTGCGTGTTGACCCAGCTCGATCAGCAGGGCGCGCAGGTCGTCGTTCCAGGTATAGGTATGGCCGAACAGCACCTCTGCGTGCGGGGCGCGGCCGTCGTTACCGTCGTCGAAGTGCGCGATGGCGACATCGATGCCGTCGGCGCTGGTGCCGGAGATCATGCCGAGAAAGAGTTTGTGACTGTCCATCGCCGCATGATCGGCGATGGCGGGGGCGGTTGCCAGCGGCGGAAACGGTGAACCGTGTTTCCGGGAATCGAATGTCTTGAACATGGACCGCCGGGAAGGCGCGAATTTAGCCTGATGCCGGTATTTCAAGTCAGATGCAGGATGATTGCCGTCAAGGGTTTTCTTGGGAGTACTTGGGGCGCTTTGCGGATGTTGGTCAGGTGATGGCGTGCGGTTTCGTTCTGCCGTCACACCACGCTGCGTCGCCAACATGCGGCAATGCAGTTGCCGGCGAATCATGGTCTCCGGGTAAGGCCTGGCACCTTTTTCGCGCTGGTGCGCGAGTGACTTTCTTTTTGAAAAGAAAGTCACCAAAGAAAACACTCAGGTCCAAATCAAACCTACCTTCTGAGGCGAAGCCGGGATTTTTCGATGAGACATCCCTGTCTCATCGAAAAACGATACACATCCTGTGCATCGCCCTCCGGGTCTCCAATCAAGGGATAGCGCACTGCGCCTGCAGTATTGTTGGGGCGATGACCATCTATTGGCGTGCGAGCGATTGTTCTGCCGTTTGGATTGCCGTTGATCGCGCATGCGCTTCAACATGCAGCGTAATCGCACTGTTTCGTGCATTTGGAAACTGTCTCGTCCCATTGACACCCAAGCCACCGTATTGCCGGGCCAAAATCGTAGACCCGGAGGGCGGCGCACAGGACGTGCGCCGTTTTTCGATGAGACAGGGATGTCTCATCGAAAAATCCCGGCTTCGCTTCAGATCGCAGGTTTGAAGTGGACGTGAAGTGTTTTCTTTGGTGACTTTCTTTTCAAAAAGAAAGTCACTCGCGCACCAGCGCGAAAAAAGTGCCAGGCTTTACCGGCACACTATTGATGGCTGGTATAAGAAGCCGTTCCGTCAGAACAAAGTCGCGACTGATCGAACCGGATTGGATCGGGTATGCCCCAAGCGATTGGCTGTGCGGATACAACAGGCAAGGCGATCTCTCCCAAGCGATCTACCCGGAAATCGTCACCCATCAAGCCGCCAAAGACCCCAATAAAAACGCCAGTCAGACGAGACCGACTGGCATCAGGAACTCAGCCCTTCTTCTTCGGTTTGTTCTGCTGCGTGCGCCCCGGCGGCACTTCCAGCGCGATCGCCAACGCTTGCTGCGGGCCCTCGATCGCGGCGGGGAAGACGATGTTCTCTACGGTACGGATCTTGGTCATCGCACGCTGCGTTTCGGTGCGGAAGCTGGCCAGTTCGGCGCCGCGCAGCGGCTCCGGCGGCGGCATCGTCACCGTCAGCGGATTGCGGTGCACGCCGTTGATGCGGAATTCGTAGTGCAGATGTGGGCCGGTGGACATGCCGGTGCTGCCGACGTAGCCGATGATGGTGCCCTGCGGGATGCGCTGGCCCGGACGGATGTTGCCGAAGCGGGACATGTGGCCGTACAGCGTGGTGTAGCCGCGACCGTGGTCGAGCACCACCGCGCGGCCGTAGCCGCCCTGCCAGCCGACGGACTGCACGCGGGCATCGCCGGCGGCCTGGATCGGCGTCCCGGTGCTGGCGGCGTAATCCACGCCCTTGTGCATGCGCATGCGACCCAGCACCGGGTGCCGGCGCGCGCCGAAGCTGGAACTTAGCCGGGCATAGGGAATGGGCATGCGGATGAAGCTTTTCTTCAGCGGCCGGCCGTCGGAGGTGAAGTATTCCGGCTTGCCGTTGCGGCTGTGGCGGAATGCGGTGTGCAGCTTGCCGTCCACGGTGAAGGCGGCGGCCAGCACCGCGCCGGTCTTCTCCAGTTCGCCGTCCACCCACATCTGGTCCACCACCACGCTGAAGCGGTCGTCGGCATCGAGGTCGGAGTCGAAGTCGATGTCGTACTTGAACATCTCGTCGGTCAGCTGGTCGAGATGTCCACCGCTCAGGCCAAGCTTGCGCGCCGAGCGGAACAGCGAACCGCCGACCTTGCCGCTGAGCACCACGGTGCGCACATCGACATCGCGTTCGATCTGGGTTTCGCGGATCTTCTCGCCGGTGAGGTCGAGCTGGATCCGCTGGCCGTCGCGGCGCAGATAGCGGATCGCGCGCAGTTTTCCGTTGACCGGCAGGTCGAGGGCGAGATGGGTGTCGGGTGTGATCTGGCCGATCTCGGCCTTCGCGCCCGGATGGGCGAGCACGCGCTTGAGGTCGGATTCGGGGATGCCGAGGCTGGTGAACATGTGCTTGAGCGATGCGCCGCGCTTCACGGGGACCGTTTGCCAGCTGTCGCCCAGATTGCCGCGCAGGCGCGCCAGCGACAGCGGCGGCAGCTTCAGCGACATGGTCTGGATCGGCGTGGCGGCGGCGGGCTCCAGTACGGTCGCGAAGCCCGGCACGATGGCGCCGAGCAGTGCGACCATCGTGGCGACCAGGCTGGCCTGCGCCCACTGGCGTCGGGTCCAGCGACCGTTGAAGCCGGGGGAGAGCGTGTTTCCGGGAGCGGTCTGGCGAGCTTCCTGCTCCGACGCCTGATGCAGGTTGCGCATCCGCACGAGACGGTTGCGCAGGGTGCGGCTTGGCGATGTGGACATCGGTCGGGTTCCCCCCTGAGGGATCGGTGTTGGAGACCACCTGGACCGGTACCATAATTCAGTCGAAAAGATTGCGTCAAATGCTTGACAGACTTGGTTTTTTTTAACATTTCGGGTTAACTGTCCTTTAACACCTTGTTCATGCTGGCGACCCCGAACTGTCGATGGGGTCACCTTCCAGGCCCCATCGCCCCCACAGGTTCACGGTTTGACTGCCCATGTCCACTGACGCCCACCCTTCGGCCATCGACCTGATTGCGCGAGGCGCCGACGAAATCCTCAAACGCGAGGAGCTCGAAACCCGCCTTGCCGCGTCCATGCAGGCCGGCGGCCGCCCGCTGCGGATCAAAGCCGGCTTCGATCCGACCGCGCCGGATCTGCATATCGGCCACACCGTCTTGCTGAACAAGATGCGCCAGTTCCAGGAGCTGGGCCATCAGGTGATTTTCCTGATCGGCGATTTCACCGGGATGATCGGCGACCCCACCGGCAAGAACGTCACCCGCAAGCCGCTGACCCGCGAGGACGTGCTGGCCAACGCCGAGACCTACGCCGATCAGGTATTCAAGGTGCTGGACAAGGACCGCACCGAGGTGCGCTTCAACAGCGAGTGGTTCGGCAAGATGAGCGCGGCGGACATGATCAAGCTCGCCGGCCAGCACACGGTCGCGCGGATGCTCGAACGCGACGACTTCGCCAAGCGCTACGCCGCGCAGCAGTCCATCGCCATCCACGAATTCCTCTACCCATTGGTGCAGGGCTACGACTCGGTGGCGCTGAAGGCCGACGTGGAGCTGGGCGGCACCGACCAGAAGTTCAACCTGCTGATGGGGCGCGGCCTGCAGGAGCACTTCGGCCAGCCACCGCAGATTGTGCTGACCATGCCGCTGCTGGAAGGCATCGATGGCGTCAACAAGATGTCGAAGTCGCTGGGCAACTACATCGGCATCAATGAGCCCGCGATCGACATCGTCAACAAGACCATGAAAATCGGCGATGCGCTGATGTGGCGCTGGATCGATCTGCTGAGTTTCGAGATTGGTATCGACGAAGCGAAACGTCTCCGCGCCGAGATCGACAGCGGCCAGCTGAACCCCCGCGACGTGAAGCTGCGTCTGGCGCGCGAGCTCGCCGCGCGTTTCCACGATGCCGCTGCGGCCGAGACCGCCATCGCCGGCTGGCAGGCCGCGGTCAGCGGCGAAGGCGACATGACCTTGCTTGCGCTGCAGGACGTGATCGTTCCGGCCGAAGGCATCCGCATCGCCGCGCTGCTCACTGCGGCTGGAATCACGCCCAGCAATTCGGAAGCGAACCGCAAGTTGAAAGAGCGTGCGGTGAAGGTCGATGGCGAGGTTGTCGAAGACCCGCAGACGACGTTCGCGCCGGGCTTCGAATGCGTACTGCAGGTGGGTAAGCGTAATTTCGCGCGGGTGCGGCTGGTCGCGGGCTGAGCGTTCCCGAGTTTTTTGTCGGGTATCGAAGCGCTTGCGTTACGATATGAAAACGCAAGGATATGGTCGGAGCACTGCATGCTGACGCACGGAATCCAAAGACAGATCCTGTTGTCTGCTTTCTGTCTGGTCTCGACGGGGTGTGTGATGAGCAATCTGCCGATGAAAGCACCTTCCGCCTCCGGCACGCTTACGGCGCCCGCTGGAACCTCGGTCGAGGCTGTCTTCTCTTGCGTCGAGAACAGCGTTCGCCCGCTGCATCGCGAACAGTCGTTCTGGAGCGATCAGGTGACTCGACGCGACGATCGCGCCGGCATCATTGAAACCGGAAATTTCGAAGAGGATAACGTGATCGGATTCAGGGTTCGCGTGCGATTCGCGCCTGAGTCGAAAGAAGTGTCGATCCTGATCAAGGGCGCTGGCGCCTACTTCACCGACCTTGGCGTTGAAAAAGCGCTGGTCGATTTCGACGCCCGGATGCAAGCCTGCCTGTCTGCGGTTTAGCGCCGCGCAGCGTGACGTATCGCAGAGCATCTTATTCAATCGCTGTTTTGGGGCTTGGACTTCATGGCAGATCGCAATACTGAAGAACACTATTCGATAGAAGCACGCTCGCTGGGCGTTGCTGGTGTCGCCAGTCACAATTTTCTGGTGCTACGCGATGGGGACGGGCGAGCGCTGGCCGAGTTGCACGGACTTGCGACGGATCGCAAAACGGGACAGGGTGTCGCTATCGGTACGGACGAGACGCTGCACTCGCTTCGTGTCTGGCACTTCGCGCACGATGCAGACTACGCAAAAGCCATCGGCGTCCAGGCCGATGGCTCGACCTTCATCGCCGACGGCCAGGATCACAAAACCATGCTGACCGCAGGCAAGGAAGAGGTCATGGCGCGTTGGAACGCTGCAGTTGCCGCGAAAGAGCCGCTGAATGCGCTGGACCTGAATTATCCCAACTATGGATTCAGAATGTCCGGCGACACCGTCAACAGCAATTCTGCGTATCGCACGCTGAGCGAAATCATGGGGGCTCCGGTACACGATTTCCCCGGGAAGCTGGAGCCGGGCCTCGACAATCGGATGGTCGATCAGAACGAGATCGAGCGACTGCGCACGCACGGCTACCCGAGCCTAGACACGCCATCGGTCAAAACCAATGGTGAATACAAACCGTTGGAAGCCCCTCCGCCGCAACCAGAGCCCAGCCCCGGGCCGAGCCCGTCGGCGTTCGGTGGTAGCCGCACGCAGGACGACCGCGACGCACAGTACGATGCGCGGTCGCCGTCGCATCCAGGTCACACCGACTATGCGCGGATCCGCGAAGGCCTGGCCGGCAGCGTCCAGGACCCGCGGTCGCTGGACAGCGTCGCTGCTTCGGCCTACCGGGAAATGGCGGCGAATCCGCAGATGAAGCAGGTCGACTACGTCGGCGTGCACAACGGCAACGCCGTCCTCGCCTACGCGCCGCATGGCCTGGGCCGCGAGCCGATGTTCACGGCACACGCCGACATCGCACGGGCGCAGCAGCAGACGGCCGAGGAACATCTGGGCCGCGCGCAGGCGATCGTCGAAACCCGCGCGCTTGCGCAGACGCAGGAACAGTCGACGCAGCAGCAATCGCAGGGCGGCCCGGCGATGAGCATCGGCGCCAGAACCGCCTGATACGGGCGTCGACTGGCCTGACGGGCGGCCCGATGCACCGGGCCGCCGCGATCCGGACGATCAGCTGAGGTGGTGGCCCCGATGCGGGTCCTGGTCCTGATGCGGCTGCGCGACCTGTGCGTTCGGGAACATCTGCGCGACCGCCATCGGCGCGGTCTGCTTCTGTCCGTCCACACCGTTCTGGGAGGCCACGAGCGATGGCTGCCCGCCGTCGCCGGGCGCCATCTGGATGCCATTGATCGCGGTCAGGCCGTCATGACGGGCCTGAGAGGCCATCCGCGACGCCGCTTCGACAAGATTGTCCGGATGCTGTCTGCCCAGCTCCGACTGCTGCAGCAGTTCGTGCGCCTGGCTGTAGAGCGACTGCGGCTTCGGATTGTCGGGCGAGCGCGCCAGCGCGGGATCCAGCGCGTGCAGCGAGTCGTTCATCGGCGTGCGCAGCGCGGTGTCGATGTCGACGCGCGCGATCTTCACGCTGTCCGAATGCGTGTCGTGCATGTCCTTGACGATCAGCGACCGGCCATCGTGGCTCAGCGCCACTTCGCCGATGCGGTCCATGTCCATCTCCTTGGCGCTGTGCGCGACTGCGGCCGACAGCCGTCCCTGCGCGCTTTCGTCCAGCGCCAGCCGTGAGTGGCGGGCTTCGGGGTCGTTGGCGCGCTCGTGCAGGATCCCCGCTGTGGTCGGGTTGGTATCGCGGTCCATCAGCGTCGAGACGCGGCGCGAGCTTTCCAGGAAGAGTTTGGTCGGGTCGATCTCGTAGCGGTCGTGCAGGCCGATGAAGCTTTCGTTCGGCTTGGGCGTGTGGTGGTCGTCCGGACGCAGCTGCAGGCGCGATTCCAGCGTGCCCTGCGTGGGCCGCAGGCCGTCGTCGACGGTGACCCCGGGATGCATATGTACCGAGTCCAGCGCCACGCGCCCCTTGCCGATGATGTTGTTGTCCACGCCCGCCCCAACCTGCACGTCGCCCTGGAGGCTTGGTGCGTCCTGGGTGCGATCCGCGTACCAGTAACCGGTCTTCTGGTAGCCGATGTGCTGGAAGAAGCGCGTATTGGAGTCATGCACGACCAGACTGTCGGGATCGGGCGCTACCGTGCGGTGGATGTCGTGACCGACCAGAGTGTTCAAATAACTGCCCGCCAGATTGGCGGACAGCTGCGCCAGCCCGCTGCCGCTGGCGTATCCGCCGCCGATGTCGGAATGGCAGCCGGCCAGGCCGATGTTCGCGAATTTGTCGGGGTCCGCAGCGACCATCGCGTCGGTCACGGTCTTGTTGACCGGGAAGGTGGTGCGATGCTCGTCCAGCGCGGTGAACTGGATCGCGCTACCGATGTTGGTCGGCAGCATGCGGTCGTGCTGTTCGGCCACGCCCGTTGCGACCGGATCGAACAGTACAGCCGCGATCTGCACTTTGCCCGGCGCGACGATCTCGCCGGACAGCTCGCGGAATTCCTTGTCCTGCACGGTGGCCGGCTGTCCTCGCGCCCACTGCGACCAGCTCTGGCTGCTGTTGCGGGCGTCATCGTCGCGCTGCACGGTATAGCCAAGATCCGCCTGGATGCCGTACTTACCGACGACCGACGCGAATTCCGCCGCCTCCACCGCGCCGCGGCTGAAGCCGAAGGTCACCACGCCGATCTCGGCGTCTGGATTTTCCTGCTTCCATTGCCGCGCCTTGTCGCCCAGGTCCTTGTACATTTCGAACACGCGGTCCTGGACCGAGCTGCCGGTGGCCTGATCCGGCAAATTTTCGCG
Organism: Lysobacteraceae bacterium; assembly: GCA_044340325.1. GTDB lineage: Bacteria > Pseudomonadota > Gammaproteobacteria > Xanthomonadales > Xanthomonadaceae > Lysobacter_I. The sequence continues at coordinate 14,417 of JBIITV010000053.1, forward strand.
CGTGCTTTCCTGGGTGCCCGGGCCTTCGATGTAGCGGGCGTGCATGCGGCTGAAACCGGGTGCGTCGGGCCCGTCGCCGTGGATGAATCTGTCGTAGTTCTGGTACAGCGCATGGACATTGGTGCGCGAGTCCAGCGCCTGCGTCGCGTCCTGGCCGGTGCCGTCGAAAGCGGCGACGAACACGTAGCGGTTGGGGTCCTTGATGTCGAAACCCGCAGAACCCGGCCGCATGGCTGCGATCTGCTGCCGCGCGGCGTCGTAGGTCGCCAGATCGTCCGGCGTCGCCGTGTAGGCGTTTTCGATGCCGGCGGCGGGGTCGCGGCCGTTCGAGGCTTGATAGGGCATCTTCCGTTGCTCCGTGTGGGCAGTGTTGATCCGTACGCGCTCGGTACGGCGGTCGGGTGAAGCGGCCTAAATTCTTCTGCCGCTTGAGCTGGAACTGCCATAGGCATCGGCGCTCGGATTCATGTTTCGCTCGCCCTGTTCGGCTTCGCGACCGCCCATGGCCCGGGACATGACCTGGGTGGTGTGCCCGAATTCGGTCGTCTGCGCCATGACGGCATGGCAGTAGGCGGTCATGACGCCTTTGTCCGTGAGGTTGTAGCCGGCCTCGACCGCTTTCTTGAACGCACTGCTGCCGATGTCCCCGGCGGTTCGGGTGATGTCGGCCTGCGAATAGTTCAGATGGATATCCAGGTCGTTTGTCTGGTTGCGGAAAATGGCCTTGATATTTTCGCCCCAGCGATCGGCGTTGGTTAGCAGCTTCTGCTGCGTTTCTGCGTCCAGCGGCGGCGCGGCGGTGTTCGCATCCTTCAGCGCCTTGTCGACCAGTTGGAAGTGCGCGCGCGGATTGCGCTCCATTTCCTGCGGCAGTTGGCCGTTGGTGAGCCACGAAAAGTGTTTTTCGTCGACATTCGCGGCAGTGGTGATTCTGGCCTGGTCCTCTGCCGGAAGCCTCAGGTCCCGGAGGATGCCGCCGAGATGCTCGTTCAATGTTCCGGGCGAGCTGTTGACCGCAGCCGTCTCCCGATAGTGGTTCGCGGCCGCGATCGCGACATTGTCTGCCAGGATCGACCTCGGGTCGGGTAGCCCGTCCACCCCCAGCCTGCCGTCGACCTGCGCCAGCCGTCTGGCCCCATCGCCCTCGCGGAAGTGGTACTGGGTTTCGAGCCGCTCCTGATGCTCCTGCGGGAGCCTCAGCTCCTCCAGGACCTCTCTGAAATACGTGGCCCGCGCAAGCGGAGCGGTCCTGGGGTTCAGGCCTTCTTCGGCCAATCGCTCGTCTGCGGCGGCCACGACACCCGCCAAACGGATGCTGGTGGGGTCGACGCTGCCATCCGGCGACAGCCTGCCGTGGGCTTCGTGGACCACCGCCGCGTAGACCTCGCGCGCTTCCCGCTCGGGGTCCGGCTTCGACATGCCCTGATTGCTGTTGCCCATCGGAACGACTCCTTGTGATGACGGATGCAGTGACCATGCCTGCGCATCGATTAGACCCCGTGTACAGGAGTGCGATCAAGTCTTCAGGGAAGGGAACGGATTCCGGGTGACCGATGGCAGGGGGCGCGGGTCGTGGCGGCGGCTATGCTGGATAGTTGACCAGCAAACGTTCTGCGCGATGCGCGGCTGGCGCCCCTTTCCCGGAGTCCTTCATGATGTCTTCCCGACTGCTCCCACTCGCCCTGCTCATGACCCTTCCGCTGACCTCGCTCGCCGCCACGCTTCCCCCGCCGCCCGACGCCGTCCAGAAACCACATGAGGTCAAGGCCCCGCATGGCGCGGTGCGCAGCGACGAGTACTACTGGCTGCGGGACGACAAGCGCAAGAACAAGGCCATGCTGGATTATCTCAACGCCGAGAACGCCTACACCGATCAGGTCATGGCGCCTCTGAAGCCGTTGCAGGAGACGCTGTACAACGAGATCGTCGGCCGTATCAAGCAGGACGACGACTCGGTGCCGTATCGCGAGCGTGGCTGGTGGTATTTCAGCCGCTTCCAGACCGGCAAGGACTATCCGGTCTATCTGCGCGCCAAGGCTGCGGCCGATGGCACCCAGGGCAAGGACGACCAGGTCCTGCTGGACGTCAACGTGCTGGCCAAGGACAAGAACTATTACAGCGTCGGCGATATGGCCGTGAGCCAAGACAATACGGTCCTGGCCTATGCCGAGGACGACAACGGCCGCCGCCAGTACACCATCCGCTTCAAGAACCTCGACACCGGCGAGCTGTATCCCGACAAGATCGAGGGCGTCTCGGCGAATCTGGTCTGGGCCGACGACAACAAGACCCTGTTCTACATCGAGAACGATCCGGAAACGCTGCTCACGGTGCGCGTGAAGAAGCACGTGCTCGGCACACCGGCCAGCGCCGATGTCCTCGTCTACGAAGAGAAAGACGACAGCTTCTACATGGGCATCAGCCGCACCCGGGACGACAAGTTCATCTGCATCGGCGTCGAAAGTACGGTCTCCAGCGAAATGCGCTGCGCGCCTGCGGCGGATCCCGGCACCTTCACCGTGTTCGCGCCGCGCGAGCGGGATGTCGAGTACAGCGCCGACCACCACGGCGGCCGCTGGGTGATCCTGACCAATGCACCGGGCACCGACGGCAAGCCGGCCGCCAATTACAAACTGATGACCGCCGCCAGCGGCGCGACCGCGCGCAGCGAATGGAAAGACTGGGTGGCGCATCGCGACGATGTGTTCATCGAAACCTTCGAGCTGTTCGACGGTTTCACCGCGATCTCCGAGCGATCCGACGGTCTCGAACGGATCCGCCTGCTCAAGTCCGACGGTGAGGAATACGTGAAGGCCGATGAACCGGCGTATTCGATGGGGTTTTCGACCAATTCAGAAGCCGATACGCCGTGGCTGCGCTACAGCTACACCTCGCTGACCACGCCGGCCACCACCTACGAGCTCAACGTCGTCAGCGGCGAGCGTAGGATGCTGAAACAACAGCCGGTGATCGGCTACGACGCTTCGAAGTATGTGACCGAGCGGGTGTGGTCCACCGCGCGAGATGGCGTGAAGGTGCCGGTGTCGCTGGTGTACAGGAAGGGTTTCCAGCGCAACGGCACCGCAGCGATGCTGCAGTACGCCTACGGCAGCTATGGCAGCTCGATGGACCCGGGCTTCAGCGTGACCAACGTCAGCCTGCTCGATCGCGGCATGGTCTATGCCATCGCCCACATCCGCGGCGGCCAGGAAATGGGCCGCAAGTGGTACGACGACGGCAAGCTGTTCCGCAAGAAGAACACCTTCACCGATTTCATCGATGTCACCGACGATCTGGTCGCCAAGGGCTATGCGGCGAAAGACCGTGTCGGTGCCTACGGCGGCAGCGCTGGCGGTCTGCTGATGGGCGCGATCTCGAACATGGCGCCGGAGAAATACCGGGTGATCCTGTCGCAGGTGCCATTCGTCGATGTGGTCACCACCATGCTCGACCCGACCATTCCGCTGACCACCAACGAGTACGACGAGTGGGGCAATCCGGAAAAGAAGGATGCCTACGACTACATGCTGTCGTATTCGCCCTACGACAATCTGTCGAAGCAGGCCTACCCGGCGATGTTCGTCGGCACCGGGCTGTGGGACTCGCAGGTGCAGTACTGGGAGCCAGCGAAGTACGTTGCCCGTTTGCGCGACCTGAACACGTCGAATCAGCCGGTGGTGTTCCGCACCAATATGGATGCCGGCCACGGCGGCAAATCGGGCCGCTTCCGCCGCTATCGCGAACAGGCCGAGATGTTCGCCTTCCTGCTCGATCAACTGGCGGTGGTTCCGGTCAACAAGTAAGGCCCTGGCCGCAGGGTGCACGCTTTTGTAGGAGCGACGGAAGTCGCGACCGCTTTCCGATCGTCGTTCGGCGGCCTGTCGCGACTTCCGTCGTTCCTACAAAAGCAAATGGATTGGCATCGACACCGCTGGCCGCGACGCTGCCCCTCTGTTGTGGCTGAATGCGCCCGCATTCCGTCCGACCGCCATGGCGGCTACACTGCACGGATGAACCGACGCCTCGCTCTCGCCTCCGCTGTTTTCGCGATCGTATCGCTGCTGGCCCTGTCCGGCTGCGGCAACAAAGGCCCGCTGGTGCTGCCCGACAAGCCTGCGGACACCCCCGTTCAAACGTCCACTCCCGATCCGGTGCCTGCCCCGGACGTTCCGCCGCCCGCGCGCTGAGCATGAACGCAGTGCGGCACGCGCCCCTGCCGTTCACCAAGATGCACGGCGCGGGCAACGATTTCGTGGTGATCGACCTGCGCGGCAATGTCGCCGCGCCCGATCCCGATCTCTGCCGTGCGCTCGCCGACCGCCACACCGGCGTCGGCTGCGACCAGATCCTCACCATCGAACCCCCGCGCAGCGCTGCCGCCGCAGCGTCGTACCGGATCTGGAACGCCGACGGCTCGTCTTCGCAGCAGTGCGGCAACGGCGCGCGCTGCATCGCCGCCTGGGTGCTGCGCGACAGCGTCGCCCGCGATCCCGAGCGCTGTCTTGCCGATCATTTCGAACTCGACAGCCCCGCCGGCACGCATGCGGTCGACGTGCTCGATCTGCACCATTACCGCATCGCCATGGGCTTGCCGACGTTCGCGCCGTCGATGGACATTCCCCTGCATGGCTTCGCCCTTGCGCAGGATGAATACCGCATCGACATCGATGGTCTTGCGGTACATTTCGGCGCGGTATCGATGGGTAACCCGCACGCCGTGATCGAAGTCGATGATGTCCTGACGGCACCGGTCGCCACGCTCGGCCCGGCGCTGCAGCGACACGCGGCGTTCCCGGAGTCGGTCAATGTCGGCTTCGCCGAAATCGTGAGCCGCAGCCACATCAAACTGCGCGTATTCGAACGCGGCGTCGGCGAAACCCTGGCCTGCGGCAGCGGTGCCTGCGCGGCAGCGGCGGTGTCGATGCGCCGCGGCCGCGTCGATCGCGAGGTTGCGGTCGAACTGCCCGGCGGCACGCTGACCATCGCATGGCCCCACGACGGCGCGCAGATCGCGATGGCCGGCCCGGCCGCATTCGTATTCGAAGGGGAATGGTGGCAATGACCGATGCATTCGACAGATTCGACAAGGCGCAGGACAAGATCGGCGCGCATGAAGTGGCTGCCTGGCTGCGCCGGCATCCGAATTTCCTGCAGCAGTTTCCCGATCTGGCGCTGAGCCTGGTGGTGCCGCGCGAGCAGGGCTCGGCGGCGTCGCTGGCCGGGTATCAGCTCGAAATCCTCCGCGACAAGAACCGCGAACTGACCCGGCGGCTGCACGAGCTGTTCGCCAACGCGCAGGAGAACGAGCGCCTCGCGGTGCGCACGCATCAGCTGACCCTGGCGCTGATGAAACAGAACAGCGCCGCAGACACCGTGCGCGCGATGGCCGCGAGTCTGGCCGAGGATTTCAACGGCGATCTGGTGCGGATGGTGCTGTTCTCGAACGGTACGTCCGCGTCGCTCGAAGGTTTGGACGCCGCCGATTGGCTGCAGACACTTGCCGAAGACGACTCGCGCCTCGCACCATTCCGCGATTGCCTGAAAGAGGGCGAGCCGATCTGCGGCCGCCTGCAGCCCGACAAGAACGCGCTGCTCTACGGCATGCGCACCGAGGACGTGGCCAGCAGCGCGCTGCTGCCGCTGCCTGGCCGCGGTCTGATCGCGGTCGGCAGTCGCGATGCCAATCGTTTCTTCCCCGGCATGGGCACCCTGTTCCTGCGCATGATGGGCGATGCCTTCGATATCGCGATGCGGCGGTTTCGCGACTGATCGTGCCGATGGCTGACTTGGGCAGATGATGTGAGCGCATCGCAGCACGTCGAGGATTTTCTCTCGCATCTGCTGGTCGAGCGCCGCATGTCCGTGCATACGCTCGATGCGTATCGCCGCGATCTCGATGCGCTGGTCGCGTGGGCTTTGGAACAGGTTGTCGATGATCTGGCGACGCTGCATACCGAGCAACTGCGCGCATTCATCGCCGCCGAACACCGTCGCGGCCTGTCGCCGAAAAGCCTGCAGCGCCGGCTGTCGGCCTGCCGCAGTTTCTATCAATGGCTGTTGAAGCACGGGCGCATCGCCGCCAGCCCCGCTGCCGGCATCCGCGCGCCGAAAGCGCCGCGCAAACTGCCGCAGGTGCTGGATGTGGATGAAGCCGTGCAGTTGGTCGAATTGCCCACCGATGCGCCGCTGGGGGTGCGCGACCGCGCGATCCTCGAACTGTTCTACAGCTCCGGCCTGCGCCTGAGCGAACTGTGCGCGCTGCGCTGGCGCGATCTGGATCTCGCCGACGGTCTGGTCACCGTGCTCGGCAAGGGCAGCAAGCAGCGCAGCGTGCCGGTCGGCTCGCACGCATGCAAAGCGCTCGAGCACTGGCGCGGCGAATCGCAGGGGCAGCGCGACTCGCCGGTGTTTCCCGGCCGCGGTGGCGCCACCATCACCCCGCGCGCGGTGCAGATCCGTCTGCGCCAGCTCGCGCAGCGGCAGGGCCTGTTCAAACGCGTGCACCCGCATCTGCTGCGGCATTCTTTCGCCAGCCATGTGCTGGAATCCTCCGGCGATCTGCGCGGCGTGCAGGAACTGCTCGGCCACGCCGATATCGCGACCACCCAGATCTACACGCATCTGGATTACCAGCATCTGGCCAGGGTTTACGACGGCGCGCATCCGCGCGCGAAACGCAAAACCTGAGCGGTAGAGCGAACGCCAGTCAGTTGAGAATCTGCTCGGCTTTTCCCCTCATCCGCCCTTCGGGCACCTTCTCCCCGCGATGCGGGGAGAAGGACATCGAACAGCACCCCCGCGATGCGGGGAGCAAGAGAAGCAAGCAGCGCTTCTTCATCCTGCGTTTCTGTTGAGCCCCCAGGGAGCGGTGAAAGTATCGCTTCCTGGCGTCCGGTCTGAGGGGGCAAGTTCACTTTTGGCATCCCAACGCCTGATACCAGAACGCTCGATGGGCCGTTCGTCACCCCTTGCGCCGGCCAAGCCCGACCCCCACAACCGTTGAACGCCCGCTTCGCACCGCAGGAAGTTCCATGGAACCGCACAAGCCCAACGTCTTCTACGCCACCACCATCGTGTCGGTGCGTCGCAACGGCCGGGTGGTCGTGGCCGGCGACGGCCAGGTCACGCTCGGCCATACGGTGATGAAGTCGAATGCGCGCAAGGTGCGCCGGCTCGGCCGCGACGGTCAGGTGCTGGCCGGTTTCGCCGGTGCCGCCGCCGATGCGTTCACGCTGTTCGAACTGTTCGAGTCGAAGCTGGAGAAGCACGGCCAGCTGACGCGTGCGGCGGTCGAGCTGGCAAAGGATTGGCGTACCGAGCGTCGCTTCGGCAAGCTCGAAGCGCTGCTGGTGGTCGCGGACAAGGAGACCTCGCTGATCGTCAGCGGTACCGGCGATGTGATCGAACCCGAGGACGGGCTGGTCGCGATCGGCTCCGGCGGCATGTATGCGCTGTCCGCAGCGCGCGCGTTGATGGCCCATACCGAACTGAACGCGCACGACATCGCGGTCGAATCGCTCAAGATCGCCGGTGACGTATGCATCTACACCAACCGCAATATCGTCGTCGAAGAACTCTGACCCTCTTTTGCAGGAGCGACGGAAGTCGCGACCGCTTTCCGGAAGCCGTTCCGTTGCCCGTCGCGACTTCCGTCGCTCCTACAACAGCCATCGCGATTCCCGCTGTTCCCAAAGAATTCGAACCATGCCCAGCAAACCCGAATACGCCAACAGCACCATGACCCCGCGCGAAATCGTGCAGGAACTCGATCGTCACATCATCGGCCAGAGCGCCGCCAAGCGCGCGGTCGCGATCGCGCTGCGCAACCGCTGGCGGCGCATGCAGCTCGACGACACGCTGCGCGACGAGGTGATGCCCAAGAACATCCTGATGATCGGCCCGACCGGTGTGGGCAAAACCGAGATCGCGCGCCGGCTGGCGACCCTCGCGAACGCGCCGTTCGTGAAGGTCGAGGCGACGCGCTTCACCGAAGTCGGCTACGTCGGCAAGGATGTCGAGCAGATCGTGCGCGATCTGGCCGACACGGCGGTCAAGATGTATCGCGAGCAGGCCAAGACCCGCGTGCGTGCGCAGGCCGAGGCGAGCGCCGAAGAGCGCATTCTCGATGCGCTGTTGCCGCGCAGGCAGCCGGCGGGTGGCTTCGGTTTCGGCGCAGAGGCGGGTGCCGCAACCGGCACGCTGGATGTCGGCAGCGGCGAGACGCAGGACAAAGCCAGCGATACCCGGCAGAAATTCCGCAAACAGCTGCGCGAAGGGGCTTTGGACGACCGCGAGATCGAAATCGACACCGCAGTCAACGTCGGCGTGGACATCATGGCGCCACCGGGGATGGAGGAGATGGGCCAGCAGCTGCGGCAGATGTTCTCCAGCCTGTCCGGCAGCAAGACCCACACCCGCAAACTCACCGTGCGCGCCGCGCGCGTGCAGTTGATCGAGGAAGAAGCCGGCAAGCTCGTCAACGAGGACGATGTGCGCGAGGCCGCGATCGAAGCCTGCGAACAGCACGGCATCGTCTTCATCGACGAGATCGACAAGGTCGCCAAGCGTTCGGACAGCCACGGCGCCGACGTCAGCCGCGAAGGCGTGCAGCGCGATCTGCTGCCGCTGGTCGAAGGCTCGACGGTCAGCACCAAGTACGGCTCGGTGAAGACCGACCACATCCTGTTCATCGCCAGCGGCGCATTCCATGTCGCCAAGCCCAGCGATCTGATTCCGGAACTGCAGGGCCGCTTCCCGATCCGTGTGGAACTGGGCGCGCTGGGCAAGGACGAGTTCGTGCGCATCCTCACCGAACCCAAGGCCTCGCTGACGCTGCAGTACGTCGAGTTGCTGAAGACCGAAGGCGTCGAACTGCGCTTCGCCTCCGACGCGGTCGAACGCATCGCCGAGATTGCCGCGATCGTCAACGAGCGTCAGGAGAACATCGGCGCGCGGCGGCTGCACACCATCCTCGAGCGCCTGCTCGATACGCTCAGCTTCGAAGCCCCGGATCGCGGCGGCGCGCAGGTCGAGATCGATCGCGCCTACGTCGACGCCCACCTCGGTGAGTTGGTGAAGGATCCGGATCTGTCGCGCTACATCCTGTAACCATGCGGTTTGCGCTCAATCGGAGCGCACCCGCCACGCCTCGCTGAGCGAAATCGCGCCGCTGCGCGCCAGCCGCACCGCAGCCTGGGTGATCGTGGTCATGCCGGCTTCGATCGCGGCGTTGTGGATGGCGTCCGCTTCCGCACCCGGCACGACCAGCGCGCGGATCTGCGGCGTCATCACCATCAGTTCGTACACCGCCTGGCGCTTATAGACGCCGAGGCCTTCGCAGTGATTGCAGCCGCGGCCGATATGGAAAACTTCGTCTGCAGCCACGCCCAGCGTCTCGCGGACATGCGCCGAAACGGTTTCGATCCCCCGACAGTGCGGGCAGGTCAGCCGCACCAGCCGTTGCGACATCACCGCCAGCAGCGACGCGCGCAGCAGGTAGGCTTCCACGCCCAGATCCAGCAGCCGCGTCACCGTGGTCGCGGCGGTGTTGGTGTGCAGGGTGCTGAGCATCAGATGCCCGGTGAGCGCGCTTTCCACCGCGATGTCGGCGGTTTCGCGGTCGCGGATCTCGCCCACCATCACCACGTCCGGATCGTGACGCAGGAAATTGCGCATCGCGCTGGCGAAGGTGAACCCGGTCGCGCGGTTCACCTGCATCTGCTGGATGTCCTCGATATGGAATTCCACCGGATCCTCGATGGTGAGGATGTTGATCCGGCGTTTGCGCATCTCCAGCAGCATCGCGTACAGCGTGGTCGATTTTCCGCAGCCGGTCGGTCCGGTGGTCAGGAACATACCGTGGCTGGAATCCATCACGTCATCCAGCCGCTGGCGATCCTGCGCCGTCAATCCGAGCTGTTCGAGATTCCACAGGCTTTCGTCGGTGTCGAGCAGGCGCACCACCACGCTTTCGCCGAACACTGCCGGCAACACCGAGATGCGCAGATCGACCTTGCGCCCGTCGTCCAGCGCGAACGTGGCGCGGCCGTCCTGCGGCCTGCGGTGTTCGGCCAGATTCATCCCGCCCAGCACCTTGATCCGTCCGACTACCGCCGGATGCAGCGCGCGCAGCAGTTGCCGCACCGGCACCAGTTCGTCGTCGATGCGATACAGCACGTCGGCGCCGTCTTCGCCGGGGCGAAGATGGATGTCCGACGCGCGCCGGGTCACCGCATCGGCGAGCAGCGCGTTGACGATCCGCACCACCGGACGCTCCTTCGCCAGCCGCTGCGCTTCGAGCGCATTGGCTTCGGTCGCGGTGGAATCCGGATCGATGCCCAGCTGCAGCGCGACGTTGCGGTCCTCGACGCGGTCGTAGTAGTGCGCGATGCCTTCGCGGATCTCGCGCGGTGTCGAGACCATCGGGATCACGCGGTCGCGGCTGATGAAATCGAGCATGCCCTGCACGTGCTGGGTGCCAGGGTCTTCCATCGCCACCGCGATCATGCCGCCGTGCGCGCGCAGCGGTACCGCGCGCAGCTGGCGCGCGACGTCCGGCGTGATCAGCCCGATCGCCTGCGGATCCGGGCGCAGCTGCGACAGCCGCGCCAGCGGCAGGCCCAGGCTGCGAGCCACGGCATAGCTGCGTTCGATGGCGTCGTCGCCCTGCGCCTGCCATGTCGGAAGGTCGATGCCGGCAACGGCGGCGTCCGCAGCGAACGCCACCTGGGGATAAGTCGCGAGATAGCGGTCGAGCGCAGCGTCGGTATCGATCAGCAGCGGTGCTGCTGGTGCGGATGGTTCGAGTGTCATACAGCCCCCTGTGTCTCGATGGTGCTCCGATCACCGAGGCGATGTATTGATCGAGATCACGTCCGCTGCCGGTGCTGGCCGACGGCGCGGTCGTCAGCGCGGTCGTCAGCGCACCCGGGTTCCGCGTATATTCCGCGCAGGTCGCCCCCCACAGCGCCCGTGAACGAATCGCTGACGCGCCGTATCGTCGGAAGTCGTCCGGGCCCCGTGCGGACGACCGCCCGACACTGTCCGGACCCCACCACAGGAAGCCGTCATGCCCCCCATGATGACCGCCGAGCCGATCTCGCCGCCCACCCGCACCGCGGAAGCGCTGCTGGAACGAATGCTGACGTTGATCCGCGAGAGCAGCGAGATCCAGGACCTCACCGCCGCGCGGGTGCGCCGCGCCTTCGAAGTGGACTTCGTCTCCGATGAAGGCCGGCTCGGCTTCGGCGAACGTCTCAACCGCGACTGGTGGTCGTCGATCGAACTGGACCCGGACGGTCCCTACGGCCCCAGCCTCGAACTGGCGTTCCGGCCGGACCGCAGTGGCACCTATCCGCCGGCGACCGACATCTGCGGCTTCGACTACGCCCGTCTCTCGGCCGAACTCGTCGCGATGGGCTTCGAGCACGAGACCTCCTACGGCGAACACGGCCGCATCGTCCACGAAAGTTTCGAGCGTGCGGGCCTGTCGCTGACCGTCCACACCCGCGGCGAAGCCGACGAGCCGCCCGCGAAGATCGCCCACACCTGCGTGCTGCGGGTGATCGTGAACTGAGAGCCTGTTCAAAATCTCAGGTCTGAAAAGCAAATGTCATCCCGAACGCCCGCTACGCGGGCGTTCGGGATGAAAGAGGGGTGATCCGTTGACTGCCGACGGAGATTTTGAACAGGCTCCGAGCGAACCGTCGTTCAAGTGGCGCGGTAAACTGCTGCGATGAACGCTCCTCACGATTCCGACGCAGCCAAACCCGCCGACACCACCCACTTCGGTTTCCGCGATGTGCCCGTCGCCGAGAAACAGAAACTGGTCGGCGAAGTGTTCTCTTCGGTCGCCGGCAACTACGACCTGATGAACGACCTGATGAGCCTCGGCATCCATCGGGTCTGGAAGCGCTACTTCGTCGCCACCGCGCAGGTGCGCCCGGGCGACCGCGTGCTGGATCTCGCCGGCGGCACCGGCGATATCGCCGCGCTGCTGAAGGACCGGGTCGGCGACGAAGGCGAACTGGTCTTGGGCGACATCAACGGCCCGATGCTGCGCGTCGGCCGCGACCGCATGACCGATCGCGGCAACGTCCGCGGTTTCGAATACGTGCAGTGCAACGCCGAAAAGCTGCCGTTCCCCGATGCCAGCTTCGACCTCGTCACCATCGCCTTCGGCCTGCGCAACGTCACCGACAAGGACGCCGCCCTGCGCGAGATGTACCGCGTGCTGCGCGTCGGCGGGCAGGCACGCGTGCTTGAGTTTTCCGAAGTCACCGCCGAGTGGTTCAAGCCGATCTACGACTTCCACTCGTTCAAGATCCTGCCGCAGCTCGGCAAGCTGTTCGCCAAGGACAGCGACAGCTACCAGTACCTCGCCGAGTCCATTCGCAAGCATCCGCCGCAGGATCAGCTGAAAGGAATGATGGAGGCTGCGGGTTTCGCTCGGTGTTCGTACAAGAATCTATCGGCGGGGATTGTGGCGATTCATACGGGTTATCGCGTCTGAGCATGGATTTATGGTGAAGGAACATGCAATAAGCGTATTGAAATCTCAGTTAGCTGAGATTTCTGAAATCGAGTCGAAAAATGTTACGGCGACAGGTTTTATAAAATGGAGGAGAGATACTGAAGTTGCACTAGAAAAGATATTTGGCGTAAAGAGCCGACACCTGGCGGATTTCACCAGGATTAGATACATGAAAAGCGGTGGCGGATTCCTCGGACGTCACGACCCCAATGTTGCTTATGCACTTGGATTGGAAAAAGCAAGCGCTATTCTGCAGTCGATTATTGATGAAGTGAATGATTTTGGACTTGACAGTCAAGAGTTTGATTCCGAAATCAGACCGGATGCATTTTCTTTGGTAGAGCTGCTATGCCTAAGGTTTCATTCTGTCGCGAGACAGTTGAGATTGAGGCATGATTCTAGGCCTACGTTAGATATAAATGATGAATACGATGCGCAAGACTTGTTTCATGCGCTGTTGAAAATTCACTTTGATGACGTGAGAGAAGAAGAGTGGACCCCAAGTTATGCAGGCGGAGCGGCTCGTGCTGATCTGCGACTAGATGAAGAGAAAATATTCATTGAACTCAAAAAAACCCGGAAAGGTTTGACGCCTAAGATTCTTGGCGAAGAGTTGATTGTCGATATTGTTAAGTATGCAAGTCACCCTGAGTGCCGTGCACTGATTTGCTTCGTGTATGACCCAGAAGAAAGAATCGGAAATCCCGTGGGGATAGAAAAAGATTTGGAAAAAATGGCTACATCGTTAAAGCTGAGAGTAATAATTGCACCGAAAAGGGCGTGAGCTAGCGAGCGCGTAGCGAGTAGCCCGGGTAAGCGCATCGCGCGCACCCGGGATGAGTGAGGCATACCTTGCCGAAGAGCCCCGGGTGCGGCCTTTGGCCTTACCCGGGCTACGTTTTTTCGCTTGTGATCTCCGCAAACGGGGACGCGAAAGCAGGTCCCTCCGCGCGCTTCGCGCGCGTTCGGGATGACAGCAAAAGCGTCGCCACTCACGTCGCACACAAGCGTAGCGAGCAGGCTGGATCATCGACCCAACCCTGACGTGAGGCGACGCTTGGGCGGATCTGCGCTTACAGCGCCGGCAGCGTCACCGTGGCACGCAGGCCGCCGAGGGTCGGCGAGATGTCCAGCACGATCTCGCCGCGATGCAGCTGCAGCGCTTCGGCGACGATCGACAGGCCCAGGCCGCTGCCTTCGACGGCGGTGCCCAG
>JBIITV010000055.1:0-27949 GCA_044340325.1 Lysobacteraceae bacterium
CCGACGGCCATCGGGGCTGAAGGCAACACTGAACACACGGTCCTCATGCCCTTTGAGCACGCGCAACATATCGCCGGTCTCCGCATCCCACAGCCGCAGCGTCTTGTCATGAGAGCCCGACAGCAGCCGACGGCCATCGGGGCTGAAGGCAACACTCATCACATCTTCCTCATGCCCACGTAGCACGGTGGAGGTCACTTTGCCGGCTGCAGTCCAAGGTGCGGGCAAGATGCAGGAGGGCGTTGGTTCTGCAACCCTGGCGCTGAGTGATGAGTTTGCTGCGGCTTCAAGATGGCCTGGGGCTGCAGGGGCTGCGGGCACTTCAGTTTTCTCTTGGAACAAGGGCCAGCTGATACCCCATTGATTGAATAGCATGGCGGCCACCAGAGCACCCGGCACAGCCAGATACAACCATTGCCAACGGCGTGATTGCGTAGGTAGCCCCGGCGAAGTTGAAACGCCCGCGCTTGGCTGGCTGCCAGCAGACTTGGCTGCAAAAATTGGATCGTTGGCCGGTGGCGTTTGCCCTTCGTTTGAAACGGGCTTCGTACCATCCAATCCGTTCGGCGAAACAGGTCCCGCCACCACCGTCGGCGCTGCACCGGCCACCACCGCATCATCAGTATCGCTCTGCAAATGAACATCCCTGCGATAGCCTTTCAGCACCGACCAACCCGGCGCGATATGGTGCTCACGCTCGGCCAAGCGCAAAGGCACGCGGAACATCATGCGATCATGCGAGTGGATGTGAACCTTGCGAATGCTTGCGATGAGGCTAGGATGCGGGTGCGGCTCACGTTGTCCGTACTGATCAGCGGCATCCCAAATCAGCCCAGGCAACGCCGCGAGCGCCTTGCGCTGTGTGTCATCACCACGAATGGCCTCTTTCAAACGCGCCCGCGGCCAGGGGCCGGACCCTTCGGCACCGTCCAGCAAGAAGTCCCGCAGCCAATACGCCAAACTGTAAAGATCGGCGCGCCCATCCAAGGCCTGTAGTGCGGACTCACGTGTCTGCACGTAGTAATCGGACACATAACGAAGCGGATGGTCATCGCCCTGGGCTGCCACCACAATGCCGGTATGCGGGCGCTTCCCCTGCGCATCGTCCATCGGGCCGACGGATGCACCGAGATCAATCAGCGACACGCTGCCGATGTCAAGATATCCCGTGATGTCATCACCGTCGATGCGAACCTCCGAGAACGGGATGCACACATTGTCCGGCTTGAAGTCGCAGTGCACGAAGCCAACCGCATGAAACGGGTACAACACCCGGTCCAGGATGGTGTAGATCAGTTGCAACCAAAATCCCGCATCGCCGAACGGATGAAAGTGAATCGGCTTCTCTTTTCGGCAAACCGCGTACCACTGCTCAAGATCCAACCCGCGATAGGCCATGTAGAAGGCTTCCGCCGTGGTGCCGTTGGGAGCTTGCACGAATTCCTGGCCGAGCAATCGCGCAACACCACTCAGGCCGCCTGTCGTCGCCTGTCGCAGCAAATGGATTTCTGGCGTCACGACCTGCTGCCAGAACCCAAGGCAGAGTTTCCGAACGCGGAAATCGGCGACAGATCCTGAGTGCGACATGCCGGGTATTGGTTCCCGCAGAATCTCGGTGTAACTGTAGGGGTCCACGTCCGGTTCGAAGTGACGGCGCTGCGGATCTCTCTGCTTCTTCAGCAGGAGTTCTTCGATCGCCTGTTCCCGGTACCTTACGGGATCGATGCCCTCGACCATCCCCCTCTCCCTATCGACAAATCCCGTGCTGCGGCTTAGAACATGCATCACTACAGACAAGAGCTCTGCACGTACTCTTCTCTGCTGCCTTCTCTCCACTTCAGTTCGACAAGTTGGCCTTCAAAGTCGCCTGCCGCATCAAATACTCCGGGTTTTGTAAAACCGTCAAAGTCCATGATGTACCGGCCCGAGAATTTAATTTTCTGTTCTTCCTCTAGAACTTGATGATCGATGATCTCCAAGTTTTTGACTTGACCCCATTGGCTTACGCACTGAAGACTTCTCAGAGACCTCGCCTCAAGAGAAGCCACCGCTGAATCGATCACTTTTTGACGCTCTTCAGCTCTCCTCTTTTCTTCTTCTGCGGCGCGCTGCTCATCCAGTCGCTTTTGTTCCTCTTGCCGTGCGATCTCCTCCTGCCTGATACGCTCGGCTTCCGCTGCTGCCATGGCCGCTTCTTCCGCCGCCGCCGCATCCTGTGCCGCTGCCATGCTATCCACGCTCTCATAAGAAGAGCTATCGACTTCACCAAGAGGCATCGAGTTGTTGACCGATTCTTGCTGGACGATATCGAAAGCAAAAATCACGAAGATCGCCAATCCTGCCAGCATAGCCAACATGACGCCGCCAAAAACCAACCACACCGCCCGGGGTTTGCCTTTAGATGCTGATGTTGGTACAGCGCTGGGTACTCTGCTTTCTATATGCTGATTCGAGGGTAACGGCGGGGGAGCTGCCGATTGTTGCTTTGCGCCAACGGGTGGCATGTTGCTTGGTGTTGGAGCAGTCGGCGCAGTCGCGATCGCGATCGCGTCGTATTCTCTGGGATTGATTGCATTTGCGTGAATAGTGCTTGCTGCGTTCCGATTCGAGGGTAACAGCGGGGGGACTGCCAATTGTGGCTTTTCTCCAACGGATGACATGTCGCTTGACGTTGGAGCAGGCGGCTCAGTCGCGGTCGCGTCGTGTTCTTTCGGATTCACTGCACTTGCATGAACAGTTGGCGGAGCCATGCCGCCCTCGCGAGCTACGGGTTCACGGCGCGATTGAATGCCAGCCGGCGGCAGCTCGGAATGTGCCGCGTTTTCCGTATACCGCGTTTCTGATAATGCCAGTTTGCGACCACTGCTGATGTATTGGGCATCTTGGCGATAGCCCTTCAGGACAGACCAAGTCGGTACCAAGTGCCGATCTGCGGACGAAAGTTCAAACGGCACGCGAAACTTGAATCTATCCCTGCCGCGCGTTTCAGCATGGCGGATGCGCGCCATGAGACCGGGATGGGGTAGCGTGCCATTCTCACCATAAGTGTCTGCCGCCGACCAAATGGCTCCAGGCAGCTCCCTCAACGCAGCACACTGCGTATTCGACCCATCGATTCCCCCTCGGAGACGCGCGTCTGACCAAGGCCCTTTTCCGCTGGCGCAGTCAAGCAACAGATCGCGCAACCAGTAGGCGAAGCTATAAAGATCAGCGCGACCATCAAGGGCCAGCAACTCATGCTCACGATATTGCGAGTAGAAATCCGAAACGTAACGCCTCGGGTGGCTGTCATCCTGCGCTTCAACCACGATGCCCGTGTGCGGCCTGCCCCCCATTTCAACGTCAACAGGGCCAATTGCAGCGCCCAGATCGATCAATGAAACCCGACTCAAGTCTAGATACCCGGTGACATCATCACCGTCCAGATCGACCTCGGAAAATGGAATGCATAGATTGTCGGGTTTGAAGTCGCAGTGAACGAAACCTTCCGCATGGAATGGATATAGAACCCTGTCCAGAATGTTATGGATCAGCCGCAACCAGAAGGCCGCTTCGCCAAGTGGATGGAAGTGTGCTGGTGTTTCCTTGCGGAATACGGAATGCCATTGTTCGAGGTCCAAGCCGCGATAGGCCATGTAAAAGGCTTCTGCCTTGCGATCGTTTGGCGCCGTCACAAACTCCTGCCCAAGGAGCTGAGCAACGCCGTCAAGATCCTGATCGGCCGCCAGTCTCAGCAGATGGATCTCTGGCTGCTCCACCCGCCGCCAGAACCCGAGGCACAATTTACGAATGCGAAAATCGGACGCGGCCTTGGGAGCCGCGACACCTGGCAACGGCTCACGTAATAGCTCCGTGTAACTATAGGGATCGACTTCTGGTTGGAAGTGTCTTCTGTGCGGCACTTTCTGCGGCTTCAGCAACAGCTCCGCCACGGCCTGCTCGCGGTACACCACCGGATCGAACCAGTCTGACATGTGCTCCCCTGCGCCCCTGTCTCCCTTACCTCCATCTTGCCATAAGTACGGCAGCTATCTGCGCCCGCTTTGCAGGTGCCCCACCATGACGCCAACGGCGGCCAATCGGGGTGGTGTCCAGTGGAGCACAGTTTCAAGCATCCCCCGGGAGAGCCTGGGGCTTTACGATTGATGGCCTCTCAATGGGGGATTTTCGCAATCGAAGATCAAGAGCGCGCCATACATGCCCTGACTCATCAGAATCTTCATTCCAGATGGAGAAGCGGCGGCCGGCGCTTCTGCATCTACGCTCAAATCAGCTCAATCGCCGACGGCCACTTCCGTAGACATCAAACAGCTACCGCCACCCCTGCAGAGCCGGGGGAACTCTCAAATTGGTTGAGGCTTGGGTGCGTATGCGGGATTCGGTGAGCGTCCTGGCACGCAAAAAAACAGCAAGCAACGTGTGAGGTTTTTCCTCTTGGCGCGAATCACTTCATCAGGACCCTCTGCTGCGAGACGATTGTGTTGACCAATGTGCTGACGGCTGCGGCGAGTACCGACTTCACCGAACTGCTCCGAGCCCACCGGGGGATCATCCTCAAAGTCTCGGCCAGCTACTGCCGTAGTCGCGACGAACGTGACGACCTGGCCCAAGAGATCGCTGCCGCCCTTTGGCAGTCGTGGCCGGCCTATGAGCCTGCGCGGACCTTCTCTACGTGGATGTACCGCATCGCATTGAATGTGGCGATCTCCCACCGTAGGCGGGCACAGCATCGCGAACACGAGGTGCTCGGGGAGGCTGACGTCGAACTCGTGGGTGCGGCAGACGTCGACATCGAGGCCCAGCAGCGCTTTGAAGTGCTGCAGCGGGCGATTCGCCTGCTGACCCCGGTGAACCGTGCCCTCCTGCTGCTTCAGCTGGATGGCTGCAGCCAGCGTGAGTGCGCGGAAGTACTCGGCACGAGCGAAGGGAACGTAGCGACCCGACTGGGTCGCATCAAGGACCAGTTACGCCGGATTACCGGCACTTCCTAGAGGAACAGCAAATGGAACTCGATGAGCTAAAGACAGCCTGGACCGAACTCGGTCACCGCCTCGACAAGAGTGATCATCAGATCACGGAACTTCGACGCCATCACGGAATACTCGCCCTTCGGTCGCGACTGCGCCTGATGACGTACGGTCAGATTGCGCAGCTAGTGGTGGGGCTGCTCCTGGCCTTGTGGGGCGGCAGTACCTGGGCGGACCACTGGGGCACTTGGCATCTGGTTGCGTATGGGGTCGCCTTGCACTTGTACGGCTTCGGCCTGCTTGCGATAGCCGCCGCGCAACTGCGGCGAATCGCCGCCATTGACTATGCAGGCCCGGTCACGGGAATCCAGCAGGCCATCGTGCGACTTAAACGCTCCAGAATGCGAATGGAACGGATCTTGCTGGCATTCGGCGGGGTCGGCTGGGTACCGGCTCTGTTCCTGCTGCTCTACCACGTCGGTGTCGACGTCTGGATGTCTCAACCGGCCTTCGTGCTTTCCAATCTCGCGGTGGGCGTAGCGGCGTCTGTTGGACTGCTTTGGGTCGCTGGGCGTCGACCGGCGTGGCTGGAAGGCAGCGCGCTCAGGGACCTCGAGCGCGAGCTTGGTGACCTTTGACCCTGGCAAGGGGAACGCACCCGAGTGAGCCACCCGGGTGCTTGGCCGACCAGGTTCGGCGTCGCATAGCGGGGTCACGCTCGCAGGGCCCCGGAACGCGATCTGGCGCTGAAACATATGGCCAGCAACGTGCGGGACTCGTCGAACATGCGTCCTATGCATCAAGTCGCTGCTGTCATGTCCTCGAACACCAGAAATTCATGCGCGCCGCCGGAGGCATTCACAACGCCAGCGCTTGACGCGTAAGGGGCGGCGCGCGCGAATGTGCCGCCATAACGCCCGCCGAAGCCGAACACGCCCCAGACCACTTCGTGGGGCATCACGCCGCTGCCGGTTCGAGGCAGTTCCAGAGGCTCCGACTCGCAGAGGTGCTGGGCGATCCAGCCGGGCTCCTCGCAGCAGCGGGCAATCGCCCGCTGCCATACTTCGTGGTCGGCATAACGGCCGATCACCACGTGGCGCCCGCCAAATGAATCTGCTTTCTTGAGCACCATCGTCTCGCGGCGCTCGGACAGCATCCGGAGCAGCGGCCCCTCCGCTTGATCCATCCCCGCCTGATGCACGCGTGCACTCCACGGCAGAAACCGGCGGACCACCTGCGCATCTCGGGCTTCGAGCAAGCCACGGTCGGCTGCCTCGTGCGCGACAGCAAACATCAGTTTGCTGTCCAGCACCGCATGCATCGGGCTGTCCGGAAATACGACTCGCTTGTGCAGATAGCTCCCCACCAACCCGTCCAGCGTGGCCTGGGGGATCTCAATGGCGTCTGGGAAGGTCAACAACACTGCCCCGACCGGCTGGCCGTTCGCCAGCACTCCATGCTCCCGGGTGAACGTGAGCTGCCGCATGTCGTCGATCAGTACGATCCCCCCCTCACCCAGCGATGCTGGGCGCAGAGCCTCGTAACGCGCTTGAAGGCAGCGGTGGAACGACGGCCGCTGCGCTGGGCTGACAAATGCGTACAGCGCGATCGAGCCCGGCACTGCCTGCGGCAGCCGCGCCATGCCGTTGAACACATGCTTCAGGAGCTGGTCGAACACCCGACGGTGCAGCACCGGCCAGCGCTCCCCGTTCGCAATCGATCTCAAAGCGCGCGAGACCGCCGATATCGCCCAGTCGGTCTGCCACCCTCCGACAGCAGAACTGCAATTTAGCTCCAGCACCTTGGCCTGGCCGTGATGCAGAACGACGTCGTAACGGCAAACCAACTCCGCAGGATCGACAGGCGAGCGAAGCAACAGATCGTAAACCAGCCGCGGCCAACAGAAATAGCGCGCAAATGCATCGCTGTCGTTTCCAAACAGCGCACGGAGCGCACGGTACATCACGGGCGGCAGATCGGCGACCAACGCATGGAATTCGCGCTCGACGACCGTTCGATGAACGCATAGCGGCCATGCGCTGATGTGTACTCCTGAGGCGCGCAGCCATTCGGCATGCTGGAGTTCGTCATCGATTCGGCGATCGCACAATACGGGATCCGCATGCAGCCGCTGCGTGAGGCGGACATTCACTGTCGAACCGACTGCGTCGACCGTCGCAGGCACCGACTGAGCGGATGTGTTGAGTGGAGCGCCGATCATCATTACTCCGCCTCGAATACCAGCCCTGTCATCGCGCCCTGCGCGGAGTTGATTGGCCCATCGTAGGTCTCCGGCATAAGCCTGAGATACGCGCCGCAATAGGTATCGCCATAGCAGTACGTCCCCCACACCCCGTGATACGGAAGAACGCCCTGCTCGCCATGCTGGTAGAGATACGTACGCGGCCGCAGGAACTCCTGCACCACCCAGTCGTGCTCATTGAGTGCAGCGTCCAGCAATTGCCGCCAACGAGCGGGAGTCTCCGCGTGGCCCATGAACACCTGATCGCCCTTCATACCCAACCCTTTCTTGAGCACCAACTGTTCGCGATGCACGATGACGTGTTCACCCAGCGGCCGTCGGCGCCCCATGAATTCCACATCGACATCCTCGACATTGCGGCTCCACGGCACGTGGCGGCGAATGATAGCCTTTTCGTGTTTGGCGAAGCAGTCGCCTTCCAACGCCTGTGACAGCAACGACAGGTTGCGCTTGTCGCCCAGATATCCCGCGAATGGCCCGTTGAAGTATGCGATACGGCCACGTTTGAAGGCTGCGAACAAGTGCGCCGGGCAGCGCTCGGTGAGACCGATCTCCCATGCCGCGTGCAGCGGCAGGTCGCCGGCGTACAAACGCCGGTCGCGTTGCACCACGGCACCCGGAGCCACGCACACGACCTGCCCTTTCAGCTCGGCCGAGATGCCCGCAAGCGCTTCTGCATAGACCTGCGCGTAGCGATGGGTGTTTGCCTCGTAATGCACATCATCGTCATCCTCGATCAGCGCAGCGAGATTGACGGTATCCGTCGCCAAGCCTCGTGCCAGCGTATGACGAATGATGTGCTCGAAGAGGGCGAGTACGGGACGATCGATCCGGATCTTCGCGTCGGTTTTTTCGAGGAATCGCAGAAAAGGCGAACCTCGCCGATAGGCGGCCGAAATGAACTCGGTTTCCAGTCCGCCGAGGTTGCCGTACGGATTGAACTCCACGCATTTGAAGCCAGAACCACTATCGATGAAATCACCCCGCCCCACCGCGACATCGATGCCGTTCGGCTCACTGAGAAGCAGCGGGGCGATGGCCGGCGGGATGCCATAAAACGCCGCGATTTTGTTCAGGTCCATGGCGAACAGACGCTCAGGTATCGCCTTCAGCAGCTTGAAAACACCGATGGTCGCTGCTGCGATCTCAATCCGGCGGCGGGGCGTGATGAACGTCGGCCATGCCTGCACGGGATACCGGCACTGGATGTCCGGGACGTCGAGTGGGCGGGCCATCTCGGGACGCTGCTCGGCGAATTCGAGAAACTCCCGCCACGTACGCGAGGCACGTTCGTGGTGTTGCTTCAATGATTCGGCAATCATCATCTCGCTCGGCTCCACCTCGTCCCTGGTTCGCCAATCATCATCTCGACTGCGCTTCGTCCCTTCTATGCCCGATGCCCGTGCACGCCGCTTTCGAGGCCGGAGTGTTCCTGGCTATGCTCGTGACGTCGTTCACGACTCGCTGCGGACGTGCCGCTCCTATCCTGCAGACCTGCAAGTTCCAGCACCGCGTTTGCGCAGTCCGCGAGTGGATCGGGACGCACGAATCGTCGTTGCAGACTGCGGCAACGCGCGGCTGTCGCGTCATCGCCGAGCAGCCGTCCGAATGCCTCGACAATCGCCTCGGCGGAAAATCTCGCGCTATCCAGCGTCGTCCCGACACCAAGCCGCTCAATCCGCGCTGCATTCTGCTGCTGGTCGAAACCGAAGGGCAGCACCAACTGCGGCACGCCCGCCCGCAGTGCCTGCGCACAGGTGCCTATGCCGCCATGGTGCAGGACGCCATCGACATAGGGCAGAAGTCCCTTCAGCGGGGCGTAGTGGACGTGCAGCACGTTCGGCGGCAGGTCCGGCGGAATCGCGTCTGGGAACTGGCTGAGGAAAATCGCCGGACGGCACAGGCGTACGCAAGCATCGGCTGCAGCATCGAAGAACGTTCGGGCCGACCCGTTGCCGGTACCGTGCGTGAAGACCAGCGGCGCGTCATGGCAGGCGAGGAATGCGTCGAGCGCCGGCAGAGGCGCACCGTCGCCGGATGGGTCGAAAAACACGAAGTCGACCATCGTGCCTTGCTCCGGCGCATCGACCGCCGGGTGCAAGAACCAGTCCGGGAAGAATGCGACCGCGCAGCGCAGGTCGACCAGCCACCGGTCGAACGGCTGATCGATCGCGCGCAGGCCAATCCTCCGCCTGAAATGGTTCAGGCGTACGGAAAAGAATCGGTTGAAAGCCGCATTCTGCTCGCTCGCCGCCGGGTCGTGTGCTGGATCAGGTTGCAACCGGGTCGTGACGAAGCGGAATCCATGGCGTTCTGCAGCAAGCCGTAGACCGAGCGCATGGCTGGAGCCGACCAGCAGAGCGTCGTCGGGCGCCACATGCTCGACGATGTATGCGTACGTCGCCTCCATCGCCGGCATTACGGCCTCCTGGAAAAAGGCCATCCAACCGCCTCCCGGGGCATTGATCAACCGAGCTGTCTCACCGAAGCGGGAGAAGAACTGCTCACTGCTCAATATGCAGTGAAAATCCAGTCCGAGTGCGCTCACTGCGGCGCGTTGCCATTCTCCAGCCAAGATGGTCACCGCATAGCCGCGGCGCTGAAGTTCCACACCGAGGGCCGCGATCGGATTGAGATCGCCACCCGAACCGATCGCGGCAAGCACCGCCCTCATGGGTGAGCGGACTCGCGAAGGCCGGCCTTCTCGATCAACTGTGCTTGCTCCCGAATCGTCCCACAGCGCATCAGGCGGCTGAGGTTCAGCCCGCTGGGCCCAAGCCGCTTGACCCGCGTGGCCAGCACGACCATGAGCATCGAATGTCCTCCGATTTCGAAGAAATTGTCGTCGACTCCGACGTGCTCCACGCGCAGGACATCCGACCAGATCTCGACGAGCCAGCGTTCCGTCTCGCTATCCGGCTCCGCGCCGCCATCGCGGTTCCAGTCTGGAACCGGCAGCGCCGTGTGATCGAGCTTGCCATTGGCGGTCAGAGGCAGTTGCGCCAGCACCACGATGGCCGCCGGATGCATGTAACCGGGGAGCATCCGCGTGGCGTGCGCGCGGACAGCAGTCACGAGCGCTGTCTCGTCTGGAGCGTCCGACGAGGGGACGACGTAACCGATAAGCACCGGATCATCGCCATCGGTTCGCGACATCAAGTGCACTGCGGCTTCAGCCACTCCTTCCACAGTGCGCAGCTGGGCTTCGATCTCAGCGGTTTCCACCCTGAATCCGCGAATCTTGACCTGACTGTCCTTGCGACCCAGGCACATCACGATGCCGTCGGGCAGCCGGCAGGCGATATCGCCTGTCCGGTAGCGCCGCAGACCGTTGCCGTCGACCGTCATCACTTGCG
This sequence comes from Lysobacteraceae bacterium, assembly GCA_044340325.1. Taxonomy (GTDB): domain Bacteria; phylum Pseudomonadota; class Gammaproteobacteria; order Xanthomonadales; family Xanthomonadaceae; genus Lysobacter_I. The sequence goes on from JBIITV010000055.1 coordinate 10,587, forward strand.
CTGTCAGGGACGGCTCGTTGCGGTAACCGTCCGATAGATGATGGCTTTCCAGATAGACGTCGCCGACCTCACCGATCCCGCAGGACGTCCCACAGGCATTCAGCACCCGCAATACCGCATCCGGCGCTGTTTCGCTGGAGGGAATGGTCGGGCGGTACTCCGGATGAGCGGACGCCTCGAAATAGGTAACCGCCCGCTGCGTTTCGGTCGTGCCATAGGAGTTGAGGATGCGCATTTCGGGATTGAACTTCTGCAGCGCGTGCACCACGTCATGGTCGAGGCGTTCGCCGGTCAGAAACGCAACCCTCAGGTGTGGGAGCGAGTCCTCGTCGGTGGCGCAGAGGATGCGCGCCATGCCTGGCGTCATATGCGCGAACGTCACCTTGTTGTGTCGCATCCACGCCGCCAGCTGATGGGGCGCAATATCGTCCTCCCCGGGGATCATGATCGCAGCGCCTGCGCAAAGCGCACTGAACATGTCGCGCTGGATCGGATCGTGCGCAAGCCCCGACAGCATGCTGAAGCGATCGATCGCGCTGATTCCGAGCCAATCGGGAACCCAACCCAGATAGCCGCTCAGGCCGATGTGGACACCGGCCACAGCTTTCGGTACTCCAGTGGTGCCGGAAGTGAAGGTCAAACAGGCGAGCTGGCGCGGCGCGGCATCTGCGGCAACGAACCCGCTGACGTCTATTCGCGGGTCCAGCGCGGCTGCGTCCAGGAACAAAGCAGGTGCGATCGGGCGCAACCGGTCGATGATTTCTTCTGCAAATCGCATCGGTGCCCCCGCATATACGCAGGCGCGCGGAGCGAGGACGCCGGCGAGCAACGCCAGCCGCTCGGGAGGATTGTCCGGATTCAACAGCGAGAACGCGGCACCGGCCTGCAGTATTCCCAGCACAGCGACCACCAATTCGGCTCCACGCCTGGCGACGACCGCCACCACATCGCCATGGCCTACGCCGACCCGTTGCAATTGGATGGCGATCGCCCTGGAAGCGTGCAGCAGCTCCGCGTACGTCCAATGCCGGTCCGCTTCGACAATCGCGATCGCATCGGGGCTCCGCACGGCGCGATCTTCGATGATCGTGTGCACCGGACCCGGCCAATACCTTTGCGGCTCCGAGGGCTCGGGACCATCGAGTCGCAAGCTGAATTCTCCGCATCGACGCGTCGGGTTGTCGGCCACCTGCGCCAGTAATGCCGCGTACTGTGAAATTAGGTGCGCGGTCGCCGCGTCGGTGAACAGCCGGCGGTCGAAATGGCACAGCAGTTCGATACCGTCTTCGCTGTCCTGCACGTATGCGGTGAGTGCGAACTTTGGATCGATCTCCGGCGTCCGGTCAAATTCGATGTCGAGCCCATCCGGCACCGGGCCCGCCTCGGGCAGATTCAGCATATTGAAGAACAGCTGGAAGAGCGGCGTCGAATCCCCATCACGTGCTTGAGGCAGGCAGTTCAGGATCTGTTCGAACGGGACATCCTGATGCGACAGCACACCGGCGATGTTGCGGGTCTGCCGGTCGAGATACGTCGTGAACGGCTCAAGCAGATCGATTCGGTTACGGACCGGCAGGTTATTGAGGAAGTTTCCGATCAGCCGTTCACTGCCCGGTGTATGACGCCCGCTGACAGGGATACCGATGTTGAAGTCTGGCTGCCCCGACAACCGAGCGATCAGCAGCGCGAACGCGCTGTACAGTACGCCGAACAGGCTGGTGCGGTGTCGCCGCGCAAGCACAAGCAGATGCTCCCGCAGTTCCGCGTCCAGACTCATCTCGATGAAGGAATCGTCCCGGACGGGGCACTCGCGCCACTGCTTCAGACCCGGCAGCGATACTGTGCCGCTGCCGCGAAGATAGTCACTCCAAAATGCCGTTTGGCGCGCCGCGCCTCCCTCTGCTTGCGAGCGCGCCTGCCAGGCGACGAAATCGGCGTACTCGAATGGTGCGTCCACCCGAACCGCCAACTCCTGTCCCGCGATCTGCGAGGCATGGTCGTGCAACAGTTCGTCCACCAGCTGGCGTACCGACCAACCGTCGACCAGAAGATGATGGAAGTTGAGCTGAAACCGATACTCGCGCTCGCCCGTCCGCAACAGCATCGCTGCCAGCAGCGGAGCCTCCGCCAAGTCGAAGGGGCGACGCGCGTGCGCCCCGAGCAGTGCATCGACTTGGAGCCGGAGCTGGTCCGGCGTGGCATCCCGCAGATCGTGGACCGTCAGCGGCACTTCGACGTGCGGCTCGAAAACCTGTCGCGGACCTGATTCGCCCAGGACGATTCGCGCGCGCAGGATCTCGTGTCGGCTCACAAGCGCCGCCAACGCTTTGCGCAATGCCGACTCATCGACGTCTCCTCGCGCGATCAGCGAGATCGGGATGTTGTGCTCGCTGGTCTCCCCACGCAGTTGGCCGACGTACCAGACTCGGAACTGGCTCATCGACAACGGCAGGGCTCCATCCTGCCGTTCGCCGCGACGGGGCCCGGAATCGAGTTGGACGCGCGCCAATCGAGGGGCGAGTGTCGCGATCGTCGGACACTCGAGAACGTCCCGTACGGCAAGCCGCAGGCCAGTGCGCTCGGCGATGGCATGGATCATCCGGGTGATCAACAACGACTGCCCGCCAAGCTCGAAGAAATTGGCGTCGATATCGCAGTCATCGATCTGCAGGAGATCGCACCACAACGCCGCGAGCAGATGCTCGCCATGCGTGGATGGTGACCGGCCTCCGACCGCTGACGCGTCCGGTGCCGGAAGCGCATCGCGATCAAGCTTGCCGTTCGCAGTGCTCGGCAGCCGATCGAGCGACATGATCGCTGATGGCAACATGTAGTCTGGCAACACCGCGCGCAGCCGCTCACGGAGCGCGTCGGGAGTCGCCTCCGGATCGTTCGCAACGATGTAGGCGACCAGGCGTTGCAGCCCTGGCTGATCCTCACGCACGACAACAACCGCAGCCTCGACCCCAGGCAGCGCGGCCAGCCGACTTTCGATCTCGCCAAGCTCGATCCGGAAACCGCGCAGCTTCACCTGGCGATCGACGCGGCCCACGAACTCGAGGCGGCCATCGGGCAGCCAACGCGCCAAGTCGCCGGTGCGGTACATCAACGCGCTGTTTTCGCCCACGAAAGGATCATGAACGAAACGTGCTGCAGTCGTCTCCGCTGCACCCAGGTAACCCTGGGCGAGTCCCGCGCCCGCGATGCAAAGCTCGCCCACGACACCGATCGGCTGCGGCTGCCGGTGGCGGTCCAGCACGTATGTACGTACGTTCGCGATCGGGCGCCCGATAGACGGGCCTTGCTCCGTTTCAACCGGAAAGACTTCGCCAGCGGTCGCAACGACAGCGGCCTCCGTCGGCCCATAGTGGTTGAACAGTCGCGCCGCGCCACCGCGCCGCAGGCAGTAGCGGTTGAGCCGATCCCCGCCCGTCAGTACGTAGCGGAGGTCCGTGTCGGCGAGCGCCTCCGCTTCACCGAGCAGCTCAAGCAGGCCTGTCGGTACAAAACAGTGCGTGATGCACTGTTCGCGCAACAGCGCCGGCAGTCGCAACGCGTCGGCGCGCACCTCATCGTCGACGATCACCAGACAGCCACCCGAAACCAGGTACGGCCATATCTCCCACACTGCCGCATCGAAACCCGGGCTGGCAAGATGACTCGCGCGCGCGGAATCGTCGGCGCCGTACGTGGCGATATGCCAGTAGCACAGGTTGGCCAGTGCCGCATGCGTGTTGACGACACCCTTGGGCAGGCCGGTCGAGCCCGAGGTGTAGATCACATAGGCGGCATCATCACCTCGGCCCGGTGACGACAATGGCGAATCCACGCGGCGGGCATCCTCTCCATCCAGTGCGATGCGGGGGATAGCCGTCGCCTGCATCCGCTCATCCAGCGCCTCCGTCAGCAGCAGCACCGTCGAACCCGAGTCCTGCAGCATGTGCTCGATGCGTGCCTGCGGGTAGGCCGGGTCGATCGGCAGGTAGGCCGCACCCGCCTTCCACGCTGCCAGCATGCCAACGATGGCCCATGCCGAGCGCTCGGCAAGGATCGCAACCACGGAGCTGCGGTCGACTCCCTGTTCGCAAAGCGCCCCGGCAAGCCGCGCAGCGCGGCGATCGAGTTCGCGATAGGTGATCGTTAGTCCGTTGTGCACGATCGCGGCCGCGTCAGGCGTGCGCACCACCTGCGCTTCCACCAATGCCGCGACACTGCAACCGGTAGGGAACGCCGCTTCCGTCGCATTCCAGTCGACCAGGACGCGGCGACGCTCAGCGGCGTCGAGCAAAGGTAGCTGCCAGACATCATCGTCCGGCATGGCAAGCGCTCCGTCGAGAAAAACCGCGAAGTGCTCGGCCAGACGCTCAATCGTCGCCGCCTCGAAAAGGTCGGTGCGGTACGTCCACAGCAGGTCGAGCCGCTCGCCCTCCTCGAATACCTCGAGCGACAGTTCGAATTTTGCCTCGCGCACTGGCGGAGGGACTGCCTCGGCAACCACATTTGGAAAGGCAAGCACTGAACGGGCATGATTCGGAAGCGCCAGTGCGACTTGGAACAGCGGCGCGTGGCTCAGATCGCGAGTCTTCGTCAGCCGGTCGACGAGCACGTCAATCGGTACGGACTGGTGTGTATACGCATCCAATGCGACACCGCGACATTGGCGCAGCAACGAGCGGAAGCTGGGGGCGCCCGACAGATCTGCACGAAGCAGCAGCGTGTTGACGAAGCAACCGATCAGATTTTCGATGGCCTCGTGGTCGCGGCCAGCAACCGGAGCGCCCACGACGATGTCCTCCTCCCCACTGTGTCGGGCGAGCAGCGCGGCGAAAGCTGCATGCAGGCCCATGAAAAGCGTCGCACCCTCTTCGCGACAGCGTGCGCGCAGTCGGCCCGTCAAGGCACCATCCAATACTTGGCGGTGAATGCGGCCGTAATAGCGCTGCCGCGCTGGTCGGGGACGATCAAGCGGTAGGCCATGGACCTGGGGGATTCCCGCCAGTTGTTGTGTCCAATAGGCGATTCCCACATCCAACGCCTGCTGATCGTGCGCTTGATGCTGCCACAAGGCGTAATCGGCGTACTGCAGGGCGAGCGCCGGCAGGTGCGGTGCGCGCTCCTCAAGGATGGCGGCGTAGATCTCGCTCCACTCCTTTGCGAGCACATCGAATGACCAGCCATCGGTTGCCGCATGGTGCTGGGTCACCAACAGCACATGCTCGGCGGGCTGCAAACGCACCAGGCATGGCCTCAACATGGGTTCGCGATCCCACATGAAGGGTCGCGCACCCTCCTCTTCCAGCACGCGGTCGAGTGAACCCGCGCGCAACTCCGCGTCGATTCGGACAAGGTCCACCGTGCGCCACTCGAAGGCGACACGCTCGACAATCTGTTGGAACGGACTACCGTCGGGGCTGACGGCGAACAGGGTACGCAGACTCTCGTGCCGGTCCGCGATTCGATCCAGCGCAAGCCGCAGCGCGGCCTCGTCCAGCGGGCCGACCAGACGGTGTATCCATTGCTCGTTGTGGAGCGTCGCCGCACCTTCGAGTTGCTGCATGAACCACATCCGGCTCTGCGTCAACGACAGCGGGATGCGTTCCGGTCGTGACATCGATACGGGCATCGCCGCTGGCGAAGCCGGTGCGTCATCCAGCACGCGTGCCAGATCGGACAACACGGGATGCTGAAACACCGTTTTCAGCGGTAGATCGATGCCCCGCCTGCGCAGACGAGCGATGAGCCGCGTTGCCAACAGGGATTGACCACCCAACGCGAAGAAGTCAGCCTCGGCCCCGATCGCGCCGGTGGTCTGCAAGAGCTCCTGCCAGAGCGCAGCGAGCTCGATCTCGCGCGCCGTAGAGGGTGGCGTAAATGTCATCACCTCGATCGCCGGAGCCGGCAGCCGACCTCGATCAATCTTGCCATTCGGTGTAAGCGGAAATGCGTCCAACACAATGAAGGCCAATGGCACCATGAACTCGGGAAGCTGCGCGAGCAATGCGTCGCGCCAGTTGTCCACAAGCGACTGCCCATGGGTCGAGTCGTCGGGGCGAGCAACGACGTAAGCGATCAACCGCAGCTCGCCGTGCCCGTTGGCATTCGCGACCACCAGTGCATCAGCGACATCGGGCAACGCACTGATCCGTGACTGGACTTCGCCGAGCTCTATCCGGAAGCCGCGGATCTTCACCTGATGATCGATTCGTCCAAGGTAATGCAGTTGTCCCTCGACCGACCAGCGCGCCAGGTCACCGGTACGATACATCCTCGCATCAGGCGCGCTCGAGAAAGGATCCAGCAGAAAACGCTCGGCCGTCAATTCCGGCCGGTTCAAATAGCCGCGAGCGACACCGGGCCCGGCGACGAACACTTCACCGACAACCCCAATGGGGACAGGCGCACCGTGGCGATCGAGCACGTAGACAGCACGGTTGCTGATCGACCGCCCGATCGTCGGCTCGGCTGGATCGTCGCGAGGGATCAGGGCACCGGTGGAATATGTCGTATCTTCGGTAGGCCCGTAGAGATTGTAGACACGCTCGACGCGCGTGGTGGCATAGATGGCGCGGACGAGCGCGCCCGACAGGGGTTCGCCGGCCAGATTGACGACGCGTACCGACGACGGCACTTGCTCTTCCTCGACAAGCACCTTCATCGCAGATGGCACGGTGTTGATCAACGTGATCGCGTCACCGGCCATGCGGATACCGGCGATATCCAGTGCGTTCTCAACGACGATCACACTGCCGCCACAGCACAGCGGTGCGAACATCTCGAAGATCGAGAGATCGAAGCACACCGAAGTCGCTGCCAGCACGCCCGCGAGATCCCCGTCGGTGTACGTGGCGCGTGCCCAGCCAAGGAGCGCCATCGCATTGCGATGCTCGATCGCGACGCCCTTGGGCAGTCCCGTGGAGCCCGACGTGTAGATCAGATAGGCCAGTGCCTCTGGCCCAGCGCTGTGCAGCGGCTCCGTGGACAGCAGCTGCGGAGTCAGCGGGCCCAGCAGGCCGGCGGCGTCGAGCAGGATGATCGCCGGACCAGTCACGCTCACACCGTCAGTGCCCTCGAGCACTTTGGCGGAATCTGTGGTGGCGACAACACAGCGGGCGCAGCTGTCCTGCACCATGAAGCGAAGGCGTTCGGACGGATACGCGGGGTCCAGTGGCACGTAGGCGGCACCGGCTTTCCAGATCGCCAGAAGAACTGCGATCAGTTCGCTCGACCGCGGCAGACACACGCCGACCACATCTCCCGGCTGTACTCCATGCCGATGCAACTGTCGCGCGAACTCTGCAGCGCGGTGCTCAAGATCGCGATAGGTCAGCCGCGACGACGCGCATCGTACCGCCAGCAAATCCGGCGTAGCGGAAGCCTGCCGCGCGATGAGTTCGTCCACGCGGCAATCAGCCAGACAAGGCGCGGCAGTCCAGTTCCAATCGACGAGTACGCGGCAACGCTCCTCGTCAGTCATGAACGGCAGTTTCCAGACCGGGGCGTCCGGCTGCTGAAGGAGTTCATCCAGCAAGACCGCGAAATGCCCGGCCCAGCGCTCGATCGTCGCACGTTCGAACAGCGCCTCGGCATATCGCCACTCGAGCCAACAGTCCGTTGCAGACCACGTCGCAATCAACGCGATGTCCATGTCGGCAAGCAGTGCTGCGGCCGCAGGCGCTTTGAGCATCACATGCTCGCCAAACATCGCCTGGAACAGCGGCGGATGGCTGGTATCGACGCCGGCATTGACTGAAGAGGCGATGGCTGCGAGCGGCATCGCATGCGTGGCCGCGTCGCGCATGCCTGCTGCGCATGCCTGCTGCAACGTCCTGAATGAGGACGCCTCCGACACCTCAACACGCAGCGGAAGCACACCGGAGTTGTCGATCACGTCGCAGGCCCGGGCCGGCACCGCACTTCCGATCACGATATCCGATTCACCGCTGTGTCGCGCAAGCATTGCGACGAACGCCGCCTGCAGCACAGCGCCCGCAGTGGTCTTTTCCCGGCCGCTATACGCGTGCAGCCGAGCGTACTGATCCGCATCTAGCAGGCCCCGGAGCATGCCCGATGACTGAACGCCATGGACGGGGCGTGCGCGGTCCGTGGGCAGGTTGTGCACAGCCGGCAGGCCGGTCAGATACCGCTGCCAATAGTCCAGACCTGCCGACATCGCAACTGCACCCGAGATGAGGGCATCGCCATGAATGCTGCCGCTTCCTGGATTTCCTTCACGCATGCGTACCTGCCCCGCATCAAGCCCGATCTACTGCTGAAATTACTTGGCCAAGCGCGACACATGGTGCGGCGCCTGGCGTCCTCGATGAGGGCCGGTGATGCGTCGTCTCACCCATCCGACATCTGAAGATTCGGCAGACTGCATGGCACCGGGCATCTTGAAACGATAGTAGCAGAGTGCTGCAGGATTTCTGCCTGCACCCCGGGGCCTCTGCCGGTACCGGCGGGTACGTGCCGATGATCAAGGGACGGCCGCTCGGCAAACTCCCAAGTATCGAACGGCAGCTGGCGAACAGTAGCGCTACCGCAAACAGCGGGGAATACGACCCGAAGAGGCTCTCGCGTCTGCAGGGCAAGCCGCCGCCACACTGCGTTTGCCGGTCCATGTCGCATCGCGATGGCGTCAGGGCCGGAACTGTTGCCCGCCGGTAGCCTGTGATCCAGCCTTGCCGTAACATCGCAGCGGCGCTACTGCCCGCCAGCCAGCCTCGACATCATTTATGCAATTGAATGCGCAAACGCTCGGCAACCAAGGATTCCGTTCCGCATACGGGCTCAAATACGCCTATGTCGCCGGCGCCATGTACCGCGGAATCGCATCGACCGATATGGTGATACGGATGGCACAGGCGCGCCTGATGTCGTACTTCGGCACCGCCGGTCTATCGCTGCCCGAGATCGAAGCTGGAATTCGCCGGATCCAGAGTGCGGTCGAGGATGGTCGTCCGTATGGCATGAACTTGCTCGCAAACCTGGAGCATCCGCAGACCGAACTCGACACTGTCGCCCTGTATTTGCGTCATGGCATCACACGGATCGAGGCGGCAGCTTACATCCAGCTCACGCCGGCGGTCGTATGGTTCCGCCTCTCGGGCATTCACTGCGCGCCGGATGGTCGCATCGACTGCCGGCATCATGTGCTGGCGAAGGTGTCCCGGCCAGAGGTCGGAGCGGTATTCATGAATCCGGCGCCCGAAAAAATCGTACAGCAGTTGCTCGCCGAGGGCCGGATCACTCGGGAGCAGGCGGATGCTGCCGCGCACGTGCCGATGAGCAATGAGATTTGCGTCGAGGCGGACTCCGGCGGCCATACCGACATGGGCATCCCGACCGTCGTTTTTCCGGCCATGCTCCGGCTGCGCGATGAACTGGTGCGACAGTACGAAGGTCGCTTCCCTCTGTACATGGGGCTCGGCGGCGGCATCGGCTCGCCCGAGTCCGCCGCCGCCGCATTCGTCATGGGTGCCGACTTCGTGCTGACCGGTTCGATCAATCAGTGTACGGTCGAGAGCGGCACCAGCGACGCGGTCAAAGACATATTGCAGGACATCAACGTCCAGGACACCGACTACGCGCCCGCCGGCGACATGTTCGAGATCGGCGCCAAGGTTCAGGTCCTGCGCCGCGGCGTATTTTTCCCCGCACGCGCGAACAAGCTCTTCTCGCTTTACCAGCAGTTCTCGAGCCTGGACGACATCCCGGCGGCGACCCGCCAGCAGTTGCAGGAGCGCTATTTCAAGCGAACCTTCGAACAGATCTGGAACGATGTGAGGCAGTATCTGAGCGCTGGCGGCCGCCAGGACGAGATCATGCAAATCGAAGCCAACCCCAAGCAGAAGATGGCGAGGGTATTCAAATGGTATTTCGCCCATACCACCCGTCTTGCACTCAGCGGCGATGAAAGTAACAAGGTCGACTTCCAGGTGCACACGGGCCCGTCCCTCGGCTCATTCAATCAATGGCTCAAGGGCACCGACCTGGAGTCGTGGCGGAACCGCCATGTCGACGACATCGCGGAGCGGCTGATGACAGCGACTGCAGACCTGCTCTCCACCACATATTCACGGCTGTGCGCAGCCAATGGGTCATCATCTCGATGAAAGCGCGTGTGGTTTTCATGTTCGCGGGCCAAGGTGCCCAGTACTTCCAGATGGGCAAGGACCTTTACGCGCAAGGCGGGGTCTTTCGAAGCGAATTCGAGAAGGGCGAGGCGATCGTGCGTGATCTCTGCGGGCGCTCGCTGTCTGCTGAAATCTACGGGCGGAACCGTGCCGAGGCTTTCGACGACCTGGCATTGAGCCATTCTGCGCTCATCGTAATGGGGCTCGCGGTATGCCGGACCCTGGAGGCCGAGGGGGTTTTCCCCGATGAGGTCTGGGGCACCAGCCTGGGCGAATATGTGGCCGGTATCGTCGCCGGCTGTTGGACGCTCGAAACTGCATTGCGAACCGTGATCACGCAAGCACGCTTGGTGGGTCAGCAATGCCCACCCGGCGGCATGGTGGCAGTCCTTGGCGAGCCAGCGTTGTTCGACGAATTGCGCGCTGCCGGCGTCGACGCGACCCTGGCAGGAATCAACTTCGACCGGCACTTCACGATCGCCGGCAGCAGCGCGGTACTCGATGCCGCCGAGCAGTTTCTGCAGGCCAAGGGGACGACCTTCCAGCGTTTGCCGGTGCGCTATGCGTTCCATTCAGCGGCGATTGACGGGATGCGGGACAGCTATGTCCATTACTGCACCGGCCACCAATTCCTTCCGGCACGCGTTCGAATGACGTCCGGCATCGACGGCAACGACGTGGCAATGATCTCCGCGCCATACTTGTGGGACGCCATCCGGCAGCCGATGCGCTTCTCCGAAACGCTGGCGAGGCTTGAGCAGCGCGGACCGAACGTATACGTCGACTGCAGTCCATCCGGCACGCTGGCTACGTTCGTGAAGTACAACCTTGGCACGTCATCTTCGTCGCAGACTTTCCCGATTCTGACCCCCTTCAACCATAGCGTGCAGAAGCTCGAACAGCTTCGTGCACACCTCAGCCCGGCCTGAGCGGCCGCAGCGATGGGTTACTCGCTGGCGATCGCAGCGGAATCACTCACCCCTTGGCTCGGCACTACAGAGGTGCTGGACACGGCCGTCGCGCTCCGGGTTTCGCGGGTGCAGCTCGATGCATCGCTCTTCCCAGGGCGGATCAGCTTCAGCGATAACGAGGCCATCGAACTGCGCGCCGCGCTCGAGCGACGCGGCCTGTGCGGCGAATCACTGTCGACCTTCCCGGTGAACATGTCGCCGGAGCGATACAGCGTATTCCTGCGCCGCGTCGCGCAGTACGCGCCGTTACTCGGGCTTGGGCTCATCAATACCTATCTCTACAGCTTCGCCGCAGCGGGTACGCCACCGCAGCAGGCAATCTCTGCGTATGCGCGTGCGCTGGAGCCGGTGCTGCGAAGGGCGGCGGAACTCGACTTTCTGGTGACGCTGGAGCCCGAGTCGTTTGACGTCTCCGGCACGGTCGAGGGACTTCTGAAGATCGTTGGTACGATTGACCATCCGTGCTTTCGGCTGACGTTCGATCCGTGCAACCTGTATCAGGCGAACGAGGAAGCGTTCCCGTACGCATATGAGGCACTACGGCCCCACATTGGCCACGTTCACCTGAAAAACGGCTCGGTGTTCGTCGAGCGCTCACACCCTTCCGACGAGCGGGCGTTCCCGTTCGCCCCGCCACACCAGGATCGCATCATGCGTTGGGGGCCCTTCCGGGAAGGCGCACTGAACCTGTCGGGCCTGCTCTTGTGTCTGCGCCGCGACGGCTACCAGGGCGAGGTGGTGCTGGAGCCGCACTGCCACGATCAGCACAAGCAAATGCGCTTCCTGCAGGAAGGCATCGCGATGGTTCGAGAGGCTGAAACCTCAGAGGAGTGTTGAAACACTCGCTTCCTGGACGTTTTTACTCGCCGCATCGCTGCGGCTCGCCCCTTCAGGGCCAGCTTCGCTGTTTGTGCCGGCTCCTGCCTGCGCATTCAAGTCGCGGGTCCGGCACATGTCCGGACTCGCTCCCGGCCTCGCGTGCGAGGTTGAACAGCGAACCTGGCCCTGAGCGGAGCGAAGGGTGAGGCGCACAGCGCCGAATCATCAATCGCTACGCGTTTGCTTCGCCGTCCTTCGCCGCTCCAGCAGGCTGATCGCCCGGCCGGCCTGAGCGCACCGCGCACGCATGCGATGTCAGCGCCGCAAACGCGCCATGCCATCGGCGAGCGCGTCGCAGACGGCATCGACGCGATCGTCCGCGAACAGTGGCCCGATAGGCAGGTTGAGCTGCTGCTCGAACCAGACCTTCTCGCAGACGGGGGCTTCGCCGAAACGATGTCCCTTCGCGCGCATCAGACTCTGAAGGTGCAGCGGCCAGTAGCGCAAGACGATCCCGACACCATGCTGCTCGTGCACATACTGAAGCAGGGCGTTACGGTCCACGCCGCAGTCCGGCTGCAGGAAACAGGTATACAGATGCCAAGCGGACGTGTCGTCGCTTCGGACGCGCATGGTGCGAAGACCAGGAAGATTCTGCAGGCGTTCGTGATAACGCTCGGCCACGCGCTGCCGGGCGGAATTCTGGAAATCGAGCTTCCGCAGCTGCACGCGCCCGACCGCCGCCGCTGCCGCCGTCATCCGAAAATTGGATCCGATCTCGTCGATGCGCGTGATATCGATATCCCATGCGCCGTGCGAATGATCCTTCACCTCGAATGCGGGCTTGCGATACGGCCCGATGCGCGGGACGCGCCCCTTTCCTTCTGCGAGCACGCCGATGGACCGTAACTTGCGCAATTGGCTGGCGTAGTCGGCGTTGCGCGTAGTGACCATGCCTCCTTCGCCAAGCGTGGTCATATTCTTGTACGAGTGAAACGAAAAGCAGCACAGGTCGCCGGATCCGATTCGCACCCCTTTATAGCGTGCTCCGGGTGCATGACACGCGTCCTCAAGGAGCAACAGCCGGTGGCGCTGCGCGATGTCACGCAGCGGATCGAGGTCGGCCGGATTACCGCCATAGTGCATCGCGTAGATAGCCTTCGTGCGGGGCGTGATGAGCGCCTCGACCGTGTTGACATCAATGTTCAGCGTGTCGGGATCAATGTCCGCGAATCGAATCGTGACGCCACGGGACACTTGGGCGCTGATCGTCGACCAGAATGTCTGCGGCGTAACAATGATCTCGTCGCCCGACCCCAGCCGCATCAGTTGAGCGCAGATATCGAGCGCTGCAGTACCCGAGCTCACGGCGACAGCATGCTCCACACCGCAGTACTCGGCGAATTCGCGCTCAAATTCGGCAAGCTCCGTGCCCCATGACAGGCTGTCTGCACGCCCGACGAGAGCAGCGCGAAGCGCCTCGATTTCTTCGTCACCGATGATGCTGCCGATCTCTGGCTCTCGGATGATTTGCTCGTGCCTCATAGCGTTGCTCTCCTTGGGTGATCACGGGCCGCAAGGGATCCGTGTCGACGGCCTAACGGGCGCCGTGGTTCAATTCGGATCGGTCACCATCTCGATCTGTTGTCCGTCCTCGTCTTCGAACACCGAGACCGTTGGGTCTGTGCTCGAAGTCACCAACATCGTGGCCGCAGCGACGACCTCCCGCACGGTCGCTTGACCGCCGAGCAGCGAAGTGTCGATATCGATACCGTTTTCCTTCATCAGCTTGTCGCGCAACCGCGGCAGGAAGGCCGACAGAAGCTCGTAGCGGCCGAGCGACGTGCCGTCGTCGAGCTCCTCACTGCCGAGCCCCAGCATGCCCCGGATGGTTTCGAATACAGTCGTGGCGACGTCGCGATCGGTGTGAGTCGCCTGCGTCGCCACCGGCGTGGAATCGTTGACGAACGACTGCTCCCAGCGGGTCTGTTCGGTTTCGGTCAGCCAGCAGCGGCGTCGTTCGAAAGGATAGGTCGGCAGTGAGACCAGACGTCCGTTGGTGGCCAGCGCGCTCCAGTCGACGTGACCACCATGGGACCAATACAGCGCGAGCTTGTGCAGATCGCCGGCAGCGATCAGTTCACGCGCCATCGCACTGCTGGAACGACCGGTCAACAGCTCGCGTACGGCGCTGCCTGCCCCCTCCGGCTCGCCGAGAAACACAGGCACCCCCTCGTCGCCGCCGCGCCCGCCCGAGGCAAGGCGGCTCAACGCGTCGAGTAGTTGCGCGCGCGTCGATACCCGTGCGGCCCAGCGGTATGCCATCGCTTCGCGCCCACGCTGGAGCGTGTGGCATACGTCCGCCAGGGACAATCCCGGGTCGTGCTGGAGGCGTTCGGCGAGCCGCTGCGCCATCACGCGCAATCGCTCCGGAGTACGCGCCGACAGCACCGCAAGCGCTGGTTCGCCGTCGACCGCGTGCGTGTCAGTCTCCGGCAAGCCGCGCAGATCAGGGGCGTATTCTTCGACAATCACGTGACATAGCGAACCGCCGCCGCCAAAGGTGTTGATCGCGGCACGGCGCGGCAGCTCCCTGCCGTCGCGCGCAATCCGCGGCCATGCAGTAGTTGCCGTCGGCAGAACGAACGGTGAGCCCGCGAGGTTGATTTGGGGATTGAGCCGATCGGTGAACAGCACCGGCGGCACCACCTTGTGCTGAAGTTGCAATACCACCTTGGTCAGCTGCGCAATGCCGGACGCGGCTTCGAGATGACCCATGTTGGACTTGACGGATCCGAGCATGCACCACGGGGCAGCGTCGGCGTCGCGCCGGTATGCCCGCTTCAATGCTGCGAACTCGATGGCGTCACCAAGCGCTGTGCCGTTCGCGGCTGCCTCGACGTAGGTAATGGTGGAGGGGTCGGTGTCGCTGCGTTCAAGCGCTGTGGCGATAAGCTCGTATTGCGCGTTGGGGTCCTGGGTGCCGTAGCCCATACCGCGACCGCCATGACTCTGTGCGCTATGGCGGATAACCGCAAGGATCATGTCTCCGTCCCGCTGCGCATCGGCCAGCGGCTTGAGCACGACCGCACCGACACCCTCACCCGGCACGAAGCCGTCGCCGGCAGTAAAGCTGCGACTGCGTGCATCGCTACCGAGCATCATCGGCAGGCTGAGGCCGATGTATTTCTTGGGATGCAGCAGAAGGTTCACGCCGCCGGCGACCGCCATTGCGCACTCGTCGTCGTGCAAGGCACGGCATGCCATGTGCACGGCGATCATGGACGAAGAGCACTGAGTATCAACGGCGACACTCGGGCCCTTGAAATCGAAATAACTCGAAATGCGGTTGACGATCGTCGCGTAGGAGGTCAACGCCACCCCTGCGTGGACGACGTAGTCGCATTCGAACAATGCGTATTGCTGGTACATCGCCCCCATGAACACGCCAACGCGCGCGCCGCACCGACGCGAAATCGCTTCGCGGGTCTGTCCACCGGCCTCGAGCGCATCCCACACGGTCTGCAGGCACAGCCGAACCTGGGGATCCATGATATCGGCGCTATTGGGCGGGATGTCGAAGAACAAAGGATCGAAGGCATCGACGCCCTCGATAAAGCCCCCCCACTTGCAGGGAGTATGGCCAAACCGGGTCTTGTCCGCATCGTAGTAACGGGCATGATCCCATCGCTCCACCGGTACTTCGCGGATGCAGTCTCGTCCGGCCGCGAGGTGGTCCCACAACGCATCGATATCGTCAGAGGATGGGTAGCGGCCGGCCATGCCGATGACCGCAATCTCGTGGGCGCGCGCAGCCGGAGGGCAGGCGATCTGAGCGGGTATGTCGTCCACGGTCGTTGCATCATTGGCTGTCGAGCCGGCAGTCGATACATCGTCGTCCTGGCCGAACATCTCGCGCAGCGAATCGGCCCGCGTCGCCAGAAGATGCGCAACGAGCGCATCGACCGTTCGATACTCCAGGAACAGTATGCTGTCGACATCTCGAAGCCTTTGGCTCAGCCCCGTGGCCAGCTGGACAGCGACGATTGAATCGAGTCCGTAGCGTTCCAGCGCGAGGTCGTCATCAAGCTGATCTGGAGCAAGCTTCAGGACCGACCCGATGAGCTCCCGAAGGAGAGCCCGGAGTTGTGTTTCGACCCGGTTGCTGGTCGGGGCGACGACGACCGGACGGACCGCCTGCGGCGCGGCCGCCGTCTCCGCCAACCTGCGTTGCGGCGCAGCCACCTCCCGGATCGCATCCACCGCAACGATGCCGTCGCTGCGCGCCACCACAATCTGGTGACCAAGCCCATGCCCTGCCTCCGCAGGGAACAGCACCGGCCCGAACCCCGCTTCATACAGCAACTGCTGCCAGGTCGCCGGCAGCACCCCCGGCGAACCCGGTACCCGCAGCTCCTCGTCCTCGTGCAGCCACCAGCCCTTGGTCAAACCGAACGTCAGGTGCGTGAACAGACCACCGCCACCATTCATCTCGTTCAATACCAGCACACCATCCCGCGCCAGCGCAGCCTTCGCATGCGCCAGCGTCCGCCGCAGACGCCTCGTCGCATGCAGCACGTTCGTCGCGATCACTAGATCGTAGCCGCCCGCCTCGATCCCCTGACCCTCCAACGGCCGCTCGACGTCGAACAGCCGATACTGCAGATACCCCCGGTTCGACCCGTACGCCGACTCCCCGTGCAGCAGGAACGCGCGCGAAATGTCCGTGTAGCAGTACTCGGCCACCTCACCTGCATGGGCATCCAGACGCCCCAGCACTACCGCACTGGTCGCTCCCGTGCCGGCCCCAATCTCCAGGATCCGCAGCCCAGCGACCTCCACTCCGGTCCCACGCTGCGACTGCAGCCGCTCGTGCAGCACCGCCAGCACCGCCTCCGCCACCACCGTATTGAAATAATCCGCACCCGCATTCCCCTGGTACACCCCTTCCACTGGCGTCATCGACGCCCCCTGGAACAAAATGTCCGTCGCCGGCCGCGCGCCCCGCAGGATCTCCGGCAGCGCTCGCGTCGTCGCCTCCACCAGTTGCACCGCACCGCGCAGGTCCGGCTGCGACTCCAGGCCAGCACGCAACTCCTCCCATGCCTGCCAGGCCGCTCCCCGGTCGCTCTCCCGCATCACACGATAATCCGCACCGTCCGCCTGCAGCCAACCATGCTCCGCCAGACTGCGCGCGCTCTGCCGCAGCCAGCGCGCATACAACGGATCAAGCTTCGCAGCCGCCGTCTCCAGCCGCAGACTTCCCTCCGGCCACAGCCCCAGCGACTCCAGTTCCACGAACAACAGCCCCGCCAGCCCCGCTTCGATCGCGGCCCGACCCTCATCCACCTGCATCGCCGCCGCGCTCGACCCCTGCACCTGCGCAGCCCACGGCAACAGGCTCGCCTGCATCCGGGTGTCCACCGACTGCAGGTCC
>JBIITV010000182.1:0-7960 GCA_044340325.1 Lysobacteraceae bacterium
GTTCGACTGCAAAGGCGGGTCAAGACCCGCCCTACGGAACCGCTTTCCCCCGCGCCGCTTCCCACAGCGCATACCACGCATCGCGCGGCAGCGGCTCGGCGCAGGCATGCACGGCATCGCGGAGGCGTTCGATCTTCGTGCTGCCGATGACCGCCCGCGTCTGCGGCAGAGACGCCACCCAGCGCAACAGCAGCGATGCGGGATCGAGCCCCAATTCACCGGCCATCGCCTGCAACCGATCGTGCACGCGCCCACCGATTTGCGAATCCGGATTGAGCAGATCGCCGCCGCCCAGCGGCGACCACGCCTGTACTTCGGCGCCGCGCGCCCAGCTCGCGTTGTGCGTGCCATCGTCGAGTGCCGCACTGTTGGCGAGCGAAAGTTCGATCTGGTTCGCGACCACCGGCAGATGACCATCGAACAGCGCCAGCGCATGCGCGTCGAAATTCGAAACGCCGAAATCGCCGACACGGCCTTCCCGCTGCTGCTTGCGCACCCAGTCCGCGATGGCCGCCGGTTGCAGACGCGGATCGAAGCGATGCAGCATCAATGTGTCGACATGGTCGGTCCCCAGTGCGGACAGCGTCTCGTCAAGCGCGGCCTGCAGATGCTCGACCGAGAGGTCGTAGTGATGCACGCCGCGCGGGTTGTTCGCGCTGCCGCTCATCACGATGCCGACCTTGGCGATGAGTCTGAATCGCGCAGGCAGGGCAGGGCGCAGCGCGAACGCGGCACCGATGAGCGCATTGGTGGTGTGGCCGCCGTAGATGTCGGCCAGATCCAGCGTGTCGATGCCGAGATCCGTTGCGCCTTCGAGCAACTCCGCGACCTGTGCCGGCGACAGGCCCGCGCCCCAGTGGCCGAAGCGCATGGAGCCCAGAATCGGTGTGGACATTGTCATCGTGATGCCTGCAGTGGCCGTGAAGGGCGGTAACGCCGGATAATAGCCGGATGACAACGCGCACCCTGGCCGACTGGCTGGACTACATCCAGGCCCAGCACCCGAAAACGATTGCAATGGGGCTGGATCGCGTGCGCGCTGTCGCTGCGCGGATGGGCTTGCCCAGGCCCGCGCGCCATGTCGTCACCGTTGGCGGCACCAACGGTAAAGGTTCGACCGTCGCGTTCATCGAATCCATCGCCCGCGCTGCGGGCTTGCGCGTCGGCGCCTACACCTCGCCGCATCTGCTCCGCTACAACGAACGCGTGCGGATCGGCGGTGAAGATGCCGATGATGCTTCATTGGTCGCGGCGTTCGAGGCGGTTGAAGCCGCGCGCAGCGATGCGGTACCCGATGCGATCGCGCTCACGTATTTCGAATACGGCACGCTCGCCGCGCTCTGGCTGTTCGCGCGCAGCGATCTCGATCTCGCCATTCTCGAAGTCGGGCTGGGCGGCCGACTGGATGCCGTCAATCTCGTCGATCCCGATGTGGCGGTGATCACAACGGTCGATCTGGACCATCAGGACTGGCTCGGCGACACCGTCGAGCTGGTCGGCTTCGAGAAAGCCGGCATCGCGCGTGCCTGGAAGCCATTGGTGCTGGGCGACGACGATCCGCCGTCCAGCGTGCTCGGGCACGCCTACGCCATCGGTGCGTCGGCGGTGCGGATCGGCTGCGATTTCTTTTTCGAGCGCAGCGAGGACGATCCCGCGCAATGGCGCTGGCGCGAGATCGGCTGCGAACTTGAGCTGCCGATGCCGCAGTTGGTCGCGCCGGTGCAGCTGCGCAACGCGGCTGTGGCGATCGCCGCGCTGCGGGCGTTGCCCGTGGATCTGCCCGAAGCGGCCTTCACTTCCGGCGTGCGCGACGCCCGGGTCGCGGCGCGGCTGCAGCGCTTGATGCGCGATGATGTCGAGATCGTGGTCGATGTCGGCCACAACCCGCAGGCCGCACGCGCGCTGGCCGCATGGCTGGCCGCGTCGCCGGTTGCCGGCCCCACGTATGCGGTGTTCGCGGCGCTGGGCGACAAGGACATCGTCGGTGTGGTTGCCGCACTTGAGGATCTGATCGACTGCTGGTGGCTGGCCGGACTGGTCGATACCGCTCCGCGCGGCGTCTCTGTCGACGTGTTCGCTGAACGGCTCGCCGGTACTGCGGCTGCCGCCGGAACGCGGTGTTCGAGCGTTGCCGAAGCCCTGGCCGCCGCGCGTCGCGAGGCCGGTCCGGGAGCACGGATTCTGGTATTCGGATCGTTCCACACCGCCGCCGCCGCACTGGACGCCCTCATCGCCGGCTGAACGCGCCGAGCGGCGTCACCCCGGTCGGGCAGGGCCGGCTGCGGCGTATAATTCGCCCGCTCTCTCTTTTCTGCGGATGCCGATGGACACTGGACTCAAGCAGCGCCTCATCGGCGCCGCCGTACTCGTTGCCCTGGCGGTGATCTTCCTGCCGATGCTGGTAAAGGGCCCTGCGCCCGACAGCGGCGTCTCCAACGTACCTCTGGACGCGCCCGATGCGCCCGACGACCAGATGGAGACCCGCGATCTGCCCCTGGTCGTGCCCGGTGAAGTACCAAAAGGCGGCGCCGTCGGTATGGATACGACGCCGGTTGATCGTCCCGCCGCAGCGTCTGCAACCGCTCTGCCGGCCACAGGTGCGGTCGATCCCGCCGCGACCGGCGCCGATCCTGCCGTCGCGTCCGACCCGACGGCCGCTGCGGGCGGCGATTACGCCGTGCATTTCGGCGCCTATGCCAGCCAGGAGGGTGCGGACATGGTGGTCGCGCGGGCCAGGGCGGCGCAGCTGCCGGCCTACAGCGAAGCTGCGACCGTCAACGGCAAGCCTGCGTTCCGGGTGCGTATCGGGCCGTATGCGACCCGGGCCGAAGCCGAGTCGGTGCGCCTGAAGGCGCTCGAGGTGCGCAGCGACGTCCCGGTGAAAGTGGTGACACTGGATGCTGAGCCCGTCGCGACGCCCGTGCCGGCCACGGCAACGATCGCCGCTACTACTGCGGTCGAAACGGCGAAACCTGCGGCGCCCAAGCCGTCCGAGCCCAAGCCCGAAGCCAGACCCGAAACCAAACCCGAAACCAAACCGCTGCCGAAGCCAGCGGAACCCAAGCCGGCTGCGGTCAAACCAACCGAGCCGAAACCGGCGCCTGTCGTCAAGCCACCCGCGCCGAAGCCCGTCGTTGCGCCGGCGGCTGCGGCCAAGGTGGGATTTGCGGTACAGCTCGGCGCGTTCAGCGATGCCGCCGAAGCCGGTGCGATGCGCGAGCGTCTCCGCGCCGCCGGTTTCACCGCGTTCACCGAGAGCGTGAATACGGACAAAGGCAAATTGACCCGCGTGCGCGTCGGCCCGGTGCTGGATCGCGCGGCAGCGGACCAGCTCAAGTCGCAGATCAAGTCGAAAACGGGGATCGACGGCATCGTCCGTCCGCACCCCTGAACTGTTGCGCCTGCATTCCCGCAATCCGATTTTCGTTCGTCCATTCGCAAGCGCTCTGTGGAGTCACCATCATGTGCGGCATTCTCGGCATCGTCGGCACCTCCGACGTCGCGGCAGCGCTCTACGACGGGCTGACCGTGCTCCAGCATCGCGGCCAGGACGCTGCCGGCATCGCCACCGCCAACGGCACCCAACTGCGCCTGCACAAGGGCAATGGCCTCGTGCGCGACGCCTTCGATGCGAAGGCGATGACCCTGCTGCAAGGGCGCGTGGGCATCGGCCATTGCCGCTATCCCACCGCCGGCAGCGAAGGCAGCGACGAAGCGCAGCCGTTCTACGTCAACTCGCCGTTCGGCATCGCGCTCGCGCACAACGGCAATCTGATCAATACCGACACCCTCCGTCGCGAGGTGTTCGAACAGGACCGTCGCAACGTCAACACCGAATCCGATTCCGAAGTGCTGCTCAACGTCTTTGCGCACGAGCTGGATAAACAGCGCGTGCTCACGCCCGACGCCGCGTTCCGGGCGATCGAAAACGTGGCCCGCCGCGCCAAGGGCGGCTACGCGGTGGTCGCGGTGGTGCTCGGTCTGGGTCTGGTTGCGTTCCGCGACCCACACGGTATCCGCCCGCTGGTGCTGGGGCGCCGCGATTCCGACGCCGGCAGCGAATATGCGATCGCATCGGAATCGGTGGCGCTGGACGTGCTCGGCTTCGAGCGCGTGCGCGATATCGCGCCCGGCGAGGCGATGGTGATCACGCCGCGCGGCGAGCTGTATTCGCGCCAGTGCGCCGACGGCGAACTGCGGCCGTGCATCTTCGAATTCGTGTATTTCGCGCGCCCCGACTCGATGATGGACGAAATATCGGTGCACAAGGCGCGGATGCGCATGGGCGTGACCCTCGGCGAGAAAATCCTGCGCCTGCGACCCGAGCACGACATCGACGTGGTGATCCCGATTCCCGACACGTCGCGCGATGCGGCGTTGGAAATCGCCAACACGCTGGGCGTGAAGTATCGCGAAGGCTTCATCAAGAACCGCTATGTCGGCCGTACCTTCATCATGCCGGGGCAGGGCGAGCGGGTGAAATCGGTGCGCCGAAAACTCAATCCGATTCCGCTGGAGTTCCGCAATCGCGTGGTGCTGCTGGTCGACGATTCCATCGTCCGCGGCACCACCTCGCAGCAGATCGTGCAGATGGCGCGCGACGCCGGCGCCAAGAAGGTCTACCTCGCTTCCGCAGCGCCGCCGGTGCGCTTCCCGAACGTCTACGGCATCGACATGCCCTCGCCGGAAGAGCTGGTCGCCCATGGTCGCACCGAAGACGAAGTGCAGACCCTGCTCGGCTGCGACTGGTTGATCTATCAGGATCTGGCCGATCTCGAATCCGCCGTCGCCGGCCCGAAGTTTCCCGGCCGGAAATTCGACAGCTCCTGCTTCAACGGCGAATACGTCACCGGTATCGAGCCGGGGTATTTCGAGCGCATCCAGCAGTTGCGCTCGGATGAGGCGAAAAAGAAGCGGCGTCTCGCGTCGTAATTTGCGGTTTGTAGGAGCGGCTTTAGCCGCGATGAACAACAGCAAGCGATTCCGAAGCGCAATGAATCGGCCGCGATAAGCGCTTCCATGACGGTATCGCGGCTCCCGCCGCTCCCACAGGGCCTGCCCCAATCTCGATCCGGGGCTTCGGATGCGATGATTCGCGTATGAATTCGATCTTCAACGCCGCCCATGCCTGCCTGCGTGCCGCAACGCCGGAAGACAAACTCGCGCTGACCTTCGCAACAGCCGAAGCCTTCGCGCGCGGCGAACTCGCCATCGACGACAGCGCATCGCCGCCCGAAACGATCCGCATGCCCGGTCGCCCGGAGCGGCCGACGCTGGTGCATCCGCGCGAACTGCCGCGACGCGGATTCGGCAGCAATGAAGGCCGCGCGGCCTTCATCCATTCGATCGCGCATATCGAATTCAACGCCATCGACTTGGCCTGGGATGCGGTCTACCGCTTTCGCGGCATGCCCCAGCAGTTCTATGCCGATTGGGTGAGCGTCGCCAGCGACGAAGCGCGGCATTTCGCGATGCTGCGCAAAAGGCTGAAGGAATTCGATCGCGATTACGGCGATTTCGACGCCCACAACGGCCTGTGGGAAATGGCCGAGAAGACCGCGCACAGCGGGCTCGAACGGATGGCGCTGGTGCCGCGGGTGCTGGAAGCGCGCGGTCTGGATGTAACGCCGGCGATGATCGTGAAACTGCGCCAGCTCGGCGATGACGCTACCGCCGATATATTGGAAATGATCCTGCATGAGGAAATCAGCCATGTTGCAGCAGGCTCACGCTGGTTCCGCTGGTATTGCGAACGCGCCGGCAGCGAACCCGTATCCACATTCCGTCGGTTGCTGGCGGAGTACGGGCGCAAAGTACTGTACGGCCCGTTCAATCTGGAGGCGCGTAGTGCGGCGGGGTTCAGCGACGAAGAGCTGATCGCGCTGCACGAGGCTGCCGGCGGCTGAGACGCATTCGCCGGATGTGATGCGATTCGAACGGCAATTTCTCTGCAATCTCACCTACATGTTCCGGCGAGATGATGCTGCCGCTCTGTCACATTGCCCGCCGTAGAGCGCGATACACGATTTGTGCGGTGCATTCCCCCACGGAAACCACGAAATGACCAAGACGACGGTTCTCGCCGCCTCGATACTGCTGTGCCTGCACGCCGGCATCACCCAAGCCCAGGATGCGCCCGATGGCAGCGAGGGTGCCGATACGCTCGATGCGATTTCTGTGGTCGGCACTGGCCAGACGCGTCAGGTGCAAGCGCTCGGCAAGGACGACATCGCTCGCGAGGTTGCGGGCGCCAGCCCGCTCAAAGCCGTGGCGAAGCTGCCAGGCGTGAATTTTCAGAGCGCCGATCCCTGGGGCAACTACGAGTGGTCGACCAGACTCAGCATTCGTGGTTTCTCGCAGCAGCAGCTTGGTTTCACGCTCGACGGCATCCCGCTTGGAGACATGAGCTACGGCAATCACAATGGCCTGCATGTCGGTCGTGCAGTCATCAGCGAGAATCTGGGCGGCACGGAACTGTCGCAGGGCAGCGGCGCGATCGATACCGCATCCTCCGGCAACCTCGGCGGCACGCTGCGCTTCATCACCAGCGATCCAAGCGCTGAATTCGGCGTACGTGCGGCCCAGACCTTCGGCAGCGAATCCACTACCCGCACTTTCGTGCGCATGGACAGCGGCGAACACAGCGGATTTTCCGCTTATGTGAGCGGCGCTTGGCACGATGCCGACAAGTGGAAGGGTGAAGGCCCGCAGCGCAACGCCCAGTTCAACGCCAAGGCCCTCTACGCCACAGAGACTCTCAGGCTCACCGGTTACGCCGCCACTTCGCGTCGCCGCGAAACCGACTACGCCGATCTGTCGCTGGAATCTGCCCGGCGCCTCGGCTACGACTGGGACAACTATGCCGGCGACTGGCAGCGTGCGATCAATGCTGCCACCGGCATTTTCACTGGCGGCGTCAACAGCCTGGACGATGCCTACTACACTGCCCGCGGCATACGCGACGACGATTTGCTGTCGCTCAGCGCTGATTGGTCGCCGACGGTCGATCTCAGCCTCGCCGCAACCGCTTACTACCACCGCAATGAAGGCCAGGGCCACTGGGCTACGCCGTACTCGGCTTCGCCAACGCTGCCTATCCGCATGCGTACCACCGAATACGACATCGAACGCACCGGGCTGATGCCCAGCCTGACCTGGCAGATTGGCGATCATCGTCTGCAGGCCGGCTTGTGGCTTGAAAAGAACGCGCATGGCGTGCAGCGCAACTTCTATGATTTGCGCCTCGACACGCCGCCGGACGATATTTTCTTCTATCGCAATCCGGACGCGCGCGTTTTCCGCCAGCGTTTCGATACCGACACCCGTCAGTTCTACGCGCTTGGCCACATGGAGTTCATCGACGGCCGTCTCGCGATCGATGCAGGCTTCAAGGGCACCCGCGTCGAAATCGACGCTAAAAGCCTTATCGGCACCCGCGCTGGCGGCAGACTGGTGGCAGAGGACAACTTTCTGCCACAGGTCGGCGCGCGCTGGCGCATCAACGATACAGAGGAAGTGTTCGGTTCTTACGCCGAGAACATGGCGGCCTACCGCACAGGCGTGAACGGCCCGCATTCGACCTCGCAGATCGCTTTCGATGCGGTCAGCAATACGCTGGAGCCGGAAACCTCGCGGACCCTTGAGTTCGGGGTGCGTAGCAGCCGCGAAAAATTCGACGCCTCTCTGGCGGTGTATGCCGTCCGATTCGAGAACCGCCTCCTGGCGATCGCCCAGTGCTCCGGAATCATCGGCTGCGCTGCAGCGTTCGCCAATGTCGGCGATGTCCGCACCCATGGTGCTGAAGCGGTGTTACAGTTGAAGCCCATGGATGGGCTGGTCTGGTACAACTCCTTGTCTTGGAATCATTCGGAATACGCCTCAGACTATCTGGATGGCGTGAACGTCATCGCCACCGATGGCAAGCAGGTCGTGGATTCGCCGAAGAAAATGTTCGCCAGCG
>JBIITV010000183.1:0-7954 GCA_044340325.1 Lysobacteraceae bacterium
ACGCTCGCGGCAACGACAATCATCGACTGGCGATCTGCGGTTGTCCAATGCGACCTGTTGATTCGGTCAGAAGGCGTTTGAACCGATGTTCTACTGTGGCGGAGCTTCAGCCCCGATGCCTTGAGCCAAGAGTCGGGGCTGAAGCCCCTCCCACAAGTTCAAACCTCACTTGGCCGGACCGATCACACTGCAGACCTAAAAAAAATGCCGCCGCAGTCGTCTGCGGCGGCATTGGTGGATAGCTCGAAAAGCAATCCGCTTCCCATCGATTCCCTGAAATCTTCAGATGTCAAAGTGCGTATCTTTGTATCAGATAGTTCCCGTAGTAGATTCGATATGCTTCATCTACAGCGCTGTCGTAAACGACAATCTCGGCAATGTCGCCTCTCATGAAATAGCTGGAATACCACGCGCCTATTTGCGCCAGGGTCCATGGCCCGCTTGTGGCGAAAGAGTGACTGGAAGTCAAGACGCCATTTCGATAGAACTTGAGCGTCGAGCCATCGTAGCGGAGCGTGAGGAGATGATAGACGCGGGTGTTCCCAATCGAGGAAATACTGACCGGAAAAGCATTCCCGGTGCCGACCGCCAAGGCCTGACTCCCGTTCTCCCATCTGAGCTGATTGTTGGGAGAGTTGCCACCCGGGCCGAGAATCATGCTGAAGGTTTCGGTCGGCATATTGTTCTTGCCGACAACGAAGATGGTGAATTGACTCGGGCTGATGCGCGTCGTCAGCAGCAGGGACTGCGCGCCGCTGAAGCGAACGACCGGGTAACCGTTGATTGCGCCCGGCACCAGCGTCGGCCGCCGAGCAACTGTCGTCATCCATGCACTGTTGCCGCATGTATCCACCCAGTTCGATACAAGACCTCCACTGGCGGTGATTCCGCCCTCCGATGAAAGACACAGCACCGCATTCGGATCGGCGGCCTTGGCGATGAACGGCAGAAAAGCTGCGGTTGCAAGCAGGCATGCGTTGAACACTGATCGATACTTCGATTGAGTTTTCATGAAGATCATCCTTGTCGTATGGGGTTTTGTGCAGCGTCGCTGCAGCGCACTGAGGCTAATGCGGCCTTCCAGATGGCACGTTCATGAATCGATTGCGGAACACCCGCGTACTTGCGGAGTTCATTTGAGGATGACGCATCCAGGCGGCATGGCAAACGCATCTTGCGCTGCGAAATCGACACTGCGCCCGCACAGCACATGCTGTCAACGCATGCGCGGGTTTTTTACGAGAGTATGCATCTGCCGTTAATATTTTCGGTAATGAATGAGGCTCATGCAAATTCAAAAAAATGGAATTGCAGTGAAGAACCGGGGTTGAAGAACCGGGGTCAGGTTGAGTTTGAGCGAAGAACGCAACGGATCGTATCCGTCATCAAACAAAGCCATACCTGGGCGCCCCTCCTTCTGTCGTGGCTCCTGCGGCTCCCACAAAAAAATCGTCACTGCGGACGTATGCAGCAGCGACGAATCTGCCAGATTCGATTGAGCGATCCGATCGATATGACCTGCAGGTGGCGTCTACATCAACTGCGCCCGCAGCCACGCGTTTCCGCCACCACCGACGCATCGGTCTGCGCCAGCACCGGCACGCTGGAGGATGCCACCACTGCGGGCACCATCGCCCGATGCAGGTCGGCCGCATCCCGGCTGCTGAATTTCAACGGTGTGTCCCCGACCTGGACTGATTTGTGGGTGTCCTGCTGGTTTCGCGACTCAGTCACCGTCCCGCTCATGGAGATCTTCTGCGTACCGCAACGACTTGCCTTCGGCCCATGGTCGATAGTCGTTGCTCAGCCGGATCCGCTCCGCGTCGGAGGGATGGCTGTTGCGGAAACGCATGGCGAATGCGCTCGACTCGGGTACCACCAATCTGCCATTGGCATGTGCCGCCAGCATCACACTCTGCACGGCGTTCTGCCGTGTCATTTCCAACGCGAACCGGTCGGCCTCCAGCTCCACCCATTGTCGGAACGCATTCACCGGCGGCAGGATCGCGAGCTGGATGAGCCCAAAGAGCAGGGCGATGAGCGTAAGCGATGGCGGTTCAGACAATCCCGCGATACCGAAGCGATGGCCCCAACGTTCCGATATCCCACCACCCAATCGATGGATCGACCACGCGAACAGGAACGACAGGGACACCAGCAACAGCACCGCCTTGATATTGTCGTCCTTCACGAAATGCTTCGCCTCGTGCGCGAAGACCTGCAGCGTCCAATCGGGCGGATCCGTATGCAGCAACGATGCGTTCATCAGCATGAGTCGAGTCGGTCCAACGCCGATCACCCGGCCCGGCGGACAAGCGTCCGCGGGCTCGCATGCCTGCAGGACGATCCGGTCGCGCCGGATACCGACCGCGCCCCCCGCTTCGGCAAGCCGCGTCTCGACGGGCGACGTACCCAGCGGCGCGTAGTCCTGCGTGTACGGTTCGGCCAACAGTGCGCCAACGAACAACAGCGACGCCGTCGCTCCGAACCCGATCCAGGCCCGACGCGGCGACCGCACAAGCAGCGCGTAGCCGACCACCGCCACGACCGTCATAGCAAGCACCACGGGGACCATCTCGCCGAACTTGCCCAGCGCCCAGTCCGGCATTGCAGGCGACGGGCCCTGCGATGCCCTGCTGTACGCGGTATCCCAGAAATAACCGACGATCGCGCGCAGAAAACGATCGAGCGCGAAATACATCGCTGCGAATGCCGCGATGGCGGGCAACTTGCGATGGCCGAATCGCTTGGAGAGACGCGCGTACCACCGCGCGCCGAGCCCTGTCAGCAGCAACAGCGCCGGCAGCGCGAGTCCCACCGCCTTGTCTGCCGCCCAGAATCCGTTGCTGGCGACGTGATATTCGAGCGCGATGGACGATGCCTCCGGGATCGCCGTCGCAGCGATGCCCTGGGCCATGCCCATGAATAATGTCTGTGCTGTCATTCGATGCCTCCCGCCGCGATCATGCGTGCCGGCATGCAAAGCGCATGCGTTCACATCATGCTGCCGTGCGGGCGCGGCGCGGGATAGAACCGGATTAGCCGATCACAGCCGCCGGATCTCGCCCGGCGCAAGTCCGGCGTATCTGCGGACCGTCCGGCCGAGATGGCTCTGGTCGGAAAAGCCGCATTCGAATGCGATCTCGGACAGGGAGGCTTTGCCGCTGCGAATCCTCTCCACCGCCTTCTGCGTTCTGATCCGCCGCAGGTACTCGCCGGGCGTGCACGAAAAGTAGCGATGGAAATGCTTGGCGATGGTGATCGGGTGGCAATCCGCGGACCTAGCAAGTTCATCCAGCGACGGCGCATCCACCCAGTGCGCATCGAGATGCTCGCGCGCTCGGCGCGCCCAGTCGGGAATGCCACGTCCCGGCCCGCGTCCAGGCAACAACAGCAGTCGCAGCAGCGCCGTCTCGAACGAGAGCGACGACAGCGGCTCGCCGCCCTGCATGCATTCATAGGCGCGGAAGAACACCAGATTGGCGCCGGGCGCTTCGCGCAACGCCGCCTCCAGCACGTTTTCGGTCAAGTCGTGGCGACGCATGAACGCTGGCGCGATTTCGACATTGATCGCGCAGGCATCCGCACTGTCCGGGAAGGTCATATGCGGCTGCCCGCTGCGGAAGAGCGTGACGTCCCCATGTCGGCAGGCCGAGACCTCGTTCTCGCGGCTGACGATGAAGCGTCCGGCCAGGAACAGGCTGATATGCGCATTGACGTGGCTGTGGATGCCCGGGACCGGCAGGTCCCGGGCGTAACGCGTCATCGATACCAGCAGACCGCCGACATCGGCATGCATGGCGATGTCGCCGGCATATTGCCCCGCATCGAGCGTCGGAACGGTGTCTACGCGCATCTCATGCTGATCCGATCGGGCGAATGATTCGATATCGATGGACTGCATCGCTGCGTTGTCCCCAAGGCTCGGGTTTACTTTTTCGCCGCAGGCTGCGCAGCTCCCGTCGCGTCGGCGGGCTTAGCGTTCTTCACGTGTTCGTCCAGCCACGCATCGGTTTCGGCCAGCATGTGCAGGATCGATTCGCGCGCGCGGTAGCCGTGGCTCTCCTTCGGCAGCATCACCAGACGGGCGGTGCCGCCCAGACCTTTGACTGCGGCGAACATGCGTTCGCTCTGGATCGGGAACGTGCCGGAGTTATTGTCCTCCTCGCCGTGGATCATCAGCAGCGCGTCCTTGATCTGGTTGGCGTAGTTGAACGGCGACATGGTCTGGTAGGTGTCGCGGGCGTCCCAGAAATTGCGCTCTTCGGCCTGGAAGCCGAACGGGGTGAGCGTGCGGTTGTAGGCGCCGCTGCGGGCGACGCCGGCCTTGAACAGGCGCGTATGCGCGAGCAGGTTGCCGGTCATGAACGCACCGTAGGAATGGCCACCGATGGCGATGCGGTTGCGGTCGGCAACGCCGCGACGCACGACTTCATCGATGGCGGCTTCGGCGCTGGCGATGAGCTGCGGCCGATAGGTGTCGTTGGGCTCCTGGGTGCCTTCGCCGACGATCGGCATGGACGGATCGTCCAGCACCGCATAGCCGCGGGCGAGGAACGGATGCGGCCCCCAGAAACTGATCGCGTTGAAGCGGTACGGCGAATCGGTGACCTGCGAGGCGGCTTCGGCGGATTTGAACTCGGCCGGATAAGCCCACATCAGCAGCGGCAGCGGCTTGTCGCGGCCCGGTTCGAAGCCCGGCGGCAGGTACAAGGTGCCGGTGAGTTCGACGCCGTCCTTGCGCTTGTAGCGGATCTGTTCCTTCTTCACGTCCTTGAGCTGCGGCGTGGGATGCGGGAAGTTCGTCAGCGCGACCGGCGTTGCCTTCGCATCAAGATCCACGCGATAGAAATTCACCGGCTCGGTCGGCGACTCGCGGGTGATCAGGATCTTGGCGGCACTGTCGTCGAGCACCGCCGCCACTGCGGAGTAGTACGGTGCCTCGGAGCGGAACAGGCGCCGTTTGCTGTTATCGGCCAGATCCCAGCGGTCGAGGAACGGGCGATCGCCCTCGGGCGAGGCGCCCGGACCGATCAGATAGACGCTGCCGCCGTCGGGGCTGAACTGCAGACGATCGAACCCGGCATCGTCGCGCACGGTCACCGGGTTGCCCGGATCGTTGTAGCGGTCTTCGCTGGAACCGTCGTACACCAGTTTCGCCGCAGTGGCCGGCGCGCCGGGCGCGACTTGCCAGGTGCGGACCTTGCGGGTCTTCCACCAGAATTCGCTGATCAGCGCGACATCGCTGCGGCCCCATACGACGCCGGCGAAGCGCGTGGCGAGTTTCGCCAGCACGGTCGGGGGCTTGTCGAAAGGCGCCGCCTGCATGAACACGTGATCGCGGATGTCGACCGTTTTGGACGGATCGCCGCCGTCCTGCGCTTCGGCCCAGACCAGCGTGGCCGGCGCATCGCTGCGCCAGCCGATGGAGCGCACGCCGGTGGTGGTGGCGTCGTTGCCGTTGGGCAGCCCTTCGAACAGCGGCAGCTTGGCGACGCTGTGCAACGCTTTGCCGGAAAGGTCCAGCACCTCGATGCGGCGCGGGAAGAAGTTCATCGGCACGATGTACGAGAACGGGCGCTCGATGCGCTGGGCGAGCAGATGCTTGCCGTCGGGCGACGGCGACAGGCCGACGTAGAGATCGGGCTTGCCGATGTTCGCGACCTTCCCGTCCACGCCCACCAGCGCCGGCTGCACGCGCAGATAGTGCTCGAGCGTGCGCGCGTCGCTCTCGTTGCGCAGCATGTCCTGATAGGTGCGCAGCTGGCGCACGTTGCCGCTGCCGCTGGTTTCCTGGGTGTTGGGGCCGGAGGGAATGATGTCGGCCGCCGGCGCGCCGCCCTGCCCCACGCGCAGACTTACCAGCAGCTGTTTGCTGTCGGGCATCCAGCGCATACCGCCGCTGACGGTATTCAGCGGCTGATCCAGCAGCTTCCGCGCCTTGCGCGCGCCCACGTCGACCAGCCACAGCGCATTGCCGCCGGTGTTGGGGTCCAACTGGTTCAGCGCGAGGAATTTCTGGTTCGGCGACCACGACACCGCCGCCAGCGACAGCGGCTGCGGCAGACCGTCGATGCGCAGTTCCTTGCCGGTGGCCACGTCCATCAGCCAGACGTCGCTGGCGAAGGAGAAACGGCTGGGCGAGTAGCTGCGCGGGTTGATGCGCAGACCGGCGAGTTTCAACTCCGGCTGCGCGACCAGCGCGATCGACGGCAGCGGCGGGATCTGCTGCAGCGCGACCAGATCGCGGCGCGGGCTGAGCGACAGCTGCGGCGGGCGCGGTGCGTCGACGATGGCCTTGAGCTCGGCGACGGGCTCGCGATATCCGCTGGCGGGCTGGGCCGGCGCGGCCTGCTGGGCGAACGCGATCGGCGTGGCCAGAGCGAGAGCCAGCAGCCCAGGCAGGGCGAGCGGGCGTAATGCGGAACGGCGGGAAGACATGGCGACGACTCCTTGAGGACAGCCAACAGGCGACCGCCCATCTTGGCGGCGGAATATCGGCGGTGTATGCGCCACAGGTCATGTAATGCGGCCCAGGAGGGTCGCATCCGCCGCCCGGCGGGCCATCCATCCTTTCATCGCGAGATAGCGATACAATGCCGCCTCCCCGCCGAGGGGCGCTGCAAGTCCGGCACAGGTCCGGAATCAGGCTCGGCAGGGGTTGCATCTTTCCTGCAACGGCGCCCGTTCACTGCGTACCCGGCCACCCGCCCGGACGCACTCGACGGAAGAACTCTCGCCATGAACGCACAAGTCAAAACGCTCCCCGATTACAAAGTCTCCGACATGCAGCTCGGCGAAGCCGAGTGGGGCCGCAAGGAAATCGATATCGCCGAGCACGAGATGCCGGGCCTGATGTCGATCCGCAAGAAGCACGCCGCCGCCAAGCCGCTCAAGGGCGTGCGCGTCACCGGTTCGCTGCACATGACCATCCAGACGGCGGTGCTGATCGAAACCCTCAAGGACATCGGCGCCGACGTGCGCTGGGCCTCCTGCAACATCTTCTCGACCCAGAACCACGCCGCCCAGGCAATCGCCGCCACCGGCACCCCGGTGTTCGCGTGGAAGGGCGAGACGCTGGAAGAATATTGGGACTGCACCCTCGACGCAGTGACCTTCCCGGGCGGCAAAGGCCCGGAGCTGGTCGTCGACGACGGCGGCGACGTGACCCTGCTGATCCACAAGGGCTATGAGCTGGAACAGGGTGAACGAACCCGCCGCCTCGCACGAAGAAGGCGTCATCAAGAACCTGCTCAAGCGCGTCGCCAAGGAGCGTCCCGGCTTCTGGACCAACGTGGTCAAGGACTGGAAGGGCGTTTCCGAAGAAACCACCACCGGCGTGCATCGCCTGTACCAGATCGCGGAAGCCGGCAAGCTGCTGGTCCCGGCGATCAATGTCAACGACTCGGTCACCAAATCGAAGTTCGACAACCTCTACGGCTGCCGCGAGTCGCTGGCCGACGGCCTGAAGCGCGCGATGGACGTGATGCTGGCCGGCAAGGTCGCGGTGGTCTGCGGCTACGGCGACGTCGGCAAGGGCTCGGCGCATTCGCTGCGCGCGTATGGCGCTCGCGTGGTGGTCACCGAGATCGACCCGATCAATGCACTGCAGGCGTCGATGGAAGGCTTCGAGGTCAACACCGTCGAATCCACTCTCGGCCGTGGCGACATCTACGTCACCACCACCGGCAACAAGGACGTGCTGACGCTTGAGCACATGGCGGCGATGAAGGATCAGGCGATCGTCTGCAACATCGGCCACTTCGACAACGAAATCCAGGTCGACAAGCTCAATGATTCGGATGCCGTGCGCCTGAACATCAAGCCGCAGGTCGACAAGTACACGTTCAAGTCGGGCAACAGCATCTATCTGCTCGCCGAAGGTCGTCTGGTCAATCTGGGCTGCGCCACCGGCCACCCGAGCTTCGTGATGTCGAACTCGTTCGCCAACCAG
>JBIITV010000185.1:0-7779 GCA_044340325.1 Lysobacteraceae bacterium
TTCCGTTCGGAAGCATGCCAAGCAAGTACACATCGTAGAGCGCTCGAAGCGCGCCGACATTCCCCATCGACGCACTACGCTCCAGCATTTCGACGGCATGCGTACGATAGGTATCGTCGAATGGTCCGTTCGGCTCCTTTCGCTTGCGTCGCGGGCCCGA
Organism: Lysobacteraceae bacterium; assembly: GCA_044340325.1. Classification (GTDB taxonomy): domain Bacteria; phylum Pseudomonadota; class Gammaproteobacteria; order Xanthomonadales; family Xanthomonadaceae; genus Lysobacter_I. Next base: position 161 of record JBIITV010000185.1, read on the forward strand.
GTACAAGGCGAAATGAGCCATCGCCTTCGGGTCGCCCAACCGGGCGGCCTGGTACATCCGTGCGCCCGCTTCGTCCAATTGTTTGGCAGACAAGCCGTCGCAGAAGGCCGAATACTTCTCCGCTTCGGAATCCAGCTCTCCGATTATTGACAGCAGACGACTCTCGTCATCGGATCCGGCGTCCCTGCGCGCGGCCTCGTCGACCCAGTCCGCCGCATCGGTCTTCATCGTTTCGATTTCCCTGCAGCGCGACGCCATGTCTCCGCCATCGGCACCGGCAGCGAGGCGATCGAACACCGCAGCAAGGCTTGCGGGTGGCTTCGATACAGGCGCGCTGCCATTCCCTCTTTCATGGTTGCTCTCGACAGGCACGCTCGGAGCAGAAGCTTCCAAGACACGCGAGAGTTGACCTGGGAAAGCCACGTCACCGCCATTCTCCGCGCGGATCACCGACACCGGTGGCCATGCATGTCTTTGCGGCGTTACGCTGGCGACCAGCAGCAATGCCGTGGCCGCAATCGCTGCAGCATATCGCAAGCGAAAACGCGCAGGGGTCGACACCCTGTCCTCTGTCTCGTGTGCTGTGCCGGCACGTCCGTTTTCGAATGTCTTCATTGTCGTCACTTCGATGACCGTATCTTGAAAAGCGCGCCACGCCAATCGCGTACCATGCATGCGCTCAAGAGGCATCCGCCTCTTCGGTAGGCGCCCCGGCTACGCTGGCGCACTTTTCATCAACAGCCTGAAATTGTGCAGCATGGCATGGCTCGTGGCCTGAACTGGAGTAGATCCCGAACTGGAGCCCGCGCCGGGAAGGGGCTGCCCATGCGCGTTGATGTGGCGTTGTCACGGCACACCGGGTGCCGTGACAACGCTGACCGATGCTGCTTCAGGCTTTGTGCGCCCTTACAAATCAGTTGTTAGGGAAGCCCTGCTCGATATCTTGCTGCGCGGTGGCAAAGCTTGACGTGCTGGTATCGCCGTTGTTGGGATCCACGTCTGCTGCGATAGTGCCGAAGAAAGCCCGCATTGAACCAGTCAATGCAGTGGCCACTCCATTCATGATGATGAAGACCTGTGCACGATTATTATTTCCCATCACGTTATTCAATGCCGGGTTTGCCTGCGCCTGGGTCTGACGAGGACAGAAATAGGCCAGGGCTGCGATGATCAGCGAGAGAACGCCAATTGCCGTTCCTCCATAGATCCCAAAGTTGGTATGGTCGTATCCACCCACGACTTGACTCCCGATCGTGTCGATCTCTTCGGCGCTCAGAGTGACGATTCCGCTGTATTCATTCACTGCTTTCATGATATTTCTCCTTGCCAAATTGTTTGGATATCAGATTTTGTATACGTCACAGTCATCTTCTGTTCGGAAATCAAGTTCCGGTCAGAGGCCGAACGCTCTCAAAGTCGACGTTCCTGCAACTGGTAGTGAAGTGCCTCTGGCCAATCTTCCATGAGGTGCTATTCTTGGTATCAAGAATTACGGATCCGCCACTGACGAGCGAACCAGGGCTGAAATAAAGGGTATCGCTACTTTTCAGTCTGATCGAGAAATCCGTAGTATCGATGGTATCCAGTCTCACGACCCTTGAATTCCTCGCAGCGTCGCAATTCCAGTTGGTCTCGATTTTTCTGCCCTTCACGGCGTCGGTGTCGAGTCCTAGACCATTGCACAAATCCTTGCTAATCATGAAGTAGCTGGCGCCTGCGGTTGAGTTAACCCAGTCCGCGCCTCTGATAAATGTGTAAGTCGTGGCCGATGACGCAGTGGTCGTGTATGTGAGCTTGCCGGCTGATTCCCGGAAGTAGTATCGTGTTCCGCCGTTTTCAGTAGCCACTTTACAGTCGTACATGACGTCTTGATCATCTGCTGCGGCGAAGGCTTGCGTCGACAGTGTGCATAACGCCGCAAGCGCAGCCACGATCATTTTGCGTTTATTGCTGGTGTTCATGATGTTGACCCTCTTTCCTTGGTTGTTGGGTTCGCATAGAGCCCGGCTTGCTACAGGCAGACTCCGGCTTCTGGAAACGGGAGCGGACTGGAGTTCCTTCCGACTGGATGAGGATCCATGTCGCCCTTGTGTCCGGCCTTGACTTGTTGTGTGACTGGCATGATCGGCCCCTAACGGATGGGACCAGGGGAAGCCAGCCACGGAACGATCTTCGTCTCCATGGCCGGGAATATCATGCTAAGACCTCATGGGAGCGGCATGAATCGATCACCAGATCATCATGAAACGATCATGGAACGCTCGAACCGGAAAAAAAGAGACCGGCGTCGCCCCCCTCCCGCAAAGCCTGGCGATGCTTAATCTGGCGGTTCCAGCACATGCGCCACATGTGTTCCATACCGGTTTCTGGCCGGCTCATGCGGTCGTCATGATCTGTTGATGATCTGTCCATGATCGATTGATGATCGCTGAGCCGTTTTTTGGCACGACGAGCCCTGTAGTAAGGACGTACCCTCTGCCGGAGGTCGGTCCGTAATCTGCGACATGCAGCTCACTCGGACCAGCCCCCCACCGGAAACCGGGCAAAGGTATCGGGTTGTCCGTGGTCAAGCGCCACCTGGAAGGCGCCGCTACGAGCCCCGTTTCACGAGCCGCGTTTCCTCTTTCGTCGGATCCACAATCAATAAGGAATGTTGAAATATGAACGCAACAATCAGACTAGGCCTGTCGTCCGTTCTTCTGATGCTCGCGGGTGGGCTCGCCGCCTACGCGCCGGCCGCGTCGGCGCAGACGACTACGCTCAAGAACACGGGGAACGGTCGCTGCCTGGCGGAAAATGTCGTACCTGCTACCGCCGTCACCCAGGTATGCAGTGGCGCTGCCATCAATCCCCAGGTATGGAGTCAGATCAACACCGGTTCCGGCTTCCTGATCAGGAATACCTTCACCGGCCGTTGTCTGGACAACAACCCCGCAGGCAGCGTCTTCACCTCGCCGTGCAATTCCACTGTTCGAAGCCAACTGTGGCGGAGGCTGAACACCAGCGTCACGACGGCGCGCTTCATTTCCATCGGCACCACCAGATACTTGGAAAGCACAGCTGCCGGAGCGGTGTTTAGCAATCCCGCCCCCGGGGGTTCTCTGCAGATCTGGGCGTTCTGAATACTCCACGCGGGGCGGATGAGTCCGCCCCGCGTCAAGATCCCGCGTCAGGATCAGGTCTCAAAAAGCGAAAGAGCCGACACCCTGCAAAGCGGGGCAGGATCAGGCTTACGGCTGGGCGAGCTCAGCGGACGACCCGCACGCGAAGCGTCGAGCCGATTGCCGAGGGTCTTGACCGACAAATCCAACTGCCGGGCCGCCTTGGCTGGACCGAGCGACTCGGCCAGCAGGATCGCTTGAGCTTTGAAATCGTCTGTGTAACGACGACAGGTAATGCGTTGCATGGGAACCTCCAGGGTGCGATGAAAATATCGCTTCCTGGCGTCCGGTCTGAGGGGGCAAGTTCACTCCACCCTTTTCGCCCTTTTCGTTTTCGGCAATCTCCCGACTTCTTGATGTGAACGGCGCGACTCGTATCCGAACTCGGACCATCCACGCGCTCAGTCTCGCTACGGGGAACTGCCGACATCTTGCCAAGCAATCACGACGGCCTTACGAGGCGGCCTTACGAGGCCACCCGACTTCGCTTATTGTCCGGCGTCCGGTTTACCATCCCATCATTCCAATCACCGAAAGGACTTGACGTGTCGAATCGTATACACGCCACCGCCCTCACGCTCGCCGTCGCGCTGACCGCATCCACGCAGACGCTCGCCGAAGTGCCGTACTACGCGCGTACCACCATCGATGCCGGGCTGACCGGCGCGGCGTTCGTCGTCGCCGGCAATATCGCCGACAATCCGCGTCCGGAAATCGTGGCCAGCACGTTCGGCCAGCTGATTTTCGGTCCGCAGGGCCCGGTCTTTCCTCCGGCCGGCACCGTCGTCCTGTACAAGAGCACCCAGGCAGGCAATGCGCCAAATGGACAGATCACCGGCTGGAACCGAATCGAAATCGTGGGTTTGGCCGATGCCATCAAAGCCCCGAACCGGCCCGCGCTTGCCGATGTCGATGGTGATGGCGACCAGGATGTGATCGTGCCCGGCGGTTATTTCTTCGATACCTTCATCGGCAATGCGCTGGGCTCGTTGACCTGGTGGGAGAACAAGGGAAACGGCAAGCGCTGGTTCCGCCACAATATCGTCACCGGCAGCCGGTTCTCGTATCACTCGGCGGTGTATGCCGATATGGATGGCGACGGCAGGAAAGATCTCGTCTCGGTGGCCGAGGAGGCCGGCAACCCGCAGACCTCGACCGACGACATCGTCGAGCTGCAGTTGTTCAAAGGCAACGGCAATGGCACCTTCCAGCCGGCAGTCAAAATCGCGGACGGTGGTGGCGGCTTGATCGAGGCCTACGACGTCAACCGGGATGGTCGCATCGATATCGTGTCGCCGCAGTTCTTCGGCCCGGTTGCCGGTCAGCCGTTCGTGCCGCCGCCTGCACGCAACGCCAGCGTCGCGTCGTTCGTCTGGTTCGAGAACAACGGCACAGGCACGTTCACGCGTCATGCCATCGGTACGAATCAAGGCACGGGCTTTGCGATCGTACCGGTGAAAAATTTACGCGGCGACGGCATCACCCGCTGGATCGCGACCAACCACACCAACAGGAACATCGCGTTCCCGCCGTTTTCGCTGTACCCGGAACCGGCCGTGTACGAATTCACGCCGGGCCTGGATCCGCGCCAGCCGTGGGCGGTGCGTCAGTTGAGCACGCCGGGATCGTTCCCGGTGACTGGCGGCGTTGGCCAAGCGGCACCGGGTGCTGCAGCCGCAGGCGATCTGAATGCCGACGGTAGGATGGATATCGCCGTCTCCGGCGACGGTTCACGCGCGGTGTATTGGCTGGAACAGCAGGCAGACGGCACCTTCGTCACCCATCAGCTGCCCGACAGCGATGGTTACGGTCAGTCCGGCGGCCCGGTGGTGATCGATCTGAATCGCGATCATCGCAACGAGATCGTCTTCGGCAGCTTCGACCAGAATGCACTGAGCCTCTGGAGCCGCTGAGTCGGAAGGGGGCAGTATGGTTGCCGTCGGATCGCCCACGAATTCCACGCTGCCCCCGATCGCTTGCGACCGGGATCATGCGCGTCGCATCCACTGACGAGTCGCACCCATGCTGCACAAAATCGCACCCGTCGCACTTTTGGCTATCGGTTCGCTCATCATGCTGGGTGGCTTTCTGCTGTATGCCGGCAACGCGATCCCCTATCAGGACGCCACGCCGGAGATGCTGACGTATCAGGCTGCCGAGGCGCGGAAGTGGGGCGTGCTCTTCTTGCTTGGGCTGGCCGTCACAGCAAGCGGAATCGTTTGGCTTTGGCGACGTTGGCGAGAAAGACGCGGTTGACTGTTGCGGGAACAGTGTCAGATGTTCATTCACTGGTTACGTCAGGATTGAAGACCCCTACGCGCATGCGGCCCGTGTAGGGGCGACGGCTTTCACACGTTATCGCCGCCCCGCCCCGGACATCCCCAGTTGAGGATCGGCGTTCCGGCTGGCAGCACGCGACGGAACATCGCGACCCTTTGTGGCTTGGGATTCACCACCACAGGATTCTGTGCCGCCAACAACAGCGGCAAATCCGCGCTGCTGTCGGAGTAGGCGGCGTCGACGGGGCCACCGTAGCCGGCGTCTTTCAGCATCGCCATCTTCATTTTGTAATGGCAATGCCGCACTGCGACGATCGACCCGTACTTGGGCCCGAGCCGGGTGCCGATGACCGGCAGGTCTTCGTGCGCGACGAAAGAGAGGATCGCACGCGCCAGTTCGGTCGGTGCGCCGGTGGCGATGATGACGCGATCGCCGGCCTCGCGATGCTTGCGCAACACATCTAACGCGACCGGCAGCAATCGGGCCCGCAGGGCATCGGTGTGCGCAGCGACATAGCGATCGGTGAACGCGCTGAATTCATCGAGCGTGCGCATGCCGAGCGTGCCGACCCAGACGAACGCGGAAATACCGCGCCGACGGGTAGGCATGAACGCGATCATCGGACCGAACACCGGCGCGATCAGCAGCGCCAGCAGCTTGCGCCAGAGGTTGCGTTCGATCAGCCACTTGAAGAGGTGACTGCCGGAGTCGCCGTCGAACAGGGTGTGATCGAAATCGAACACCACCAGCGGTGCATCGGCCGCAGGCGTCGGGTAGCGATGCGCACTCATGACGGGAAGAACAGCCGCTGCAGCGCCGCACCCGGATCGGTGTCGCGCATGAAGGACTCGCCCACCAGGAAGGTATCGATATCGGCGGCGAGCATGCGTTCGACATCTTCGCGGGTGGCGATACCGCTTTCGGTGACCAGGATGCGGTCGTCGGGCATCGCCTGTTTGAGCGACAGCGTCGTCTCCAGCGAAACCTCGAACGTGCGCAGATTGCGGTTGTTCACGCCGATCAGCGGAGAACGTCCATCGATGGGCGACAGCGTCAATGCGCGCGCCAGCTCGTCGGCATCGTGCACTTCCACCAGCACATCGAGGCCGATGTCCATCGCTTCGCGATACAACGACAACAACTGCGCTTCATCCAATGCAGACACGATCAACAGGATGCAGTCGGCGCCGAGTACGCGCGCTTCGACGATCTGGTACGGGTCGACCGTGAAGTCCTTGCGCAGCACCGGCAATGCACAGGCGGCCCGCGCCTGCTGCAGATAAGCATCGGCGCCCTGGAAGAAATCGATATCGGTCAGCACTGACAGACACGCGGCACCACCGGCTTCGTAGCTGCGGGCGATCCCGGCAGGATCGAAATCCGCGCGGATCACACCCTTCGATGGACTGGCTCTCTTGACCTCGGCGATCACCGCCGGCCTGCCAGAGGCGCGGGCAGCCTCGATCGCAGCGATGAAGCCGCGCGTCGGCGCCGCCTCCGCGAGACGCGCCCGCAGCGCTTCGAGTGGCGTACGCGCACTGCGTTCGGCGATTTCTTCCGCCTTGCGATCGAGAATCCGTTGGAGAATATCGGCGCGCTTGTTGCCTGCAATATCAGCGTTCATATGCGTTACTTGGCGAACCAGTCGTAGGCGCGTTCCACTTTCGCGACCCGGGTGATGTAGCGCGTGTACCAATCGCGGCGACCGCGCGCCCGGGTGGCGGCATGTTCGACCTGATGCTTCCAGCCGAGGATGTCGGCCTCGGTGCGCCAGTAACTCACGGTGATGCCGACACCATCGGCGTCGCGAACAGACTCCACGCCCAGATAACCGGGCTGCTGCGCGGCGAGTTCCATCATCCGCTCGGCGGCTTCGCCGTAGGCGTCGCTGTCTTCGCCGTTGCGCAACGACGAAAACACCACCGCGTAGTACGGCGGTTGAGGGGTGTCGGCGAATCGATCCTCGCTCACGATGCCGCCAGCCGCTGGGTCGTGGCGATGAAATGTTCGAGCTTGGCGCGCGCATCGCCGCTGGCGAGTGCCGCACGCGCGGCCTCGATGCCGTGCGCGATGCTATCGACGCTACCGGCAACGTACAGCGCCGCACCTGCGTTGAGGCTGACGATGTCGCGCGGCAAGCCCGGCTTGTTGTTCAGTGCTTCGAGGAGCATCGTTTTC
>JBIITV010000001.1:0-85104 GCA_044340325.1 Lysobacteraceae bacterium
AGCCAGTCTTCCGCCGACGGCGGCAGCAAATGGGATTGCCCGGGTTGGTACGGTAAGTAGGAGGTTGCCATGCCGCAATTGTCGCCCATCAAAACGACGACGGGGCTTCTGCCGCGCAGACTCCTAGTGTCGTCATCTGCTCCGGAGGCGAGTTTGTCCACCATTGACGACCAAGTCGAAGGGCGCCCTCTGTCGCGGGTGTCTGACGAAGACAGCGCCATTACGAATGCACGATTTACATTCGCCTCTGAGACTTCCGCGCGGCCGATTCCTTCTCTGGTGATGTCTCCTGGAAGCCTCCCTTGGTTGTCTCCATCCCAACGGAGCACCTTTACGGACTCCAACTGATGGTCAACTACGAACGGCCCCTGTGACTGCAAAGCCTCCGAGAGGTCACCGAACATGCAAAGGCCCGCCATGCTTGTTCCATGACCATTCTGGTCAGCAGGCCCCCATGTCGGGTCGTTCACATGCTTACCCCCGGGCGCCATCGTCGGCGAAAGCAAGGGGTGGTCGTTCACTCCCGTATCAAGCAAGCAGACCCTTGGTGGTGATTCTTGGCCGCTAGAAACAATCCGCTGCAACAGCGAATCAATCCATTCCAACTGCCCTTCAGCTGGCTCACCAACAAAGAATGCCGCAGTGTCTTTGACCCGCCGTAGTTCTGCGATGCTGTTTAGCAGCAACATCGCGCTGCCAAACTGCCTGCGGCTTCCATGCACCGGTAATACGAGCCGCTCTGGGAATTCAATCTGCCCCACGCCTTGCTCGAGTCCAGCCATTCGAAGAACAGCAGCGACTTCTTCTGGTGACTCCAGACCCTCTTCCTTCCGCAACCATACTTCCGCCCAAAACACGTCATCGGGGTGAGCTGGAAGGACGTCAGGATCGTCGGTCCAAAGAGCATCGACCTGAGCTAAAGCAACCGAATCTATATTGGCAACAAGCTTCTGATTCCTAGGCTTTCCACTGTCGGAAACGTCGGAATCGCGATAGGCCGCAATCTTTCGTTCGATAACGTGGAGCCTATTTGCCGGAACGAAGATGGTGGCGACATCCCCTGCATCGCTGGACTTGGCGTTGAGCAGCGCAACACCAGCGCGCTCATCGCCCAAGCTCTCGAAAGGAAGGTCAAAAAAGGGCGTTCCAGTGAACTGGACGTAGAGGCCGCCCTCCCGGCGCACGCCAGCCTCGTTTCGAGCAACGACAACCATGTCAACGGCTTGAGCTGCTTGCTGTAGCTGCCCTAAGAGTCGGTTGGCATGGGTGACGCGGTCGCGAACCGGAACTTCCTCACCTCCACCCCCACCACCAGCAGAGGGAGAGGTGTACTGCTCAGTCCGAATAAACTCGTTCGAGACGAATAAGTGTTTCTTCTTCACCAGAGTTGCCATCCTTTGGCGTTAGGTGCTTTCGCGACCCTGCAATGAGCCACTGCGGATTGACCGAACGCGCTGCTCAGCGATTGAGGCCACAAGCGCATTGGAGTCAATTCTGACTTTGTCAGAAATAATTGCATCTTTAATCGCACCTTCGGCCGCACGGACCAAGTCGGCATAACTCATGCCTGCAGCTGTGGACAACACACGTGCCCAATCCAGCTTCTTAGGAGCAAACGCGCCTAGACGTGCACCTAATACCTTCTTGACCTGGTCTTCTCCAGGGCTTGTGTACTCCAAAACATCATCAAACCGCCTAAAGACGGCGCGGTCGAGCAACTCTGGGTGATTTGTTGCCGCAACGATGACGCTATTTGAGTGGTCGTGCTCCATCAATTGCAGAAAGCTGTTGAGCACGCGCCGTATTTCGCCGACGTCGTTGCCCAAGCCTCGTTGTGAAGCTACGGCGTCGAATTCATCAAAGAGATAGACGCCGCGATGACTGCTGACCGCGTCGAATATGAGTCTAAGTTTTGAAGCGCTTTCGCCGAGGTACTTCGACATCAGAGCGTCAAGGCGAACATTGAAAAGTGGCAGTCCAAGCTCTCCGGCCAAAACAGCGGCCGTCATGGTCTTGCCTGTGCCAGGAGGCCCAACGAGCAATAGCTTGCGGCGTGGCCCAAGCCCATGCTCGCGAATTTTTGCAAACTGTCGCTGCTCGCGGATGGTCTTCTCGAGCTGAGCGCTTAGGTCCGGAGTCAATACAAGGTCAGATAGCAGAAACCTCGGAAAACTCGCCGTCAGCAGCGATGACAATTCTCCCTTCGGCTGCGCAATTGACGCGGGGGAAACTGAGCGAGCCGCGAATGGATTGCTAGTAGCCTTTGCCTTATCAATCAAAGCTCGCAATTCTTCGGCAAGCTTCCCATGCCCTAACTTGGCCTCATGCGCAGCAAGTTGCATGGCAATCGAATAGAACTGACTATCGTCGCCTTCGATGTGCGAACGCAGAAGCGCCTTAAGTTGTTCTGCACTTGCCATGACGGTGACTCCTTTAGAAGAGCGACGGCCGATAGCCGGCGTCTGACTTCCCACTGCAGTGTATCAATCGGCGTCTCACCTGGCGATACGCTGAGGCTGCTTGGTATGGCGAGGCCATAAGGCGCACACGAGTAGGGCGCATAAGCGAAGCGTCATGCGCCTTCTTTAAAGCCCTTGGCATCGTTTGGGTTCAGGCGCATGACGCTTCGCTTATGTGCCCTACGAAACTCTGCTCCAAGCCGATAACGAATACCGGCGATCAAGAAAACATCCGACAGGTGCCCGACATCCGCGCCGACGATCGACAAACAAACTCACCCCTACAGCCCAACCCCACCCGGCACCAGCGGCCCCCCCAACCACATCCACCGCGCCATCCACGCAGTCGTAATCGCGATCAACACCGTCAGCGGTACACCCACGCGCAAAAAATCGCCGAAGGTGTACTGGCCGGGGTTGAGGATCAGCAGGTTGCCGTGGTGGCCGATGGGGGTTAGGAACGAGGCGACCGCGCCCATTGCCGTGCACACGACGAACGGCACCGGCGGCTGGCCCAGGCCTTCGGCCAGGGCCAGCGCGATCGGGCACAGAAGCACGGTGGTGGCGGCGTCGGAGAGGATCTGGGTCAGCAGCGCGGCGGCGGCGAACATCACCAGCAGCAGCGTCAGCGGCGACCAGTGCGAGGCGTGCTCCAGCAGGAAGGATGCCAGCATGCTCGCGGTGCCGGTGCGCTCCATGGCGATGCCCAGCGGAATCACGCCGGCGATCATCACGAAGATGCGCACGTCGATCTGCCGATAGGCCTGCTCCACGCCGACGCAGCGGGTGAGCACCATCGCCACCGCGCCCGCGAGGAACGCGATCTGCGGCTGCAGCAGTTCGGTGGCGGAGGCGATGATGGCGGCGGCCATGATCAGCAGCGCCAGCGGCGCACGGCTGCGGGTTTTCTTCTGGCCGTCGAACGGCATCAGCAGCAGGAAGCCGTGATGCGCGGCCAGCTGTTCGAAATTCTGCTGCCGGCCCCACAGCACCAGCAGGTCGCCTTCCTGCAGCGGCATCTCGGCCAGTTCGCCGTGCAGCCAGCCTTCCTTGCGCCACAGGCCCACCACCACCACGCCGAGATTGCGCAGGAAGTCGACGTTGGCCACGCTGCGGCCGGCGAATTCAGAACGCGGCGCCACCACCGCCTGTACCAGCTGTTCTTCGCCGAGGAGTTCGGGCTTGTGGCCTTCGGCGGGTTTTTCGCCGTATTTGGCGACGGCATGCAGCGCCAGGCCGGGTTCGTCCTTGATCGAGGCGATCTCGTCCGGCGACGCGCGCACCAGCAGCACGTCGCCGGCCAGGAACGGGCTGTCGTCGTGCTGCTGTCTGCGGCGCATGCCGTGACGCAGCCAGTCCACCACCTGCAGGCGATCGCCGAAGGTCTTCTCGAACGCCGCGCGCGTTTTGCCGATCCACGGCGAATCGGCTTCCACCACCAGCTCGGTGTAATAGCGCTCCAGGCGCAGATAGTCGGTCTGGCCGGATTCACCGCTGCGCTTGGGCACCAGCCAGCGGCCCAGCAGCATGTACACGGTGCCCAGCAGCACCAGCGCCGCACCGATGGGCGTGATGGCGAAGATATCCAGCGACTGTTGCCCGTCGCGCTTCAGCAGATCGTTGGCCAGCAGGAAGGCCGGCGCGCTGATCAGCGTGAGCGTGGTGCCCAGCGACGCGGCCAGCGACATCGGCATCAGCAAACGCGAGGTCGCGAGTTTCTGTTCGCGCGCCAGCCGCATCAGGATCGGCAGCATCATCGCGGTGACCATCAGATGGTGCGAGAACGCCGCAAGCGCCGCGGTCGCGGGCATCACCACCGCGATGGTGCGCCACTCGCTGCCCCCCGCCGCGCGCCCGATGCCCGCACCGATGCGGTCGGTGATGCCGGTGGCCGACAGTCCCGCCGACAGTACGAACACCGCCGCCACGATGATCGCCGGCTCGCTGGAAAAGCCCGACAGCGCTTCCTTCGGTTCGAGAATGCCGGTCAGCGTCAAAGCCAGCAGCGCCAGCATCGCCACCAGATCCACGCGCAGTTTTTCGCTGATGAACAGCGCCAGCGTGGCGGCGAGGATGACGAGAAACAGGGCCTGCTGTACTTCCATGGACGGATTCTTGGCGGTGCGGGAAGCGATACGTTAGTGCATCAGCCTTGCGGCGGCAGGAACGCAGCGGGAACGGGCGTTATCGATGTCTCCGGAATGCAAAAAACCCGGCTTTCGCCGGGCTTTCTGCACGCGAATGCGGGAAAGCGTCAGAGATGCTTGATGATCTCGTCCGCAAACCCGCTGCACTTCACTTCGGTGGCGCCGTCCATCAGTCGCGCGAAGTCGTAAGTCACGTTCTTGCTGGCGATCGCGCCGTCCATTGCTTTGATGATGGCGTCCGCGGCTTCGGTCCAGCCGAGGTAGCGCAGCATCATCTCGCCCGACAGGATCACCGAGCCCGGATTGACCTTGTCCAGATCCGCGTACTTCGGCGCGGTGCCGTGGGTGGCTTCGAATACCGCGTGGCCGGTGACGTAGTTGATGTTCGCGCCGGGTGCGATACCGATGCCGCCGACCTGCGCGGCCAGCGCGTCGGACAGATAGTCGCCGTTGAGGTTGAGCGTGGCCGACACGTCGTATTCGCGCGGACGCAGCAGGATCTGCTGCAGGAAGGCGTCGGCGATGGCGTCCTTGATGATCAGGCCCGCGCCCGGCTTGCCTTCGGGAATCACGTGCCACGGGCCGCCGTCCAGTTCGACCGCGCCGTAGAAATCGCGTGCGATCTGATAGCCGAAGTCGCGGAACGCGCCCTCGGTGAACTTCATGATGTTGCCCTTGTGGACCAGGGTCACCGACTTGCGCTTGTTCTGGATCGCGTAGCCGATCGCGCTGTGGACCAGACGCTCGGTGCCGAGGTAGCTCACCGGCTTGATGCCCACACCCACCTGCACCGGCAGATCGCGCGGCGGGGCGCCGATGCCTTCCAGCGCCTTGTTCCAGGCATCGCCCTTGGCCTTGGTGCCGAAGCGGATCTTGTCGAAGCCTTTCGGGAATTCCTTCTCGAGGAAATCCAGCATCTTCTGCGCGTCGGCCGAACCGGGTTCGAATTCGATGCCGGCGTAGATGTCCTCGGTGTTCTCGCGGAAGATCACCATGTCCACGTCGCCGGGCTTCTTCACCGGCGAGGGCACGCCCTCGAACCAGCGCACCGGGCGCAGGCAGACGTACAGGTCCAGCATCTGGCGCAGTGCGACGTTGAGCGAGCGGATGCCGCCGCCGACCGGCGTGGTCAGCGGGCCCTTGATGCTGACCAGGTATTCGCGGCAGGCCTCGACGGTGGCGTCGGGCAGCCAGTTGCCGGTGGCGTTGAAGGCCTTCTCGCCGGCGAGGACTTCCATCCACTCCAGCTTGCGCTGGCCGCCGTAGGCCTTGGCCACGGCCGCGTCCAGCACGCGCACGCTGGCGCGCCAGATGTCGGGGCCGGTGCCGTCGCCTTCGATGAAGGGGATGATGGGACGATCCGGCACGTTGAGGCCGTGCGGGGATTTGGTGATGCGGGTGCCGCCAGCGGGCACCGTGGGGGTGAAGTCGGCCATTCACTGTCTCCATGAAGGCCGGCAGCAGCGCCGGCCAAGATCGCCATTGTCGCGGGTCCGGGCGGATGGGGCAAAGGGCACGAATGCTGCACCTGCGAACGAAGCTCTGAGATGCGCATCATGGAGCGTGTTTTGCGGCCGTGAATCGATGCTGCATCTGCAAAAAAAGTTCTGAGAGCGCTTGCACGAAATCGGTTCCGCCGCCTGGATAGTATCGATGAGTGCAGCGCGGGCAGGGGTTCCCGCCGCACGCACGCCATCGACACCTCCGATGGCGACCTTACGGCCGCTTGTCCGCATGTGCCTGGTCAATCCCTGTCCGGTCGATCTTCTGTCCGGTCAGTGTCCGCCAAGGAAGCACGCCCCCATCCTTTTGGCCGTCTCACGATCCTCAAGCGATGTATCCACCCATCATGGAGCGAATCTCAATGTCTCATCAGCAAGCACACCGTCCTGCCCGCCGTACCTCCATCGCGCTTTCGCTGGCCGCCGCCGTGTTCGCCATCGGCGCCGCGTCCGCCGCCGACCGGCCCGTCCTCAGCAAGACCGTCGCCGATGCCATGAAGCGCGATCTCAGCATGAACGACCAGCAGCTGGCGCGGTACTTCAACGCAGAGCGCACCGCGTTCGTCAACGAAGCCCGCGTGTCCCGCCAGCTGGGCGACCGCTACGCCGGCAGCTGGCTGGAGCGCGGCGCCGACGGCAACTTCCGCTATGTCGCCGCTACCACAGGTTCGGCCAAGGCCGGCAATGTCGCCGGTGTCCAGTTGCGTCAGCACCGTTATTCGATGCGTCAGCTCGAAAACGCGGTCGCCGATCTGGATCGCGTCCACGCGGCGGTGTCGAAGAAAGCCGCGCTGGGTGGCGTCCATTCGTGGGGCATCGATGTGCCGACCAACACCGTTGTGGTCACCGTCGCTCCGGGTTACGCCCTGAACGCGGTCGATTTCGTCGCCGCCAGCAGCGCCGATGCCGGCATGGTCCGCTTCGAAGTCTCGACGCTGGAAGCGCCGAGCACCTTCCTGAGCGTGATCGGCGGCAACGCCTACACATCGGGCGGCGGTCGTTGCTCGATCGGTTTCGCAGCCACCCGCAGCGGCGCCAAGGGCTTCGCCACCGCCGGCCATTGCGGCGGCATCGGCACCAGCGTCGGCCTGTCCGGCACCACCGTCGGTTCGGTCCGAGGGCACTACTACCCGGGCGGCGACATGGCCTGGGCCAGCGTCCGCAGCAGCGACACCCTGGTCGGTCAGGTGACCAAGTACAACGGCACCGTGCAGCGCGTCCTCGGCCGCACAGAAGCGGCGGTCGGCGCGGCGATCTGCCGTTCCGGCAGCACCACCGGCTGGCGCTGCGGCACCGTCACCCGCAAGAACGTCAGCACCAACTACGGCACCGGCACCGTGAGCGGCCTGATCCAGTCCACCGCCTGCGCCGGTCAGGGCGATTCCGGCGGTTCCTGGATCACCGGTTCGGGCCAGGCCCAGGGCGTGACCTCGGGCGGCTCGCTGCCGGCCGGCAGCAACAACAACTGCAGCGTGGCGTCGCCGGTGACGTTCTTCCAGCCGATCAACCCGCTGATCAGCCGTCTGGGCCTGGTGCTGACCCTGGGTTGATGCCACCGTCGGCCGCATGCCGATCATCGGCGTGCGGCACGACACAGCACGGCCAGGGATGGCCGCACGAAGCCCCGGGCCGCCCGGGGCTTCGCGTTTTTTACCGAGTGCTTCTTGCCGATCGTGTCGAAGCGAAGGCGGTCACTGACTTCCGGCACGGGCTGCGACCGGAGTTTCGGAGAACGATAGCGCGAACCCTTCCGAAGGAGTGCCGCATGCCGCTGCAACGACGCGATATCCTGAAACTCGGCGCGCTTGGGCTGGCCGCAGCTGCCGTCGGCGCGGACGCCAGCGCGCAGACGCAGACCACGGCAGCGGCCAAGGCGGACGCGCCGCTGGACTTGCTGATCCTCGGCGGCACCGGTCTCACTGGTCCGCACCAGGTGCGCTACGCGCTGGCGCGCGGGCATCGCGTGACCATCTTCAACCGCGGCCGCAAGCAGCCGGAATGGCCGGGCGACGTGCAGCAACTGCTCGGCGACCGCGACAAGAACGACTACGCGTCGATCGCCGCCGAAGTCGCCAAGGGCCGACGCTGGGATGCGGTCATCGACAACCCCAGCAGCGTGCCGGCGTGGATCCGCGATGCGGCGAAGGTGCTCAAGGGCCGCGTCGGCGGCTACACCATGATCTCCAGTCTGTCGGCCTACGCCGGCAACGCGATCCCCGGCGAAGACGAGAACGCGCCGCTGGCGCCCTTCGACGGCGATCCGCTGAAGGAAACCATGGCCACGCTGCGCGCCGACATGAACAAGTATTCCGGATTGAAGGCGGCCACCGAAGCGGAGACGCGCAAACACTTCGGTGCGAACGCGACCATCGTGCGCCCGGGTCTGATCGTCGGCCCCGGCGACGACACCGACCGCTTCACCTATTGGCCGCTGCGTCTGATGCGCGGCGGCGAAGTGCTGTGCCCCGGCGACGGCCGCGACCCGGTGAAATTCATCGACGCGCGCGACCTGGGCGAATGGATGATCCGCCTCGCCGAACAGAAAGCGCGCGGCGCCTACAACGCCATCGGCCCGGATTACATGCTCGACATGGCCGCGCTGCTGTACGGCATCCGCGCGTCCACCACCGCAGGCGCAACCCTGACTTTCGTGCCGGCGGATTTCCTCGAAGCGCAGAACGTCTCGCCGTGGGGCGACATGCCGGTGTGGGTGCCCAACAGCGGCGACAGCGCCGGGTTCCATACACGTAGCAATGCGAAAGCGATCGCGGCGGGACTGACGTTTCGCAGCATTGAAGATACGACTGCGGCGACGTTGGCGTGGTTCGCGGCGCAGCCGGAGGAGCGGCGGAAGGCTGGGGCGCGGGCGGGGATCAAGGCGGAGCGGGAGGCTGAGGTTTTGGCGGCTTGGAAGGTGAAGGCGAAAGGGTGATCGGCATCGGATCGTATTGCGTAGGGCATCATCGCTGCAGGCGACTGCGCCGTTGTGGGGGTGCGGTTGCCGATTGCGGCGCATGGAGAATTGCATTTGTAGGAGCGGCGCAAGCCGCGATCGCGCTCTATAGCTGGATGGCTGCTTTCGACCCGAAGTGGCGTTAGCGAAATTGAATTTGGTCCCGTTCCCATCGATGGAACCTGGAATCGTGGCAGATCCGTAGGGCGGGTCTTGACCCGCCAATTGGCTAACAATTGCTTCGCCTGCAGCAACATCGCAACGTTCGTCCGCCTTGCTGGTAAGAAGCGACCGAGTCATTTCGATAGGCGGGTCAAGACCCGCCCTACGAGAGATTTCAACCCGTCTTACGGGTTACGCCACAGTTTGGTCGTTGTTGCTCGAAGTGCGCTGTTTTGTACGCAATGCCTCGTATGTCTCCTTCAGCAGCGTCGAGCCTCGGTCCGTGTATGTCTTGCATATTCCTTCGGCTTCTTCGACCTCGCCGGCCTCTGCCAATCGAATGACGCATCCAATCACGTCGTCCTTGCGGTAGTCAGGTAAGAATCCGGACATCGCCGCGCGGAAGATCGTCGCCACTTCCTTCGGATAGTGGCTCGCAAGACGCGCAAGGTTCTGAACCAACAGATAACCATGATGCCTATCCTGCGCGTGAGGCGCCGCTTCGACCAATGCGGCGACGGCGTCCGGCGTAAGTTCGTGAATGAAGACAGCGAGCTGGCTGAGGGCCGATTGCAGCTCAGGCACGTCGGCTCGGGTTTCCCGGATCTGCTCTGCCACCTTCATCCAGAACATCAATATCTTGGACGTTCGAGCGGAGTGCTCAGCTTCCCCTCCAAGTCTCCGAAAGAAACTGCATAACTGCGATAGCTCTTTTATCTTCAGCCCCGCAACGAGTTCACTTAGCAGTCCACTTCCATTTAGGTTCTCCATGCCTTCGAGATAGGCAAGCCCCAAGAACTGCATAGCTTTCTCCGCCACTTGGTTAGGCAGGCTATCCGTGTAAACCATCCTTCTCAAGTGCCCGCCTGTGACAAGGCATTTGAAAAGCCAGTCATATAGGTGACGTTGATACGCAAAGCCCTGCGCCGCGCACCGCCAAGCTGCTTCGTTGGTGGACGAGAAGAGCCTGTCGAAATTTGTTTCCGTCCACTCTGCGCGCAGATAGTGAAAGTTCGCGCAGTACATACCGGCCATCGCCGCAAAGTCAGCGTTCAGCCCGGACTCGCTAGTTGCTAGTTCTGCATCAAATACCGGACCGACGGTGAGCCAAGTCTCATCCGAACTCCGGTTTGCCGAAACCTCCTCGCGCCGCATTGCTAGCGCGAGGTAAATGAAGGACTCCAGAGTCCGTCCTCTCGGGGAATTGATTGCATGCGAAACAGCTTCTCTCGACTCTCCGGCCATCCTCGGCACGGCGTCGAGAATAATACGCAGAACTTGAAAGCACGATTTGTGGAGCTCCGATGGTAGATGACGTTCTGTTGAGCTTGCGCACTTCAAGAGATCAGCGATGTCGCTTACAACCCAGTGCACGGTAGGCTCCCACCCTCCAGCCTGGTCGACAGCCAGATCCGCCCGGAAGGCCGGTGCGGAAACGATAGCCTGAACAAGGGACAGCGTAGCTGGCCAATTGATTTCTCGCTTGTCGTCAGACCACCGCTCCTTGAGCCCTCGAAGCAGCCCATGCTGGTATGGACGCGCCAAGTCAGCAAAGAGGCCGATTCGGCTAGTGAAGCCGTCCTTGCTGGCCCTGACTGCTGCGGAGATTGATGAAGCGAGGCCTCGATAAGTTGGACCATCCCAACTCCGGCCATCAGGCACAAAGCCCTTGAGGAAGGCCAGCAACTCGTCATCAGACATGGTAAGGAGCGCATCGGATGCGATGGGACTACGGTCTCCCACAAATCCGCCAGAGGAATACGTGTGGAAGTCTGGGTGCTCTCGTACCGGTCCCCAGCGTTCCACCAGCGTCTGGTATTTCTCATCCACTTCCGAATCGCCCAGCCCGAAGGCCGGATGCAAGAGGTCACGTCTTTGGGTCTCATCCCATTCCTGTTGTCGTGACTCGTCTGACCAATCCCCTTTTAGTTGCTCTACAAATGCCAAGAATTGGGCCCTTTGGGCTACGGTGAATCTGGAGAAAGCCTTGTTGATGAACCAATAGATTTCATGCCAGTAGGGAGCTTCGAGAAACCAACTCCCCGTTGCGCCTTCCCAGAAGACTGCTCCGACGGTTCCATAATGCTCACCACAAACGTAGATTCCCACGCGAACAAGTGTGGGATAGGGAGATTTAAGGAGAGACTTGACAACGCCCAATGCCGCCGGAGAGCTTGTGCCTGTAGCACCTAGAGCGGCATCACGGACAGCATCAACGAGCACGGCACGTGCGTCTTCCTTTTCAGCATCCTGCTCGTGGTCTTCAATCGCCGACCGCCATATGTATGAGTACTTGTCGTCTTCGGCGGAGCCAATGTAATCAGCCAAGCGGCGAGCCAACATGTCAACGGCGGCGGCGCCACAGCGCTCGCCGAGCTTCCTCGCTGAGGGCTTCAGTACTTCGCCCAGGTGGTAGCTGTCCAACACCCCAGCTTTGTCGCTCATAATGACTCCCCGGCACATCGAACCATCGACAGCGCATCGACCAGCAGTAATGCCCTGTCCCAGTGCGCAGGCTCTGAACTGTCCAGAAGTCGCGGCAGGAGCTTCTCGCCTAGCTCTTGACCCACCATGTTAGTTTCGAAGCGACCCGCCAGCCAAAAGCGGGTCATTTCAACGTCCAAGTCCGTCAATACGTCAAGTGGCAACTGCGACAGGGCTGTCGCAAGGGACCACCAAGTTCTCCAATTGTCCAAACCACGCTGCTGCGCATCCGAACTGATAGCCCGAACAATCTCGGCAATGCGAGTAGCCTGGTTGCCCTGTGCTGACGCGGCAATTTGTTCAAGATAGCGCAGCGCAGGCCACCCTTCCGCCTGATACACGGCGCCACGTTCGGTCTCGATGACCTTCACATTAGGGTTGTATTCCGCGCTAAAGAAGCCGGCGCTGTCAAGGTTGCTGAACCAAACCGCGTCCTTCAGGGAGTTGACAAAGTACGAGGCAAGTTCGGGCCTACTTCTAACAAGACGCAGTGCCGCTTCTCGATTGACTTCAGTAGGTGAAGCAATACACCTATCTAGATGCAATTGTAGATCCAATGTTGTTGGGTCTCGCACATCCAACGCTGAGCTCCAACTCTTGAAGACCTCAACGACTTCCTGATAGCCCTTCGCGTCGATACAGTACGGGACAACGCAAACTCCACATTGGTCGCGAAAAAAGCGCTCGATGAACCGAGTCTGGACCGACTCAGTTGACCGACAGGCATACAACAAAAAGTGTCGTGGCTCAGCCGTCCCAGTTCGCAGCGCCTCGTTTGAGCGGATGATGTGGTCCAACACTTCCAGTTCCTCAAGCCCATAGCCCACGAACAGAACCGTATGGTTCTTGAACATTGCAGAAAGGAACGCCTCAACTCTCGGGTCTGCGTAGTGCTCGATGTAGTCCTTTAGCGAGACCACCATCGAGCTCGGGTCCGTATAGGAACCATGGAGATGAATAACAGCTCCGCGCTCGGTGAGCAGCGCGGAGGACAAGTGTTCGCGCAGATAGTACTTTGGCCTTCGGCCTGGCCCTTTTGTCGGTTCCGCCTCACCGCCCACTTTGACCTCTGTTGAGAACTCCTCCGGGCCAGCATCGTCGAGCCACTTGTCGTAGTTCGTTGTAACGAAGACAGGTCGCAAGCTCGACAACAGCTCATACAGCTCAGAGCCAATCGCCTCAGGCTTGGCAGGGTGCAATATGCTGTCGAAATCGATTGCTACGTTCTTCTCCTTGGCGAGCGCCATCGCAATCGAGAGAGTTCTTCGCGAGTCGTTAAATCCGCGCAGCTGCTCCGCTTCCAGGAAGCTGAGCACACCGCTCTCGAGCTTGCCAACGACTTGGCTAGCGAAGCCGCGCCAATTTGGGCTTCCGCAGAGCATGGAGGCCCCTGCACCCACGAACACGACCAGCTCGCCGTGCTTTGCGGCATCTTTGAGTATCTGATCAGGTGCGTAATTCGACTTGTTTGGCATTCCTCAACTCAATCGGACACAGCCGACGGACGCATTGCAGGGACTGGCATGAAGGATGTCACGCGTGATGCTGAAGTGTCGACCAGAGGCTCGAAGACCAGGACACCCACAAGTCGGAATATTCCTACATCCGACTGGGCAATTCCATTGCATCAGGGAAATGGAAGACAGCGAGAAAGTGGGTGTCCCGGTCTTCTCGCGTGTGGCATCCGCACGTGCAGTTCCTCGCTTCGTTCATGGCGGGTCGAGACCCGCCCTACGCTGCTGTTGTCTTACGTCGCGCCGAGGTGGCAGGGTTTGCCGTTACTATCTCCGTCCTTTTCCTGTCCGAGAATGTAATGACCATTTCCATGTACAGCGCTTCCGTGCCCGTGTTCCGGCAGATGCTTGCCGCGCTTGCCGATGTTCTGGCCAAGGCCTCGGCGCACGCGGCGGAGAAAAAGATCGAGCCTGGCGTGCTGCTGCAGGCGCGGCTCTATCCGGACA
This sequence comes from Lysobacteraceae bacterium, assembly GCA_044340325.1. Classification (GTDB taxonomy): domain Bacteria; phylum Pseudomonadota; class Gammaproteobacteria; order Xanthomonadales; family Xanthomonadaceae; genus Lysobacter_I. Next base: position 13,669 of record JBIITV010000001.1, read on the forward strand.
TGTTCCCGCTGCTGCGCCAGGTGCAGATCGCCTGCGACTTCGCCAAGGGCATCGCCGGCCGTTTGGCGGGCGTCGAGCTGCCTGCTTATGAAGACAACGAGCAGACGTTCGACGAGCTGCAGGCGCGCATCGCGGCGACTCTCGCATTCCTCGACGGGCTCGACGCGAAGGCGTTCGAGGGCGCGGAGTCGCGGCAGATCGTGCTGCGCCCGGGCACGCCCAAAGAGCGCACCTTGGACGGTCACGCCTATCTGGTCGCCTATGGCCTGCCGCAGTTCTTCTTCCATGTCGCCACTGCGTATGGCGTGTTGCGCCATTGCGGCGTCGAGGTCGGCAAGCGCGATTACATGGGCAAGTACTGAGCGCGCGCGCGGAGGCGGCCCTGCCGATGCGCGGACACTTCGACTTCATCTCGCCTTTCGCCTGTCTGCAGTGGCCGCGTATGCGCGCGAATGCTCCTGTGCGCGATGCGCGCAGTGGTCGACAACCCGCGTGAGGTCGCCATGGATCAGGTCGATGCCCAGCAGTGACGTAGTCTGGGTCATCGGCCCAGCGGTCTTTTCCGGATGCCATTGCTGGGTGCGAAGCACCCAGCCTGCGAAACACCAACGTCCGCATTGAAGCCCGTAAGGCGGATACGGCTTTGTAGGGTGCATCAGCGCAGCATCATGCAGCTTCTTGTTCGATCTGTTGGATAGGGTGCCTATGGCGCATGACGCCTTCGGCTTATGCGCCCTACGGCCTTCGGTTTACTTCGTAATACTCTTGTTCGCCCTGTGCCGACCTCCGGCCCGGCGACAGTTCCAACGACAGTTTCATTACTATGAGCGCCATCCATTCATCACGATAAACGGGGGAGAGTGATGCGCTCGATCATCTGTGTGCTGTGTCTGCTGTTGGCGTGGCCGGTGGCGGCGAAGGTAAAGCTGCAGGTGCCGGCGGAACTAGCGCCGACGCACGGCTTCGTCTACGTGGCGTATCCGAAAGGCGGCTCGATCGGCCTGCAGGTCCGGCTCGAGGGTGGCGGCAAACCGATCATGCTCGACACCGCCACGACCGCCTCGCCGATGGCGGGCGCTCAGGCTTTCGGGCGCTGGCTGCCGCCGGGGCAATACCGTTTGGGCGTATGGGGCGCGATGAAGTGGGAGAACGGCCCGGTGTTCGAGGTGCAAGCCGGGCGCGTGACCGATCTGGGCGGCCTTGTTCCCGTGAACATCGGCGGCTATCAGATCGTGATGATGCCGGTGCGGCACGCCGAGAACGCGGGCGATCTGGCGTTGGCGACGCAGTCGTTTCGCGAACTCCTGAAAGACCCGGCACCGATCGTGGTGGACATCGCACAGGTCTCCGCGCCGATGACCCTGGTGCAACCGTCGACCGGACTCGGACTGATCGCGGATCTGCTGATCGCCCACGACCGCAAGATCAACAAGCCTTCGACGCTGGAGCAACTCAAAGCCGCGACCGTACCTGCGGACTTCCTGCGCCTGGCGCGGACCGTGGTGCCGCCGCTGCAGGACGAGCCGGCGATCCTGCCCGACGGTACCCTGTATTTCACGGCGGACCTCGGCCAGATCCGCAAGCGCAGTCCCGATGGCCAGTGGAGCAACATCGGCATGGATACGTTGCGGCAGACGCTCGCGGTGGAATACGCGAACGGTCGGCTCATCGCGGGCAGCGACGACGGTCATCTGCGCAGCAGCGAAGACGGCGGCAGCCACTGGAATGCACTCAAGCCGCTGAAGATTTCCGAGTCGATCATCGATATCGACCATGCCGACGGGCAGTGGGTGTTGGCCAGCATGGAAACCTTCGACGATCCCACTGCGCCGCGCAGCTCCGGCATGCTCGCGGCGGCGGCCACGGCGCGATCGGCGCGGCTGCGCGTCTACACCGGCCGCAGCGATGACCTGTCGGATCTGTCGTTGTCGAAAGAATTCGTGCTCACCCCCAAGGATCAGATCGGCTGGATGGGCGCGCGCGGGCAACTGGTCGATGGTCGCTACTACATCACCATCGCGCCGAATGTGCACCGCCTCGAGTTGTCGAGCGGGCAGTGGACCACGCTGGCGCCGGGGCCTCGCGTAAGCTCGCTGCGCGTGGATCGCAAGACCGGCGTGCTGTCGGCGCTGTGGAGCCAGGGCGCGTTTTCGAAAGTGTATGTGTCGTCCGATCATGGCGACAGTTGGACCCAGATCGGGCGCCCGCCGTACATCATTTTCGATGTGCAGATGGATGCGGCGGACGCCGGTTGGGCCAGTCGCTGGAACATGGATGCCTTCGGCGGCAAATGGGAACTCTACCGCTACGTCCCGGCGAAGAACGACTGGGAGCAGACCGGGGAAGCGCCGTTCAACTGCAAGCCGCTGCGGGTCTCGGCCGATGTTCCGCTGCTGTGCATCGCGAACGATGCGAGCATTTTCGGCATGCGCGACGGTAAATGGGAGGTCGAGTTTTCGGCGCGCTGAACAGACGGGCAATAAGCACGTAAAAGGGACGACGATGCTCGCCGTCGCGTTCTGCCGAATGTGGCCAGGTTGGCTTCTTGCCCGCCCAACACCTCGCCAAGACAAACGCTGCGCCGAGGCAACAGTTGATGGGAGGCGTGCCGCGCCTGAAAGGTTGGTCGCGGCTCCCGCCACTCCTACGAAAAGCAACGGCAGAGCCGTAGAACCGTAGGCTGGGTCATCGACACAGCCTTTTCGTCGGGTACGGCCCAAGCTGGGTGCGAAACGCCCAGCCTACGAAAAAACAAACGCCAGCGCCCGGTCGAAACTGTTCGCCATCAAAGGGGCTTGCGTGAAGTTCCGTGGATCTCTGCGCTCACGCGCCATGACACTTCTTGTACTTCTTCCCGCTGCCGCAGGGGCACGGGTCGTTGCGATCGGGTTTCGCTTCGCGCTTGAGCTGCGTGCGCGGCGTGAGCGCGTCGATACGATGGTTGTGCAGGTCGGCGAGCATCGCCGGGAGTTCGATGATGATGCCCAGTCGCTCTTCGTAGCCGAGCGGCGTGGTTTCAGCTTCCGGGTCTTCGCCCATCACTTCGCCGCTGGCGAGGCGGTCGAGGAAGGTGAAGATCTCGTCGATCCAGTCGTGTTCGTCCAGCCATGCGTCCCAGGCCGCTTCGCGCAACTCGACGCCGCGGAAAAAGCCATAGGCCCAGTCGCGGCCGACGTCCAGCGCGTCGTCGGCGTGCTCGGACGGATCGTCGGGCAGCCACAGCAGCGGTGCGAGATGGTCGGGAACATCGCCGTCGCTGTGGCGTACGCGCAGTTCGATCATGCGCCAGTGCGCCATCAGCAGCGCGTCGACCTCCTCCGCTTCGCCGGCCTCCCAGCGCGGCGGTTTGCCGCCCCACACCACGGGCTGCCATTCGTCGGTGGGGACGGTGTCAGGCGACACGGCGAGCGCGGACAGGAAGCCGTCCAGCGCTTCGAGGTTGAAGCCTTTGAACGGCACGGCGCGGTTGTCGAGGAGATCGGACAGGCGGTCGAGCTGGGCGTCGTCGAGGGGTGCGGCAGTGGACATGGGGGGCTTCGGCTAAGAGTAGTGACAGACAGGGTAAACGACGCGTGGGCCGGCAACGCGGTCGCGCGGCTGGCCCGCAGTCTGCGCGACGACGGCGCGATGGCGATGACGGGCGCGCTGAGGCGCGTGGTCAGGGCAGCGGAACCTGTTCGGGGGTGTCGACATCGCCCGGCGCATGCGGGGCGATGTGGTCGATGGGGTCGGGCTCGCTGCGCAGCAGCGTTCGTGCGCCCTGATCGCCTTGCAGTGCCTTCAAGGCGGCGAACGCGCTGCGCGGGAACACAGCCGGTACGCCGCGCACGCCGTCGTAGCGCGAGGCGACCATGCGCAGCGGGTGCGCATCGGCCAGCGCGAGCAGGCTGCGAAGCCACGTGACATCGACGGCGTATTGATCGACCAGCATCACCAACAGCCGTTCGAGTGCAGGATCGGATCCCGCGTGCGCCGCGACCGCGCGCATCGATGCCGACAGGCCGTCGCGGGAATCGGGCACATCGACGCGCTCCAGACCCGATGTCGCACGCAGTGTGCGCCAGAGCGCATCGCCATCCTTGCCCAAGGTCAGCAGTACGCAGGGCGCCACCGCGCAGGCGGTATCGATCGCACGTTGCAGCAGCGAGTCACCGCGCCATTGCACCAGCTGCTTCGGTTGGCCGAGCCGCCTTGATTCTCCCGCCGCAAGAATCGCGATGGCGGTCGTCATGCGTTGTTCGCGGGTTCCGGATAACAGCGTTCGCGATACGTCTGCATCGCTTCGGCCAATATCGACACCGCCAACTCCTGCGGATCGCGCGCACGCGCCAGCAGCCCCAGCGGGCTGCGCAGTCGTGTCAGCGCGGTTGCCGGCACGCCGCGCGCCTGCAGTTGTTCCAGTCGCTGCGTCTGCGCGCGCGGGCTGCCCATCGCGCCGACCAGGCACGCGTCGCTGGCCAGTGCCTGCTGCAGGAACGGCAGCTCCCAGTCGTGATCGTGGAACAGGGTGATCGCCGCTGTGTACGCATCGAACGACAGCAGAGGCAGCGCGTGAAGCGCCTGCAGAACGTGCAGCGGTACGCCGAGCGCTTCCAGCGGCGCGTGCAGCGTGCGGTCGGGACTCAGCGCCATCACATCGATGTCCGCCGCGCGCGCTTGCCGGCACATCGCCAGCAGGGTGTCGCCGGCGCCAGCGAGGACCATCCGCAGCGCGGGCAGATGGCGGACGCGCACTTCGTCGTCGGACGCGACCTCAGCGCCAGGCGCGAGGCAATCGGGCGGCAGCGCGGGATCGCGCCAGCGCAGATCGAATGCCGCGCGCTGCGCGATGGCGTGTGCGATCGCGTCGATGGTCGCAATGGGCACCGCACCGTCGAACTGCAGATCCAGACCGCTGCCGCAGGGCAGGACGATGTCGACGTAGGGTGAGTCGGACCCGTAGCGCACGCGCCGGTTCACCCGCCCGGTCAGCGCGCGTTGCGCTTCCTCGATCACCGAAGCATCCAGACAGCCGCCGGAAAACGAGCCCGCGATTTCGCTGCTGGAGCTGACCGCCATCTGCGCGCCGATCCGGCGCGGCGCGGCACCGTGGATGCCGACCAGCGTCACCAGCGCGCAACCTTCGCCGCGCGCATGGCACCGGATCAACAGTTCGAGCGGACGCGGCATGGCTCGACAAACAATGGCAGGACCGATGCCGCGATCACTTCAAGTTGCGCAGATAGGCGATGATCGCTTTGCGACGTTTCTCGTCCGGCGTGCCGGCGAGCATCGTCGTGCCTTTGACCCGCGTGGTCGGCGCTTTCAGATAGGCGTCGAGTTCCTGCGCGGTCCAGGTGATCCTGCTGTTGCGCAAGGCGGTCGAATAGCTTTTGAACCCGGTGTCCGCAGCGGCTTTGCGGCCGACGATACCTTTCAGCGTCGGGCCGGCTTTGGCGCTGCCGTCGACCGAGTGGCAGCCCGCGCAGGCCACGAATGCGGCGCGGCCTTCCTGTGCGGTCTGCGCTTGCGCGGAGAACGTCCAGCACAGTGCGCTGGTGGCCAGCAACGCGGCGATCGTACGTATCTTCGTCATCGCAACGGTTCCTCGGAGCCTGCTCAAAATTTCGAGTCTGAAAAAACCTGTCATCCCGAACGCCCGCGTAGCGGGTGGAGGGATCTGCTTGCGGCTGGTGATCTCAACAGCAGATCTCAACAGCAGATCCCTCCACCCGCTACGCGGGCGTTCGGGATGACAGATGGCGGATGCATGCGCGGGTCAGGGGCCTGTTGGACAGGCGCTCATGCATTCAAGAACGGCAGATTGCGCACACGTTTACCGGTGGCCTGGAAGATCGCGTTGGCCACCGCTGGACCAATCGGCGGCACGCCGCATTCGCCGATCCCGGTCGGCGACGCGGCCGATGCCAGCATGTGCACTTCCACCTTGGGCATCGCATCGATGCGCAGCACCGGATACGCGTCGTAATTGCGCGCGGTCGGCGCGCCGTTGTCCAGGGTCAGCTGTTCGCCGAGCATCGCGCTGAGGCCGAAACCGGTGCCGCCTTCGAGCTGCGCGCGGACCACATCGGGATTGACCACGATGCCGCAGTCCGACGCCACCACGCAGCGTTCGACCTTGATCCCGCCGTCTGCGGTCTTCGAGACTTCGGCCACGGTGGCGACATAGCTGCCGAAGGACTGGTGCGCCGCCACGCCGCGGAAACGGCCGGCGGCGGGCGGCTGCGACCAGTTCGCCTTTTCGGTCGCCAAGGCCAGCACCGCGCGTTCGCGCGCATCGGCGGGCAACAGCGACATCCGCAGCGCGACCGGATCCTTGCCGGTGGCGACGGCGATTTCGTCGAGCATGGTCTGCATCACGTATGCGGTGTGGGTGTGACCGACCGACCGCCACCACAGCACCGGCACCGGCGACGCCGGATGGGTCATGCGCACGTCGAAGTCGGGCAGCGCGTATGGAGTGTCGACGACGCCTTCGGTCGAGGTGGGGTCGATACCGTCCTTCATCATCATCGCCTCGAACGGCGTGCCGGACATGATCGACTGGCCGACGATGTGGTGCTGCCAGCCGCTGATCGCGCCGTCTTCGCCGATGCCCACGCGCACGCGGTGCACGTGCAGCGGGCGGTAGCGACCGCCGCCCATGTCGGCTTCGCGCGTCCACTGCAGCTTGATCGGCGCGCGGAAGTTCAGGGCTTTCGCGATCTCGGTGGCTTCGACGAACACGTCGCAATCGGCGACCGCGCGCCGGCCGAAGCCGCCGCCGGTCTTCATCACGTGCAGGTCGACCTGTTCGGGTTTTACCCCGGCGATCTGCGCGCAGGTGCCCTGCACCGCGTCGGGCATCTGCAGGCCGCCGTGGATGTGCAGGCGGTCGCCGTCCTTGTGGACCACGGCATTGAGCGGTTCCAGCGCGGCGTGCGCGAGATACGGGAAACGATACGTCGCTTCGATCGTGGTCTTGGCCTTGCCGAGTTTGCCGGCGGCATCGCCGCGCTGCAACGCGACCTTGCCATCCTGTTTGGCCAGACCTTCGAATTCCTTGAACAGCGCTGCGGACGAGCGCGTCTCCGCGCCGCTGTCGTCCCAGGTCACCTGCAGCGCTTCGCGACCTTTCATCGCAGCCCAGGTGTTCTGCGCGACCACAGCGATGCCGCGACTGATCTGCACCACGTCGACCACGCCGGGGATCGCTTTTGCGGCGGCCGCGTCGAACGATGTCACCTTGCCGCCGAAGCGCGGGCTGTGCTCGACCGTGGCGACCAGCATGCCGGGCAACTTCAGATCGATGGTGTATTCCTGGCTGCCGTCGGACTTGGCGCGCGCGTCGATGCGCGTCGGCGCATCCTTGCCGATCAGCGTCCACGCTTTCGGCTCCTTGAGTGCGGCTTCGCCCGACAGCGTCAGCGGCGCGGCTGCGGCGATCAGCGTGCCGTACGGCGCCCGACGATCGCTGCCGGCGTGGATCACCTCGCCGTTCGCGGTCGACAGTTCGCTGGTCGCGACCTTCCACTGCTTCGCGGCGGCCTGCTTCAGCAGCTCGCGCGCGGTGGCGCCGGCCTTGCGGTAGCGCTCCCACGACGACGGCATGCTGCTGGAGCCGCCGGTGAGCTGGAACGCGCCGCCCATGGCGAGATTGCCGTACCACTTCGGGTTGCCGGCGCGGCCTTCGACCAGCACCTTGTCCAGCGCCACGTCGAGTTCTTCCGCGACCAGCGTCGCGAGGCCGTGATAGACGTTCTGGCCCATGTCGAACTGGCTGGCGAACACGGTGACGAAGCCGTCGGCGGCGATCGCGATATAGGCCTCGAACGGCGAGCCGGCGGCGGGTTTGCCGCCGGCCGCGACGGGCGCGGCCTCGTCGGAGGATTGCATGCTGCAGCCGACCATCAGCGCCGAGCCGATGAGGGTCGCGCCGAACATGAACTGCCGGCGCGACAGGGGGGCTGCCGACAGCGGTGCTGCCGACAGCGTCGATGCGGAGTCGGCGAGCATCGCCGGAAGTTTGCGGCCGTTGAACATGATCCGTTCTCCTTACGCGAGCGCCGCGGCCGCGACCTTGATCGCGTCGCGGATGCGCTGATAGGTGGCGCAGCGGCAGAGATTGCCCGCCATCGCCGCATCGATATCGCCATCGCCGGGGTTGCGGTTGCTCTCCAGCAGCGCGATCGCCGACATGATCTGGCCGCTCTGGCAGTAGCCGCACTGCGCGACCGCGCCGGCGACCCACGCGTCCTGCACGGCCTTCGCGACCGGTCCGGTCGCACCGGCGCCTTCGATGGTGGTGATGGGCTGACCCACCAATGCGCTGGCCGGGGTGACGCAGCTGCGGATCGGCTGGCCGGCGACATGGACGGTGCAGGCGCCGCACTGGGCTATGCCGCAGCCGTATTTGGTGCCGGTCAGCCCGGCGATGTCGCGCAGCACCCACAGCAGCGGCATGTCGTCGGGGGCGTCCACTGGGACCGGTTTGCCGTTGATCGTCAGTTCGAAGGGCATTGCGCGCTCCTGTGGGGGCGGAAGGAGGGGGCCTGGCGGCGGACGCGTGCGCACAGGGGCAAGCGCAGATCGCCGGAACAGCGGGGCAGGAAGACACTAGTCCAATTGTCGGGCGCGATCCAGTGCATCCGGATGACACGAAACGGGGTGATCGCCGCTGCGCGAATCGCATCGCACAAAAGCGGATCGCTCAAAAGCGGAAGGGCGCGACCGAAGCCGCGCCCTTCTCTTCGAACCGCGAAGCGCCGCGATTACTTGGTGACTTCGAAGTCCTTGCTCTGCACCACCGCGCCGTCCAGCGACACTTCGACCTTGTACTTGCCGACCGGGAAGCCGTCCGGCTTGGCGATCTGGAAGTTGGTGGAGCCGCTGCCGGTGAGGTTCAGGTCCTTGGTCTCTTCGGAGACGACCATGACTTCGGTCCCGTTGAGGTACGTCCACTTGGCGCCGACCTTGCCGGCGACGGTGGCCGCCGGATCGCTGGTGGTGGTGCCGATCGATACGGTGATCGTGTCCTTCGGTTTGAAGGTGGCGCTCATCGCAGTGAGCTTCATGTCGGGGCCGACGGCATTGCCCAGATCGACGCTCGCGACCGACGCGGTGGCGGCCGGTGCGGGCGGCGGTGTCGCTGCCGGCTCGGCGATGGTCGGGGCAGGCGCCGGTGCGGCTTCTTCTTTCTTCTTGCAGCCGACGATGGCGACGCTGCCGATCACGGCGACAAGCAAAGCCTGATGGATACGAGTGCGATTCATGGGTGTGTCCTCAATGCGGTGTTGTAGAAATTCCGGTGCGAAGGCGGTGCGCGCGCTGCGCGATCAGCCGGCGGATGGGTCGTCGAGATCGCCGTCGCCGTCGACATCGATCGCCGGCAGCGTGATGGTCTGGCCGGGGAAGATCCGGTCGGGATCTTCGATGGTGTCGCGGTTGGCTTCGAAGATCTGGCGCCAGAACTTCGACTTGCCGTAGAAGCGCTTGGAGACGGCCGACAGCGTGTCGCCCTTCTCGATGGTGTAGGTCTGTTCGCCCGTGCCGCCGCCACCGCCCTCGCCGCCAACGATTTCCTCGGTGGTGGTCACGGTGGTCTGGACGTTGCTGAAGTCCGGGCGTTCCGCTTCGGTGCTGGTCACCGAGCTTTGCACGTTGGAAAAATCGGGTTTCTTATCGGGTGTGGTCATGGTTGAAAGCTCCTGCCAGATGGCCCGCGCACATTGACATGCCGAATGTTAAGAATCCATATCCGCGACGTGTTTTTTTCGCGGCGGCCGGGTTACTGCCGTTCATCGCGTCCGGGCGCCGGCGCCGGCGTGCCGGGCGTTGCCCGCCAGGGATTGATGTCGAGCCCGCCGCGACGCGTGTAGCGCGCTTCCACCGACAGCGTCTGCGGCCCGCAGCGCGCCGACAGGTCGACGAAGATACGCTCCACGCACTGCTCGTGGAATTCGGCGTGGTCGCGGAACGACACCAGATAGCGCAATAGTCCGGCACGATCGATCTTCGGGCCGCGATAGCCGATGCGCACGCTGGCCCAGTCCGGCTGCCCGGTCACCGGGCAGTTCGATTTCAGCAGTTCCGAGCGGAGTGTTTCCTCGACGACAGCATCGTTCTCCAGCGCGAGATGCGCGGCGTTCGGCGGACCGTAGTCGTCGATGTCGATGTCCAGCGTATCGATCGGAATGGCGTCATCGATCATCGCATCGAACGGCGGCAGCCCGAATGCGACCTGCACCGGCGCGCCTGCGCTGTGCGACAGATCGGCGATCAGGGTTTCGCGCACACGCTCCGCGGCTGTGAAGCGCGCGGCGTTGAGCGAGTTGAGATATAGCTTCAGCGATTTGGATTCGATCAGGAATGGCGCATCGGCAGGCACTTCGATCGTGGCGGTCGCCACCACCGGCTTGCCGCGCGCACCCAGCCAGCTGAGCTCGTAGGCGTGCCAGCGATCGCGGCCGATGAAGGGCAGCGCACGCGCATCGACGCCGATCTCGACACGGCCCTGCGTGCGCGGAATCGGAAACAGCAGCCCGGCGTCGTAGTGCGACGGATACGCGACCTCGCGGCCGAGAGGGATATCGTGGTGATTCATGCCGGCATTATCGCGCTTGTCGGCGATTTCCTTGTAGGAGCGGCGCAAGCCGCGATCGGCTGCGGGAAGACTGTCTGGTAACGATCGCTGCTTGCGCTGCTCCTACAAGGGCTTCGATCGCGTCCCAGCGGACGGAAGTCCGCGCTACCGTGTGCCATGCAGATAATCCAGCGTCACCTGCAGCATCGCGCGCAGGCCGACGTCCAGCGCGGATTCGTCGAGGAAGAATTCCGGCGAATGGTTCGACGGCGCGGTCAGCGCATCCTGTCCTTTCGGCGTGGCGCCGACGAAAAAGAAGAAACCCGGCACTTCTTTGGCGTAGTAGGAAAAATCCTCGGCACCCATGTTCAGGCCGACATCGACCACATTCCCGGCGCCGACCGCGCGTACCAGACTCGGCCGCATCTTCGCGCTGAGCGCCGGATCGTTGACGGTGACCGGATTGCCCTTGGTGTCGGGTACCTGTGCAACCGCGGTCGCGCCGTGCGCGGCGGCCACATGTTCGGCGATGTTCTTCAATTCCGAAAACACCGCCTGGCGCATGCTTTCATCGAAAGTGCGGATGGTGCCGATCATCTCCACCTGGTCGGGAATGATGTTGTAGCGCACGCCGCCCTTGATCGCGCCGAAGGTGACGACCACCGGCAGTTTCGAGATGTTCTGGCGACGGGAAACAATCGTCTGCGCAGTGCCGATCACATCGGCGGCGGCGACGATCGGATCGATGCCGCCCCAGGGCCGCGCGCCGTGGGTCTGGCGGCCCTTGATCACGATGTTGAAGCGGTCGGACGCGGCCATCGCCGGGCCGGCGCGATAACCGACCTGCCCTGCGTTGAGCGTGCTGAACACGTGCAGGCCGAACACCGCCTCGGGTTTGAAGTCGCGGAAGATGCCCTGCTTCAGCATTTCCTCGGCGCCGCCGTCCTCGCCGTCCGGCGGGCCTTCCTCGGCCGGCTGGAACACGAACAGCACTTCGCCGGGCAGATCGGCCTTCATCGCCACCATCGCTTCGGCTACGCCCATCAGCGTCGCAGTGTGCGCGTCGTGGCCGCAGGCGTGCATTACGCCGACGGTTTCGCCGCGAAAGGTCGAGGTGGCTTTCGATGCGAACGGCAGCGCGTTGCGTTCAGTGACTGGCAGTGCGTCCATGTCGGCGCGGATCGCGATGCGCGGGCCGGGCTTGCCGCCTTTCAACACGGCGATCACGCCGGTGGTGGCGATGCCGGTCTTCACCTCCAGGCCCAGTGAACGCAGATGGTCGGCGACCAGCTTGGCGGTGCGCGTTTCGCGATTGCCGAGCTCGGGGTGTTGATGGATATCGCGGCGCCAGGCGAGCACCTTGTTCTGCAGACGCTGCGCCTGCTGCGCGATTTCCGGACGTTGATCGTCGGCGGCATGTGCGAGCGGTGCGCCGAGCGCGCAGGCGAGGGATAGGGTCAGCAAGGTCGTGCGCATGGCGGATCTCCAGAAATCTGCGTCGATGCTATCGCATGTGGCGCATCGCAGCCCTTGTACGGGCCCCTGTGAACCCTCTGTAGGAGCGACTTCAGTCGCGAAGCATGCGGTGTTTCGGATCGCGGTCGACGTCGCGGCTGCAAGTCGGTCAGTTTCGCGACTGAAGTCGCTCCTACAGGATTTTGGGTTCGCGCACTCGTCAAACCGTGGCGCGCGTGAGAGGCTTCGCCCTTCGTCCGCCGCAGGCCATGCCCATGTCCGAACCCGCATCCGTCCGCCCGCTCGAAGGCGATGCCGCGCTGATCCGCGCGGTCGGCACGTTCGCGCTGACCGCCGCCGTCATCAACGTGATCGTCGGCGGTGGAATCTTCCGCATGCCGTCGTCGCTGGCGACGCAGATGGGCAGCGCCGCGCCGCTGGCGCTGTTGGCCGGTGCGCTCGCCATCGTGCCGGTCGCGCTGTGCTTCGCCGCCATCGGCAGCCGCACCCAGGCCACCGGTGGGCCGTACACGTATCTGACCGCGGTGTTCGGACCGTTCGCGGGCTTTCTCGCCGGCGCGCTGATGTGGATCAGCAATCTCGCTTCCAGCGCCGGCGTCGCCGCTGCGCTGTCGGTGCAGGTGGCCACGCTGGCGCCGGCGTTCGCCGACCCCTATGCGCGTGCCGGTCTGCTCACGGTGGTCTATCTGCTGCTGTTCGCGTTGAACGCATTCGGCGTGAAGCTCGGCGCGCGCGCGATCGCGGTGCTGGCGACATTGAAACTGCTGCCGCTGTTCCTGCTCGCGGGTATCGGTGTGTTCTTCGTCGATTGGAGCCTTGTCAGCTTCTCGTTCGGCGACGTGCCGTCGATATCGGCGCTCGGCGCGTCGATGGTGCTGGTGATGTTCGCCTACTCCGGCATGGAAACCGCGCTGGTGCCTTCGGGCGAACTGCGCGACCCCGCGCGCAATGTGCCGCGCGCGACGATCGCCGCGATCCTGCTGGTGGTGCTGCTCTATCTCGGTCTGCAGATCGTGGGCCAGGGTCTGCTCGGTCCGAAGCTCGCCGACAGCGGCGTGCCGATCGCCGATACCGCCGCCGCACTGTGGGCGCCGGGTCGCACGCTGCTGCTGATCACCGCCTGCATTTCGATGACCGGTTTTCTGCTGGGCAATCTGTTCGGCACCTCGCGGCTGGTGTTCGCGCTGGGCCGCGACGGTTATCTGCCGCGCGCGTTCGGCCGGGTCACCGCGACCCATCGCGTGCCGCTGCTCGCGCTGGCCGCGCACGCGGGCATCGCCTACACGCTCGCGCTCGGCGGCGAGTTCGACACCCTGGCGCTGATTTCCGGCGGCGCGATCTGCCTGATGTACGGTTTCGTCAGCGTCGCCGCGTGGCGCGCACAGCGCATCGATCTGCGCGAGCGCGGCGAACCCTTCGTGCTGCCCGGCGGTCCGCTGATCCCGCTGGTCTCGTTCGTGGCAATGGTCGCGATCGTGACCACGCTGAAGCCGGGCGAATGGCAGGCGATCGGCATCGCGCTTGCGGCGCTGGTGGCGGTTTACGTCGTGCTCCGGCTGCGCAAATCCTGACGGGCGCGTTGCGGCGACGGGACAAAAAGAAACCCCGCCATCGTTGCCGATGGCGGGGTCGTAAAACGGGCGCTGGACCGGCTGCGCGATGATGCAGTCGGCGGAGCGTCGATCAGAACGTATCGATCAGGACATATCGATCAGAACGTGATGCTCCAGCTGTTCAATGTGCCGATGTCCCGGGCGGCGCGATCGCTGACCCGCAGCGACCACGTGCCGTTCAAGGCTTCGGTCGACAGATTCCGGCTGTAGGTCTGGACGATGTTGTCGGCCGAGCTGCCGGTTCGGTTATGCAGGTTGTAGACCGAGCCGTCCGGTGCGATCAGATCCACGATCAGGTCGCCGATGTACGGGTGGGTGATGTTCACCGACACCGATGCGTTGGTCGGCGCATTGCCGGTGCGACCGCTGACCGCGATCGTCCGGGTGACACCGGTCGTGTTGTTGTCGGGAACCGCGATGGCGCTGGTGTTGCTGTAGGTCTGCACCGCGCTGGCCGTGACCGTGACCGACTGGGTCCTGGTGTTGGTCGCACCACCGTTGTCGGTCACCGTCAGCGTCACTGTGTAAGTGCCGGCGGCGGTGTAGGTCTTGCTCGGGTTGGTGACGGTGGAGGTGGTGCTGTCGCCGAAGTTCCAGCTGCGCGATGCGATGGTGCCGTCGCTGTCGGTGGAGCTGTCGGTGAAGTTGGCCGTCAAGCCGCTGGTGGCGAAGGTGAAGTTCGCTGTCGGCGCAACGTTGGCCGGGGCGCTCACCGTGACCGTCGCGGTTCTGGTGTTGGTCAGGCCACCGTTGTCGGTCACCGTCAGCGTCACTGTGTAAGTGCCGGCGGCGGCGTAGGTCTTGCTCGGGTTGGTGACGGTGGAGGTGGTGCCATCGCCGAAGTTCCAGCTGCGCGATGCGATGCTGCCGTCGCTGTCGCTGGAGCTGTCGGTGAACGTGGCGGTCAGATTCGACGTGGTCGAAGTGAAGTTCGCCACTGGCGCGACGTTGCTGCCTGCGGCGACCGTGACCGTGGCGGTTTTCGTATTGCTGTAACCGCCGTTGTCGGTGACCGTCAACGTCACCGTGTAGGTACCGGCGGTCGCGTAGGTGTGAAGCGGGTTGGTCGTCGACGAGTTCACGCCGTCACCGTAGTTCCACTGGCGGCGGACGATGGTGCCGTCGCTGTCGGTGGAGGCGTCGGTGAACGTCGCGGTCAGGCCCGAGGTGGTCGAGGTGAAGTTGGCGACCGGCACCGCGTTGTTGGTGATGTCCGACAGCTCCCACACCGAGCGGCCGAACGTCGCCGCGCGCACCTGGTTGCCGTTCGCGGACACGGCGACATCGGTGACGTTCACCAGCGGCATCAATGCACCGAAGCGCTCCCAGTTGGTGCCGCTGTCGATGGACCGGTACACGCCCAGATGGGTCGAGGCGTACAGGCTCGTGGCCACGACCGGATCGATGGTGATCGCGTTGACCGGGATGCCGGTCGGGAAACCGTTGCCGTCGATCGGCGCCCAGTTCACGCCGAAATCGGTGCTGCGCCAGACGTGGGTTTTGGTCGAATCCGGCGCTACCGAGGCGACATAGATGATGTTGCGGTTGCCGGGATCGAACGCGATCGAGCTCAGCGAGCTGCCGTTGTTGGGCAGCGTGCCGGCGGCGGTCCAGCTGGTGCCGCGGTTGGTGGTCAGAAACACCCGGCCGCCGTTGGCGACCAGGCCCACCACGGTGTCGCTGTTCGGCGAAGCGCCGCTGGTCTTGGCCACGCCGATGCCGCGGATGACGAACGGTGCGGCCGTGGTATTGGCCGGCAGACCGGTGGTGCCCAGCGCGGTCCAGCTGGTGGCGTAGTTGGTGCTGCGATAGAGCTTGGTCGAACTCTGGGTGTACAGCGTATTGCCGGTGGCATCGCCGGCCCAGGCGAGCACGGTGGTCTTGAACGGCGCGGTACCGTTGGACTGGCCGCATTCGGTGATGCCGGAGCAGGCGCTGGAGAACGATGTGCCGCCGTTGGTGCTCTTGCGGATGCTCAGGTACTGCACCGAGCCGATCATCGAATTGGCAGTGCTTGGATTGACGTTGCAGCCGAACCCATCGCCGCCGATCACCTGATTGAAGACACTGGTGTTGGTCTCGCGCAGACGGGTGCCGTTGTCCTGCAGGCCGATCAGCACGCGGTTGGCATCGGCAGGCGTGGAGCAGACGTTGTAGATCAGATGCGAGGCGATGCCTTCGTTCAGATCGTCGGTGAACGTGGTGCCGCCATTGGTGGAGCGGAAGATGCCGCCGTCAGAACCGATGTACAGCGTGCCGTTGCTGGCGATGTGGCCCGCGTGCATGTCGGCATGCACATAGGGAAGACTGAACTGGGCCAACCAGTTGCTGATTTGCCGGAATGTCGAACCACCGTCGGTGGTCTTCGCTACCAACAGTTGACCGCCGAAATAGGCCGTGTTCGGGTTGGTGGGGTCGACCACGATCATGTGGTTGTAAAAACCCTGTCCGCCCAGCAGCGTTTGCAGCGAGCTCGATTCGCTGTTCGTGTTTGTGTACGACTTGTATGCGCCGGTCGAGGTTGTGGCCACTGCGGTCCAGTTGGCGCCGCCGTCGGTCGATCTGAAAATATTGCCCAGATCCGTGTTGCCGGTGACCTGCTTCGCCGCCATTGCGTACATCACCGAGCGGTTCGAGGGTGCCGAAGCAAGGCTGACTCGATTGATTCCGGACGCATTGGTCACGCCGAGTCCCCGTGTCCAGGTCGCACCATTGTCGCCGGAACGCCAGACCTGACCTTGTTTGGTGGTGCCGGAAGCGGCACTGGGTGCGGCCTCCAGGCTCAGCGCCATGCTGTTGCCGCCGCCGGTGACCAGCGACCAGATGCGCGGGGTTTCAGCGACGCCGGTGTTGATCGTCACCAGCGAATAGGTTTTGCCGGCGTCGGTCGAACGGAACAGGCCCTTGTCGGTCGCCGCCAGCACGATGCTGGAATTGGCCGGTGCAACGAGAATGTTGGAAATAGAGCTCGAGGTGCCCAGGAACACCGGATCGGTCCAGGTGTCGCCGCCATTGGTCATCTTGACGATGCCTGTGCCGGTGCCGTCGAAGCGGTCGCCCAGACCCAGATACAGCGTGCTGCTGTCGTTCGGGTCCATCGCAACGGAGCCGACCGACAGCGAGCCGAGGGTTTCAGTCTTCGCTTGCCAGAAGGCGCCGCCGTCGGTGGATTTCCACAGCCCGCCGCCCGAAAACGCGACGTACAGGGTGTTCGGATTGGCCGGGTCGGTGACGATGGCGTTGACGCGGCCGGCATCGGTAATGCCGTTCAAGGTGCTGCCATTGGTGATGAAGTTGGCCTTCGTCGGACCGATATTTGTCCAGCGCAGATCGCGGCTCAGCGAGTTCGCCGCAGCGCGCGCGGCGATCGGTGCCGACGGATCGATCATCACCTGCGAAGAACCGGAGGTCGGCATTTTCGCGCGATAGCGCGTGCGTTCGCGTTTGGCCGCTTCCATCATGAAGCGCTGATATTCCGGCGACCACAGATTGTCGTTACCGCCCTGACGCTTGGTCTTGCGGTCGTCTTTGACGTAGGTTTCGTTGTACCACTGGTCGCGCCACAGTCCGCGCGCGCTGGGATTGTCGAGGTCTTTCTTCGTGCCCGCGCTGGGCCGCTCGGAGCCGCCGAGCCGTCCGCGCTCGTCGACACCCCTGCCGGCGGCATTCAGCGAGCCGGCGATGAGCGCCCCGGCAATCACCAGCGTCAGCGCCAAGCTGCCGGCCGCAGTTTTCATTGGATTTGTTCGCATTCGTTTTTCTCGATGGCAGGATCCACCGGAACCGGGCCGTAGAGATCAGGCTGCGACCGCCGGCAGTGCTGCGTATTGGAATGATCCCGCCCCCCAACCTCCGGGAAACGGGTCGCGAAGGCTCCTTGCCGTCCGTCGCTCCGTGGAAAACGCAAAAAACGCTTCTAGGAATGACCGCGCCTGTCATTCCAGCGCAGCCATACCGTCTTGCAACAGGTGGTTTTACAGGCCGGACATCGGCGACGGCTTCAGCGTCATCCCCCATGACGTTCAGTGCCCGGCGCCGCATTTCGTGCGTGGAGGCGACTTGCCCCGGCGCGCTGTCGCTGTTTGCCGGAGCGAAGACTAGGTCAATCTGTCCGCTGCCGCATGTTGCCCTGCAGCAAAAACCCACGCGAGAAATGAGCATGCCGCAAGCGCCGGCAGAAGCGTCATGCGGACGTAGGCATATCGATATGACGCAATGACGCAATGACGCAATGGGGCGCAAGCGTGCCCCAGGAGGTTCGCCGGCCCTGCAAAAGGGCAGCCGGCAGAGACCGGTCAGAGCAGCAACTGAGGGGAGAAGGTCCCCGCTTCCGGCAGCCGTTCCGCGTCGGCTGCGGCCTGCGCCAGCAGACGGTCGGCCTGCACCGGGCCGATCAGGTCGGCCGCCAGCAGATACAGCTGATGGGCGAGATGCCGGAATTCTTCCTGGGCGCGCAGCTGCGGCAGGGCGTCACCGCCGAAACGCTCGGCCGACCAGCGTTTGAACAGTTGATGCAGTTCCTGTTCGCGTCCGCCCGTGGCGACATCGAGGTCGCCGACCGCCTGCAGCAGCACGCCCGGATGACGATCGGCCTTGGCCAGGATCGCCGCGACGATCGGCTGCGCGAATGCCTTGAACACCACCCGTTCCGGGGCGTCGAAGCGACGGCTTTCCACGTGCTCCAGCACGGGTGCTGCGGCGGGTCCGGACGTTGTCGTTCCAGCCTGCGGGGACGCCACGGCGGGCATTTCGCCGGTGTTGTTGGCGGCGGGCATCCAGGCATCCGGCACGCGCGGCAGACTTTCGTAGGATTGGGTCAGACCATGGAACAGGCGCCGCTGGAAGACCGACTTCTGCTGAAGATCGAAGCCTGCCGCCTTGGCGACCACCGCCGCGAAGCGGGTGACCACGAAATGCGCCTCTTGGCTGTGATCGCGCTGCCACAGATCGAAATAGCGGCGGATCTCCTGCGGGTCGGCGAAGGTGTCGTGGAGTGCCTGGTAGATCACGCGGCGCCTGTAATTCAGGCCCATGCTGGTGTTGTCGTTGGCCACCATCGATCAACCTTCGCCGCCGAGGTCGCGGTGGGTACGGCCGGCCATGAATTCGCCGTAGCCGATCTCGTAATGCTCGGTGTAGTCCAGACCGCGCTGCTCGTGCTCGGTGCTCGCCCGCAGCCCCATCGTCACGTCCAGCAGCTTGTACATCAGCCAGCCGATGGTGAAGGCCCAGACGCCCGCGACCGCCGCACCGAGCGCCTGCACCCCGATCTGCTGCAGGTCGAACAGATTTCCCCGCATGAACAGACCGACCGCGAGCGTGCCCCACAGTCCGCAGAAGCCGTGCACCGAGACCGCGTCGACCACATCGTCGATCTTCATCCGCTGCAGCACCGCAGGACCGACCACCACCACCATGCCGCCGATTAGACCGGTCAGCACCGCGAATCCTGGGTCGATGTACTTCGCGCCGGCGGTGATCGAGACCAGCCCGCCCAATGCGCCGTTGATCACCGCCGACATCAGCAGCGGTCGCCGGTTGACGCCCAGCGCCAGCATCGCGCCGACCACGCCGGCGGCGGCGCCGAGATGGGTGTTGAGCACGATCAGGCCGAGATCCTTGAAGTCGGGATCGACCGCGCCGCCGTTGAAGCCCAGCCAGCCCACCCACAGCAGGAACGCGCCGAGCGCCGCCAGCGGCAGGTTGTGGCCGGGAATCTCGCGGACCTCGCCTGTGCGCGAAAAGCGCCCGAACCGCGGCCCCAGCACGACGATGGCCGCCAGTGCGGTGAAGCCGCCGATCATGTGCACGGCCGTGCCGCCGGCGGTGTCGAGAAATCCCATGCCGCGCAGCCAGCCCGGGTTGTCGGCCGTGCCGCCCCAGATCCAGGCGCCGAACACCGGGTAGATGACGCAGACCATGATTCCGCTGCCGACCAGATAGGGCATGAAGCGGATGCGCTCGGCCACCGCGCCGCTGATGATGGTCGCGGCGGTGGCGGCGAAAAAGGTCTGGTACAGCACGTTCACCAGTGACGCACCGTCGCCGCTGGGGAAGAAGTCGCTGGTGCCGATCACCCCGCTCCAACTGGTGCCGAACATCAGCCCGAAACCCACCGCCCAATACGCCAGCGAGGCGATCGCGCAGTCGGTGAAGTTCTTCATGATCACGTTGACCGCGTTCTTCGCGCGGCAGAATCCGCTTTCCAGCAGCGCGAACCCCGGCTGCATCATCAGCACCAGCCCGGCGCAGGTCGCGATCCAGACCGAGTGCACCATCGTTTCGCTCACCTGCGCGCAAGCCGCGCCCGGCGTCAACGCCGCAACCGCAATCCCCCACCGATACCAGCGAGCCATGATGTTCCCCAGGTTGTGAGGCCTCTCCCCCGAGGCCGAGCCGAGACTACACCAATCTCCATTGGAGTCGTACCGACCGGGGGCCGTGGGCGGAACCGTCACCCGGTCAGTGCGTATTGCGGTCCCGGTGCCAACCGCGATGTTTGATGTCCAGATACAGGCTGTAACAGGCGGTAAAGGCCGGGAACAGGTTCTGGACGATACCGACCGAGTCCTGTTTCTGCGAGAACACGAAGTAGCTCAGCGTCATCAGACTGCCGACGATGCTCATGTACCAGAACAGCCGCGGGATCACCGGCTTGCCCTGTTTCCTGCTGGCGATGAATTGCACCAGCCAGCGGCCGCCGAACATCAGCGCGCCGGTGAGGCCGATCAGTTTCCAGGGGCTCATGTGCAGCCCGGTCCAGGCCAGCCACGGGATCGGCGAATTCATGATGTCCACGGCGACGGGATCCATGCCTACAACTCTTCGACAGCGGTGCGCTTGCTGCGCGCGATCAGCCATGCCACACCGCGAAGATCGCGCAGGCCGACCAGCGCGCGGTTGAGGTTGTTGTACTTCGACACGCCGCTGGCGCGGTGGCGGTGGTTCACCGGCACGCTGACCGTCTTCCAGCCGGCGCGCTGCATCAGTGCAGGCAGATAGCGGTGCATGTGGTTGAAGTAGGGCAGATCGAGGAAGGCCTCGCGCTCGAACAGTTTGATGCCGCAGCCGGTGTCCGGCGTGGCGTCCTGCAGCATGCGGCTGCGGATCGCGTTGGCGAATTTCGACGCCCAGCGCTTGCTGCCGGTGTCCTTGCGGTTCACGCGCCAGCCGGCGAACAGTTTCACGTCGGCGGCGGATGTCTCGCGTTCGGCCAGCAGCTTAGGGATATCGGCCGGATCGTTCTGGCCGTCGCCGTCGAGAGTCGCGATCCATGCGCCGCGCGCCTGCTTCACGCCGGTGCGCACCGCAGTGCTCTGCCCGCTCTGGCTGATGTGTTTGATCACACGCAGCTCGGGCACGTCGGCCTTGAGCTTTTTCAGTACGTCGAGCGTGTCGTCGCGCGAGCAGTCGTCGACGTAGACGATCTCGAACGATGTCAGCCCGCGCAGCGCAGCAGTGATCTCGTTGATCAGCGGCGTGACGTTGTCGCGCTCGTTGAAGACGGGGACGACGACGGAGAGGTGGGGCTGGGTCATGGGCGGTGGTATCCGGATTCTTTCTGGGCGCGGATGCCGACAACCGTGACCTGATCGAGCGCATCCGCGTAGCGGTACAAGGCGATGTAGCCACGGATACCACGACCGATGACCAGCTCGCGCAGTCCGGAAGGCAACCGGCGGCCGATCAACGGATTCGATGCAAGCACGGCGATTGCGGCACGGATGTTGGCAAGCCGATCCAGAGCATCGGCGGAATCGTGCCGGATCAGGTGATCGAGAATGCGGTCGTAATCATCCGCGACTTCGTCTGCGAAACGGATCGTGGTCACGCGTTACTCGACGATGGGTTTCGCAACTGGGCGCGGCACCGTTTCGCCAGCGATACGCGCATCGAGAAAGGCATTCATGTCTTCCCACGTGATCGCTTTGCCAGTCTTGAGCACGCGCGCGTAACGTGCTTCGGCTTCGGCATAAAACGAGTGGCGCTGTTCAAGCTCTTCGGTCTTCTCTGCGATTGCGTCGAGGATCAGGCCATGCGTCGACAGGCCCTCGTGTTCCGCGAGTTTGGCCAAGCGCGACTTGAGATCGTCGGGGATGCGGATGGTGGTAGTTGACACGGGCACTCCGTAATCAGCGGACGGGCGCAATGTAGCACGTTTGTGCTACCTGCCCATGGACAATGCTACATAAGCTCGAACGGCGTCAAGACACCTTGGAGAGAACCCCGATTTTTGTCGTCTGGCACGAGCCACAATGTCGGTGTCGTCGCACATTTCGTATGATCCAATAAATCGTCGATGCTCGAATCTGCTTTTACTTCTACTGCTGAGAGCAGGCAGAGTCCATCCAGAGCAGTTTTCGCATCCTGAATCGTTTTTCCCAACCGAACTTCACGATCGCTTCTGCTGAGTGAGGGGGATAAAAATCTCGCCACCGATAGTTCGGAAAGCAATTTCCATTGGCTGTCGACGTACACAGGCAAGAACGAGAACGAGTGGGTGAGCATCAATTGCCTTGCATGCGCCACAGGCTGCCAAGGCTCCACAACAACGACCTGCCTGACCATATAGTCCGAAACCTTGCTTGGTTGTCGCAGGGCTGCCATCAAAGCTTCCTCCAAATAAATGCATAGCTCGACTGCAGCCAAGGTGGCGTGCCGCGCATAAGCGCCAGTATGCATCGCGTCGTTTCTTGCTTTGCTCATCGCGCTGTAAAGCGCATCAAATCGGGTGAAGCAGCCAGGGTAATCTTCGGCTAATTTCTCTTTGTGCGAAACACGCCGCACCAATTCGGCAACGTGCTGCTTATAAGGACTCAAGGTTGCTTGCTTTCCGAGCAATCGCAGTCCCAGCGCCTCGACGGCAAAACAAACCTCTGAAAAACCTTCTGCATCGGCTAGTGCCGCATACCGTGCTGACCTAAGGCGATCACGATAAAACAGGCTTTCTTCCACTGAAAGCGACTTGGCGAGCATTCGACCGTATCGCTCAACGCGCCTTCAATCGCTCCAGCACCCCGTCCAGAGTGTCCAGATCGGTGTAGTGGATGACCAGCCGGCCCTTGCCGCCGCGGCCGTGCAGGACATTGACCTTGGTGCCCAGGGATTCGGACAAATCGCGCTCCAGGGCGACGATGTCGGCCTGCGGTTTGGCCTTGGCGCCGTTGCTGGTTTTGGCCTTGGCCCCGGTGGGTACCTGACCGGCGGCGTACTGCTGCACGCGGTGTTCGACTTCACGCACCGACCAGCCCAGTTCGGCGGCCTGGCGCGCCAGTGCGATCGCCGCCTGCGGCGCCAGCGACAGCAGCGCGCGGGCGTGGCCCATTTCCAGCGCGCGGGTTTCCACCAGCATGCGGATGTCGGCCGGCAGCTCGAGCAGACGCAGCAGATTGGAGACCGCTGCGCGCGAGCGGCCGACCGCTTCCGCAGCCTGCGCGTGGGTGAGGTCGAATTCGTCGATCAGCCGCTGCAGCGCCTGCGCTTCTTCCAGCGGATTGAGGTCTTCGCGCTGGATGTTCTCGATCAGCGCCATCGCCACCACGGTGCGGTCGTCGACAACGCGAATGACGACCGGCAGTTCGGTCAGCCCGGCCTGCTTAGAGGCGCGCCAGCGGCGTTCGCCGGCGATGATCTCGTAGACCTTGCCGCCTTTCTCTTTGGCGATTTCGCGCACGACCACCGGCTGGATGACGCCCTGCGCCTTGATCGACTCGGCCAGCTCGGTGAGCTTGCCCGGGTCCATCGCCCGGCGCGGCTGGTACTTGCCCGGCGTGAGCGCGTCGATCGGCAGCATCCGCAGGGTGTCGGCCGGCGTGGCTTCCAGCACCGGCGCAGCAGCGGCGGCCTTGGGGCCGAGCAGGGCTTCCAGGCCGCGGCCCAGGCCGCGCGGCTTCTTCGCAACGGTCATGCGCGCGTCTCCGAGGTGTGGGTGCGGGCCGCGCCGCCAGCGGCGGCCTGTTGCGCGCGTTCGCGCTGGTGGCGGATGACTTCGCCGGCCAGCCCGAGGTAGGCGATGGCCCCGCGCGAGCCCTTGTCGTAAGCCACGATGCTCTGGCCGTGGCTGGGCGCCTCAGCCAGGCGCACGTTGCGCGGGATGATGGTGCGGAAGACCTTGTCGCCGAAGTGCGCGGTGAGATCGGCGGAAACCGCGTTGGCCAGGTTGTTGCGCACGTCGAACATGGTCCGCAGCACGCCTTCGATTTCGAGGTTCGGATTGAGCTTGGCCTTCAGCGCGTCGATGGTCTGCAGCAATGCGCTGAGGCCTTCCAGCGCGTAGTACTCGCACTGCATCGGCACCAGGATCGAATCGGCGGCGGTCAGCGCGTTCAGGGTCAGCAGCGACAGCGCCGGCGGACAGTCGACCAGGATGAAGTCGTAGCGTTCGCGCAGCGGCTCCAGCGCGCGGCGCAGCCGCTGTTCGCGGCCGGGTTCGTCCATCAGCTCGATTTCTGCGGCGGTCAGATCGCTGTTGCCGGGCAGCAGATCGAAGCCTTCGGGGGTGCGCACGATCGCGTCGGCGGCGTGCATCTCCTCCAGCATCACATCGCAGGTGGAGCCGGCCAGTTCTCTTTTGTCGATGCCGCTGCCCATGGTCGCGTTGCCCTGGGCGTCGAGGTCCACAAGCAGCACGCGCTTGGGCGCCTGCGCCAGCGCGGCGGCGAGATTGACCGAGGTGGTGGTCTTGCCGACGCCGCCTTTCTGGTTGGCGATGGCGATGATGCGGGCCATGGTGGGGTCCGGAAGTCTCGGGTGGTCTGGGCAGGGCTGAAGCGAAGCTCCTTGCGGATGGCGACGCGGGCCGAACCGCAGATTATGCCTGTTGACGACCCGCGCTGCCGTCAGCCGACGGCCGAATCTGCGCGGCCGACCACCACGAGATGCCGTTCCGCGCCCAGACCGGGCACCGTCAGCGGCTGGATGCCCTGCAGCGCCCAGCCGTCGGGCAGCGCTGCGATCTCGTCGTCCGGGCGGGCACCTTTCATCGCCAGCAGAACGCCACCGGGGGCCAGCAGATGACCGCCGAGGCTCAGGATCTGCGGCAGGGTGGCGAGGGCACGGGCGGTGATCGCGGCAAACGCGCCCGGACGGTCCAGCGCTTCGATCCGCGACTCGGCCACTTCGGCATTGCTCAGACCCAGCGTCCGCAGTGCCTCGCGCATGAATCTGGCTTTCTTGCCGTTCGATTCCACCAGCGTCACCCGCAGCCCGGGGACGGCGATCGCCAGCGGGATGCCCGGCAACCCCGCCCCGGTGCCCAGATCCGCCAGGGTCGCCATCGACGCCACCGATGGCGCCATCGCCAGCGAATCCAGCAGATGCTTGGTCACCATCTCGCGCGGATCGCGGATGGCGGTGAGGTTGTAGGTGGCGTTCCAGCGCAGCAGCAGCGCCAGATAGCGCGCCAGCGGATCCGCCAGTGAGATGTCGAGGCGCAGTGCCTGCAGGCCGGCATCCAGATCGTTGCGGGCGGCGGCGGGGAGGTCGTGGGCAGTCATTCGCGGAATTATGCGGCAGGCGGTTTCGCGGAAGGCGTTGTAGGAGGGGCTTCAGCCCCGATTCCATCCGCTGCGGGAACCTCTCCCGAAGCGGCTCGCCACGCGAGCGTCGCCAGATACCCGGGCGCCGGCGACCACGCTTCGAGCCGCCATTCGGCCGCCGCGCCCAGCGCCGGGTCGCAGGCGACCAGCTGCGGGGCGGCCGCGTCGTCGCCGGGGGCGAACCGCAGTCTGTGCAGCCCGAACGACAGCCCGCGGCCGTGGGCTTTCAGCACCGCTTCTTTCGCGCACCACAGCCGGGTGAAGGCACGGTCCA
Source organism: Lysobacteraceae bacterium (assembly GCA_044340325.1). GTDB lineage: Bacteria > Pseudomonadota > Gammaproteobacteria > Xanthomonadales > Xanthomonadaceae > Lysobacter_I. Next base: position 39,130 of record JBIITV010000001.1, read on the forward strand.
ACGCCGCCGGATCGTCGGCGATATCGTCGGCGATCGCGTTCAACCAGGCGATTTCCTCCGGGGCGAAGAAACGCCGCGCCAGCGCCAGCGCTTTCGGCCTTGGACGCAGTCGTTCGATATCGATACCGACGCGCACGCCCCCGGCCTGCGGGTCTTTGCCTGGCATGTCTTCGATCGCCATGCCCTCGATCGCCATGCCCTCGATGCAGGCCGCGATCAGCCAGTCGCCGCTGTGGCTCCAGTTCACATCGACATGGTGCGTGCCACCGCCCAGATGCGGTCGGCCGTAGGCGTCGCGATGCAGGGCCAGCGTCTCCGGGGGCAAGCCCCACACCGCGCCAAGCCAGTCCCGCACCCGGCGTTCCGCCGTGTCGCCATGACGCCACGGCCACCAGGCGCACCGCACCGGGCCGAATGCGGCAGTGTTCGAAGATGCATTCAAGAGGCGGGCGGTTTGAGGACGGTGGGGCGGCCAGCGTAAGCTAAGCCCGGGGCAGGCACACGGTTGCCGGACTGGGCGGGAGCATCGAACGAATGTCGGTAGCGATTCAAATCCCGGGCGCCGATGTGGGCGCCCCGGCGTCGGCATCGCGACCGGTCGCCCTTGCCGAGGGCCCCGCCGACCGCGCGTTCGCCTTCGACGGCCATGGCCGCGTCGCGCTCGACGTGTTCCTCGCCGAAGTGCGCGGCGTCGCCGCCGGTCTGCCCGAGGCCGCCAGTGCGATCAACCTCTGCGAAGACCGCTACCGGTTCCTTGTGGCGTTCTGCGCCGTCGCCCTGCGCGGGCAGATCAATCTGCTGCCGTCCTCGCGCACCCCGGCGGCGATCGAGGATGTGCTGCGGCAATATCCCGACAGCTATTGCGTCTCCGATGTGCGGCTCTCGCCCGCGCCGCCGCGTCTGCACGCGCTGCCCGAGCGGCTGCCGAAGCATGAAGGTCCGATACCCGAGATCGATCCCGATGCGCTGGCGATGATCGGCTTCACCTCCGGCAGCACCGGCACGCCGAAACCCAATCCCAAGACCTGGGGCAGTCTGCGGATCAGCACCGCGCAGAACGTCGCCGCGCTGCGCCACCTGTGGCCCGGGGACGATGCGGCCGGGCAGCACGGCATCCTGCCGGTGGTCGCCACCGTGCCGCCCCAGCACATGTACGGCATGGAGCTGTCGGTGCTGTTGCCGCTGTTCGCGCCGGCCGCGGTGCACGGCGGCCGCCCGTTTTTCCCCGAGGATGTCGGCCAGGCGCTGCGCGAGGCCGTCGCGCCAGCGCTGCTGGTGACCACACCGGTGCATCTGCGCGCGCTGGTGGAATCGGCCATCGCGCTGCCGCCGCTGGCCGGCATCGTCACCGCGACCGCGCCGCTGCCGCAGTCGCTGGCCGCCGCCGCCGAACTGCGTTTCGGCTGTGAAGTGCGCGAGCTGTTCGGCGCCACCGAGATCTGCATCGTCGCCCATCGCCGCACCGCGCGCGACGCCGCATGGACCGCCTACCCCGGCGTGCGCCTGCATCCCCAGCCCGACGGCACGCTGGTGGAAGCGCCGCATCTGCCGGCGCCGGTGGCGCTGGCGGATCTGGTCGAGCTGCGCCCGGACCACGGCTTCGTGCTGTGCGGCCGCCAGTCGGATCTGCTGGAGATCGCCGGCAAGCGCGCATCGCTGGGCGACCTCACCCGGCGCTTGCAGTCGGTGCCCGGCGTGATCGACGGGGTGATGCTGCAGCTCGATGCCTGCGAGAACACCGGCGTGCGGCGGATCGCCGCGCTGGTAGTGGCGCCGACGCTGGACGAAACCGCCATCCTCGCCGCGCTGCGTCAGAGCATCGATCCGGTGTTTCTCCCGCGCAGGTTGCGCCTTGTCGACGCGCTGCCGCGCAACGACACCGGCAAGCTCCCGCGCGAGGCGCTGCTGCGGTTGCTGGGGTGAATTGCCGACCGGGACCGCTGCGCTATGATCGCGGCCGATCCACTTCGAACGAGGGCGACACATGACAGGCGCAGGCGGTACACCCGGCGGTGTGGGGCAGTTTTTCATCGGCCTGATGTGCGCTGTGGCCGGTGGTTGGCTGCTGACCAATCAGGTGTCGGTCAGCTCGGGCGGCGGATGGATGCTCTACGGCTACAACGGCTTCGGGCTGTCGCTGATCCCCTTCATCGCCGGCACCGGCTTCATCTTCTTCAACGCCAAATCGATCCTCGGTTGGCTGTTGCTGGCGGCGGGTCTGGTCATCGTCTTCGTCGGCATCCTGTCCAATCTGAACATTTACTTCCGGCCGACCAGTCTGTTCAACACGCTGCTGATGCTCGCGCTGCTGGCGGGCGGTATCGGCGCCATGGCGGCATCCTTGAAGACCGCGCCTGCGGCGGACAAGGCGAAAGAGTAGGCCGTTGGCTGCGCCTCGGCGCGGCCTGTGAAACTTGCCTCAAGGGGTTACCCCAACACCCACAGCAGCAGGACCGCCGCCAGTACCGAAAGCCTGCGCGGCCAGCGCCCCGACGGTGGCGTGGTCATCATGCCGAGCCACCATGCGGATACGGCCGAAGCGAAACAACCGATGGCCAGTGCCGCAACGATGGCAAGAATGAACCACATGCCGTTGGCACCCTCCGCCGGACGCATCGCGCCGTATGCGCGATAAGCGACCGTTGCCAGTACCGCCAGACTCAGCGGCCAATCGATCAGATACAGCCGAACGCTCTGGCCGAATTCGCTGCGGAGTTCGCGCCCGACATCGCGCAGCTCGTCGTCGAATCTGCTCATGAAAACCTACTCCGCTTCGATACCGACCCACACCGGCGCATGATCGCTCGGCCGTTCCCAGGTGCGCGGCACGCGGTCGATATCCGCAGCGCTCGCCCTGTCGCGCAGCGCGTCCGACACCAGCGTCAGATCGATGCGCAGGCCGAGATTGCGGCGGAAGCCGGCCTGGCGGTAATCCCACCAGCTGAAGAAGCCGCCTTCGCTGTGGTGCAGACGGTAGGCGTCGTGCAGACCGAGATCGAGCAGCCGCTTCAGCGCCGCGCGTTCCGCAGTGGAGGTGAGGATGCTGTCGTCGTTCCACACCATCGGGTCGTGCACGTCGCGATCGTCTGGCGCGATGTTGAAATCGCCCATCACCACCAGCTGCGGATGCTTGCGCATCTCATCCGCAAGCCAGGCGTGCACGGCGTCGAGCCAGCGCAGTTTGTAATCGTATTTCTCGGTGCCGACATCCTGGCCGTTGACCACGTACAGATTGACGATGCGGATACCGTTGACGGTCGCGGCGATCGTGCGCCGCTGCGCGTCGTCGAAATCGGGAATGCCGATCTGCACGTCGTCGAGCGCGTGACCGCGCGCGAGCAACGCGACGCCGTTGTAGGTTTTCTGACCCGCGAATACGCTGCGATACCCCAACCCGGCGATCACCGCGTCGGGAAAACGGTTGTCTTCGAGCTTGGTCTCCTGCAGCCCGACCACATCGGGCGCGGCGTCCTGCAGCCACTGTTCCAGATGCGGCAGGCGCACGTTGAGCGAATTGACGTTCCAGCTGGCGATTTTCATGCCCGAAGTCTAGGGCCTGTGAACGCTGTTGGGATAGACCGCGCTGCCCGCCTGCCGCCGCCTCAGACGTAGCCGATGCTCACCGCGACCGCCACGGCGGCGACTGCCAGACCGACCAGGATCAGTTCGAACCGCCAGATCGCGCGCAGCCAGCGCTGCCAGCTCACGCCGGCCACGCCGATCGCACCCATCAGCACCGCCGAGGTGGGGATCACCAGATTGGTGATGCCGTCGCCCAGCTGGAATGCGAGCACTGCGACCTGGCGGCTGACGCCGACGATGTCGCCCAGGCCGGCCATCAGCGGCATGGTGATCGAAGCCTGCGCCGAGCCGGACGTGACGAAGAAATTGAAGATCGCCTGGAACAGCAGCATGCCCTGCGCGGCGAGCATCGGCGGCCAACCTTCCAGTGCGTGTCCCATCGTGTACAGCAGGGTGTTGAGCACCGAAGCCTTGTGCGGATCGGTGCCGCCCAGCAGCCACAGCATGCCTTTGGCCGCGCCGATCACCAACGCCACCGGCACCATCTGCGCCACGCCAGCGGTGAACAGTTCGGCCAGCCGGTTCGCGCTGGGGCGGCGTGCATCCCTGCGCCGGCCGATGAGGATCACCACCGCACTGAACAGACCGAGCGCGAGGAACTGCGCCGCCAGTTCCGGCAGGTAATAGCCGCGCTGGGTGATGCCCCAGACGATCCAGACCACCGTGGCGACGATCGCCAGCAGTACGATCCGGTCGCTGCCGCGCAATGGAGACTCGCGCAACATCGAAGCGACATCGCCGCTGCCGGCGACGCGGTGGTGCAGTGCGTAGCGCAAGGTGAACACCAGCGCCGCCAGCGTGAACACCGCCCACACCGCGATCCGCAGCGGCGCGCCGGACAGCGCCGGCACTTCGGCCACGCTTTGCGCGACCAGCACGCTGAACGGGTTCATCCACGAGGTTGCGAATCCGATCTGGCTGGCCATGTAGGTGGCCATGACTGCACTCTCGCGCGGTAAGCCCAGCCGATCGATCAGCGGCAGCAGCAGCACCAGAAAAGCGATCGTTTCCTCGCCCATGCCGAACACCGCGCCGCCCAGCGAGAACGCGACCGTCAGACTGCCGAGCAGCCAGGCCGGATGGCCGCCGCTCAGCGCGACCAGCCGCAGCAGACCACGTTCGACCGCGCCGGTTTCGTTCACCAGCGCGAACGAGCCGCCGATGATGAAGATCAGCGCGATCAGTCCGACCGCCGCGCCGTTGCGGTCGCCCGAGGTCATGCCCTCGAACAGGAAATTCAGGAAGCCGCGGCCGTCGGTGGTGCCGAACAGCGTCGAGCCGGCGGCGTGCGGATCGATCCGGAAACGGTCCAGCGCCACCGGCGCGCCGGGCTCGAACAGCCCGGCGGGCACGAACGGCACCACGATCGCCGCGAGCAGGGCGATGCCCAGCAACACCAGCAGGGTGTTCAGGCCGCGCTCTGGCGCGGCTGCGGGGACGACGTTCGACATCGATCACCTCGATCCAGCAAAAAACATTCGGGCAAAAAAACGCGCGCGGGACGACGATACGCCGTCCCGCGCGCAGAGGCAGGACTCAGTAACGATAGGTATAGCGGAAGGTCACGAACCGCCCCAGCGTATTGTGGTTGTACAGATCCACATTGCTGGCCGAACCCAACGACACCGGCGGGTCGCGGTCGCCGAGATTCTTGATGTTCAGGCCGATCGACTGACGGTCGTCGATGTCCCAGTCGACGTTGATGTTGAGCGTCGTCCACGACGCGACTTTGCGGCCGGCCGGCACTTCGGCGCGCTGGTCGTCGTCGTAATAGCTGTCGATATAGTTCGCCCACAGCCGCGCGCTCCAGTCGCCGCGCGACCACGACACGCCGGTATTGACCAGCCATTCCGGATAGCGGAACTCGCCGACCTTTTCGAGCAGACGCTGGCCGTCGCCGCTGCAATTTCCGGCGCCGCGTCGCGGATCGCTGCCGCTGGGGTCGCAGGATTCGCTGCGCTCGAACGCGTGCGTCCAGGTCGCATCGACATAGGTCTTGAAACGACCGATCGGTGTTTCGTCGAAGCGGTAGTCGAAACTCAGATCGATACCGTCGGTCTTCTGTCGGCCGATGTTGATCAGCTGCAGCTGCACATCGTCGACCGGATCGCCGATCTCGCCGCCGCGGGTGGCGATACCGATCACGCCGGGTGCGAGCGTGCGCTGATTGGCGTCGCCTGCGCGCGGGCGCGAGTTGTAGATCAGGCTCGGATCGGTCAGCGCACGGCGGAACAGTTCGAGGTCGTCGATGTCGACCAGATCCTCCTGGTCGAAATTCCAGTAATCGAGGGTGAGCGTGGCGCGGTCGCCGAACTCGAACACGGTGCCGAGATACCAGGCTGTGGAGGTTTCCGGATCGAGGTCGGGATTGCCGTAGATTTCCGACAGATATCCGTCGTCGCCGGAAAAACCGCCGCAGTAGCTGTTGAAGAATTCGCTGCCGGTCGAGCACGGCAGCGCACCCGAGCTGAGTGTGGTACCGGCGCCGACCTGGGCCAGCGACGGCGCACGGAACGAGGTATTCCAACCACCGCGCACCAGGAACCTGTCGCTCGGACGCCAGCGGACACCGACCGACGGATTGAAATCGCCGCCGAAGTCGTCGTAGTGGTCGTAGCGACCGGCCAGACGCACATCCAGCGTGCTGGTCACCGGCAGATTGGTTTCGCCGAACAGCGCCCACTGCGTGCGTTTGGCCTCGACCGCGGTCGAGCCGAAACCGTAGACCGGCACATTGCCGTTGACATCGGCAGTGGCGAGGACCGACGGATCGTCGGCGATCTCCTCACGCCGTACCTCGGCGCCGAACGCCCACGGCACGTCGCGCCCGCCGATGCTGCCCCAGTCGCCGTTGAGTCTGGCGTCCCACGCGTAGAGTTTGGAACTGCCGTTGCGCGGCACCTGTTCGCGCACCAGATCCAGCACCTGCTGCGAATTGCCGGCCTGGCCGTTGAACGGGTCGTACCACAGCCCGCCCGAACCGGGCGAACAGGTGGTGCTGCCATCGGCGCAGAGTTCGCCGAACAGGCCCGCCTCGACGCGCGCGACGTTGTAGATACCGGCGACCGCGTTCTGTTCGGACTCGCTGCGCGACAGGGTGAGCGCGGTCTCCCAGTCCCAACCACCGAGACTTCCGCGCAGACCGTTGAGCCAGCGCCAGTTGTCGGTGGTGACTTCGATGGTGCGCGCGTCGGGGAAGCGGCCGAAACCGATCAGTGCACTGGTATCGAAGCCCAGCGAAATGAAGCGTTGGCGCAGCGCGGCGGGCATGCCGGGATGGTTGAACGCGACCTCCGCGTCCCACGGCGCCGGTGCCGCATCGGCGCGCGCCTTGTTGTGCTGCAGCGCGAGTTCGGTGAAATATTCGATGCTGCCGCCGAGTTTGACGTTCAGGGTGCCGTAGGCGCCGAGCTGACGGCTTTCCGGATCGGTGGCGGTGAATGCATTGCGATTGACCTCGCAGTACTCGCCGAGCCGACCGACCTGGAATTGATCGGTCGGACAGCCCGCTTCGACGATATCGTCCTGGGCGAAATCAAGATCGTTGAAACTCGGAAAGATGCCCTGCTGCGACGGCCGCGGCTCGACCGCCGACACGCGTCGATCGCGGTCGTACAGCGCATTGCGCTGGTAGGCATCGACCACGATCAGGCCGTCGACGCGGTCGCCCTGGAAGCCGTAGACCAGATTGGCGTTGGTCTTGCCCTCGTCGGTGCCGCGTGTGGAATCGCCGTAGCTGAAGCCCAGACGCAGGCCGTCGAAATCCTTGCGCAGGATCACATTGACCACGCCGGCCACCGCATCGGCGCCGTAAATGGCCGATGCGCCGGTGGTCAGCACTTCGATGCGATCCACGGCGGCCAGCGGAATCGCGTTGATATCGACGAAATTCTCGGAGCCATTGGCGAACGACGACACCGCGATGCGGCGGCCGTTGACCAGGGTGAGCGTCGACGAGGTGCCCAGGCCGCGCAGCGAGGCGGCGGCGCTGCCGGCGGGCGAATCGGCCTGCAGCGCGCCGGAGTTGGCGGTGCTGAAATTGCCGGTGCCGCCGCCGGATTCGGAGACCTGCTTGAGCGCATCGCTGATGTTGGTGGCGCCGAGCTGTTTGAGGTCTTCGCGGTCGAGGACGATGACCGGCTGCGCTTCCTGCTGATCGATGCCGCGCAAATTGGAGCCGGTGACGACGATGGCGTCGAGCTCGTTCTGTTCGGCGTCCGCTGCCGGCGTGTCCTGGGCGAATGCGGTTGGAGTACACAGCAACAGTGAAATCGCGATGGCCAGCGGCCGGGCGAGCGGGGTCTTGCGGGTCATGATGGTCGTGCCTCGTGCATGCGGACGCGGCCGCGCATGAAGGCGCCGGACGTCGCAATGTGAAATGGGAGCAGCGTGAAATGGGAGCCGCGTGAAATGGGAGCCGCAAGGGCGGCACCGTGTATCGATACGGAAATGGGCGTGCGGGCGGGCGCAGGTCGCCGCCGGGGTCGCGGTATCGCGCGACCGGTCAGCGCGCAGGACTTATTCGTCCCACCATTCGCTGAGATAGAAAGTCCGACCGATGTGGCGGATATGGGTGCGGGGCTTGGGCATGCGTCAGGCGGAAATGTGACGGCGATGTGATACCCCGCTGACGCGATGCCGTCAAGTGCTCGCTGGCGTTTCAGGCGGAGGCTTGCCCTTTTCGGCGCGGGCGCACAGCATCGGTCCGGACTGTCATGGGCGATATCCGGATGCGATTTGCAGTGGTGCACCGCTTGTTCCGTTGGCTGATCGCATCGATCTCCGCGTCGATCGCGATTGGCCTGCCGCTGTGGGCGGGGGCCGCCGAACGTGAGCTCATCCTCGCCGGGGGTTCGCTCAAGCTGTGCTCGAGCCTGTCGCTGCACGACTGCGACGAGAGTGCGGCGGTGGCCGGCCCGCAGTCGCGGGCAGCGCCCCGATATGCCATCGATGCCGTCTCGATCGACGCCGCGCTGGATCCCGCACTGTGGGCGCAGCGCGAGCCAGCCCGCGCCCGCATGCGTGCCGTGCTCCAGGACGCGATGCTGCAGGACGCGATGCTCCAAGGCGCGGTGCTCAAGGGCATCGCCTCGACATCCGCTGCGAGCGGCTTCGATGAAGACACGCTGCGCGCCCGGCTCGACGCGCGCTGCGTCAATCGGCGCAACGCGGTGGAAGCCTGCGCGGGCGACGCGCGCTCGCCGTGGCGAGATCTCGACGACGACCGTCAGGCGAGCATGCTCGCCGCGTTCGAACTGCCGCAGTTCGATGGTGCCGCCCGCAGGCGCGAACGCGCGTCGCTCGCCCACAGCCGGTCACGGCACGGGGCCGACATCCTGCGCGCGTTCGTGGCCGCTGCGGGCCAGCGTACGGATCGTGCGGTGCCGAAAATCGCTGTAGTCACCGCCTCCGCGTTCGACCCGTTCGATCCGGTCGACTTCTATCTCGATGCCCTGCGCGAAGCCGGTGCCGAGGTCGAATGGTGGCCGCTGGATGCCGCGCTGGCGACCGCCGTGTTCGAGCGACGCGACTGCGCGGCGTTGCCGGCGCTGCGTCTGGAAATGCTGAAATTACCGGCGCGCGAGCGCATCTATCCGGATCTGGTCGCGCAACAGCAGCGCGCCTGCGAAGCGCCCGAAGCGCTGGCCGCAGTGCCGCAGCGCGTGCAGGGCGTGTTCTTCGCCGGCGGCGATCAGTGGAAGCTGCGTCGCGCGTTTTTCGATCGCGAAGATCGGCCGAACGCGTGGTTGCAGGCGCTGCGTGAGGCGGTGGCGAAAGGCGGGGTGGTGATCGGCGGTACCTCGGCCGGCAGCGCAGTGCAGTCCGGCGGCCCGATGCTCAGCAACGGCACCTCCGAAGAGGCCTTGAAACACGGTGCGATCGCTTCGCCGCCGCCGGCTGCGGGCTGTGCGCGCAGCGGCGACTGCATCGGCGGGCTCGACGAAGATGCCTTCACCTACTGGCCTGCCGGTGGTCTCGGGCTTGCGCCGGAGATGATCGTCGACACGCATTTTTCCGAGCGCGCGCGCGAACTTCGATTGTTGCGCCTGCTCGCCGACACCGGTACGCGCATCGGCATCGGCGCCGACGAAACCAGCGCCCTGCATCTGCGCTGGCGCGACGACGGCGGGATCGATGTGCGCGCGCTCGGCGCATCGGGCGGTTGGCTGTTCGATCTCGCGCCCGGATGCGTTGGAGACGGGCTGCAGGCGCAGGCGCATTACCTCGCGCCGGGGCCATGGCTGCATTGGCGGCGCCAGGGGGTGAGTGTCGATGCGATGGCGATGAATGACGGCATCGAAAGCACCCACACCGACAGCATCCACCCGGACAACACGACACGAGCGGGCGATGCGCTGGCGCGCGGTGCCCTGCGCACCGCCGCACAGCGACTGGCGAGCGATGGCGTACGCACCGCCGCACAGCGACTGGCGAGCGATGGCGTACGCACGCCACTGAGCGCGAGCGACGTCCCTGTACGCATCGAAGCGACCGGGGCATCGCGCGTCTGGCGCAATCCGCAGGGCCTGTCGGGCATCACCGCGATGCGGATCGAGATGACACCGTGGCGCGGGTGCCGATGACGGGGTGCGCCGCGCGCCCCATCACACATCCTGGATCGTAGTGATCGCCGGTCTCTGCGGTTGCACAGGTTGGGATGCGCTGCCGCTTCCCGCCCAGGCACTGAATGCGCCGAGCGCGCTGCCGGTCGCCCACATCACGCCGGAGGCGACACTCAGTGCGGTGGCCGTGTAGGACGGTTCGACCACCTGATTGGCGACCTCTCCATGCTCCGTCACCGCAGTCGCCGCGATGCCCGCAAGCCCGGCGCCGGCATTCGCCAGACCACTGAGCATCTGGAATCCGCCCGAGACCTTTTTCCAGCGGCTGGCATTCTGGTCGCGCAGCGTCTTCCAGCCCTGATACATCGCGCCGGTACCGGCGCCGACCCAGGCGGCGTTGCTGGTATAGGACATGACGCTGGTCATGGTATGGGCGGTCTGGCTATCGCCCATGCCGCTCGCTGCCGTCGCCAGCATGCTGAATGCACCTGCGCCGATGTTCAGGCCGTCGGTTACGACCTGGCGCGCGCTGCTGTCGCCGGAGTTCGCCACGAGGCTCGCCGCGCCGGACGCGGCCCACAGCCCGCCGGACAGCATGCCGCGCACATAGGGATGGTTGGTGGTCGAATTGACTGCGTCTGCAATGCTCAGCCCCGATGCGGCCATATCCGTCAGCGGCGACGCCACCGCTGCGGTCGTTCGCATCGCAGACAATGCCCGGCTGCGCACTGACGGTGCTTGCGCTTGCGGTAGCAGTGGCAGCGATGGATCGGTGCTCGCTAGCAACGATCCGCGAGGAGAAGTCGTCGGCATCTGGCTCAACGAAGCCGACCTCGGTCTCGGCGGCGTGATCGGTCTCTCGACCGGACTGACGGACTGACTCGAAGGGCGTGGTGAATTCGGCAGCGGACTGGCCAGGCTGTCGTGTGAATCTCGGGGGCTGCTCATCGGAAACTCCTTGGACTCGGCGTGTCGATACGATCGTGGTGGGCGCAGGAAAGGGCTTTCCCCGACTGTATGGCCGGTTGTTCCGGCAAGATTGCGACAACGAGGCGTCTGCGCCGCGCATTGCCTGAATCAGGCAGCCGCAATCATTTGTCTTTCTGCCGGGTGATAATGGTGACGATCGGTGAATCGGCGGGGACAAGCGCACTGATCGCTTTGGCTTTCCTGATCTCGGGAACTTTGTCGATATCGGTGCCTTTGTTGGTGCTGTGTTCGGTGCGCTGGTCGGTGACGATTTCCTTGAACGCATTGAAATCCGTTGTCACGCCCTGTCGGTACTCGACAAATGACCGGTCTTGATTCGATTGTCACTCGACTGTGGGTTCCAAGGTTGTTTGATTTCTTTGAACCGATCTTCGACCCCAACGGAATATTTGTAGCCCTGGTGGATGGAGCCCGTTTTGACGGCGTTTTCAATCCGATTGAAAAAAAGCCGGAAGTATCGGGCTGCCTGATCACAGGGATGGACGGTTCTGGCTCGCTGTCCGAGAGTTTCTGCAGCTTCTTCGCTACAACCTGCCCGCCTTCTTCTTTCTTGCGTTTTCTCAGATCGCTCATCGCCTCACCCGTGTCGATCAATCCAATCTGCAGCCGCCCGCCGATGTTTGCCGCGTCATCCGGCCTGCGATCGGCATTGCTGCATCGGTTCCAAGCAAACTCCGCGCCAACGGCGAAAGCCTTCGCAGGCGATTGATTCGCCACTGCGCGAGTGCGCGCAAGTTGGCCGCGATATGACCAGTGATATGGGAAAAAACCCTCAAAGCTCAAATACTTGAGCGAAACAAGGCGTTCGAGAATGCCTGGGTCTGGGCGGAGAAGAGGTCCTCATGCGGGTGCCGAGGGTGGGTGAATTTTCACCCCACCATGTCTCGGATCACCGCATGCGCGCGCAGCGCAGGCGATCTCCGATGCGCGGGCCGACGGTCGGCATCGGCCCGCGCGCGTGCAGCCTCAATACGGATTCGCCGGCGAGAACGGCGTGGTCGCATTGCGGCCATCGACACTCAGCACGATGCTCGTACCGTTGTGCGCAGAGCTCGCGAAATCGAAGAACTGCCCTGCGGTGAGTTTGGTGCGCTGCAGGTTGCGATAGACCAGCGGCGCGCCCGACAGCACCTGGGTGCGCAGGGTGTCGGTGCGCTCTTCGACCACATACGCCGCACCGCTGCCGTCGACGATGCCGCGACCGTTGCGATCCATGAAGATCGCGGTGTTCTCGCTCACGCCGATGCCGAGGATGCGCGCGGTATTGTTGTCCTGGCGCAGGCGTGCCATATCCGCGAACAGCCGGCCCATGCGGTCGCGCTGCGAGAAGTGCGTGTCGGTGATGATGTCGTTCATCAGCGGCAGATCCAGAAAGCCGCTGCTGAACAGCATGCTGCTGCGATACGGATTGGCGATGGCCTCGGCGCCGGTCGCCGCCGTCACGCCATCCGGGTCGTAGATGAACTCGCCCTGCACCGCCAGCCCGGCGGATGTGCCGCCGATCACCGCGCCGCGGTTGTAGGCCGCGCGGATCGCGTCTTCGGTGCGGGTGTCTTTCCACGCATTCAGATATGCGGACTGGTCGCCACCGGCGATGAAGATCATTTCGGCGTTGCGCAGCACCCAGTCGGCATAGTCGGAGTTCGCCTTGTCGACGGTATCGAGCAGCATCGTCTCCACCGAGTCCGGTTTGGTGGCGCCGGCGACTAGGTTGAACAGATAGTCGTTGTAACCGTTGCTGCCGCTGGTGCGGATGATCACGACATCGCCGCCGTTGGCGACCGGGAACCCGCGCTGGCTGAAACTCGCATCCACATCGGTGCCGCCGCCCATCAGGATCAGCGCCGGGCCGTTGACCGGGTTCTTGCCGGAATCCGCCGCGTTGCCGGTGATCCAGACCTGCAGGTTCGAAGGCTTGGTAGGACGCGTGCCGCTGCCGCTGCCGCCACCGCCAGTACCACCGCCGCCGTAGGTGACGTCGAGGGTGTAAGCACCGCTGCCGCGGTAAGCGGTGAGCTTGAGGTAGTGGCGGCCGGTCACGGTGGCCTGATAAGTGCCGCTGTCCGGCGTCGAGCCGCTTCTGCCGCTGGCGATCGCGCTGCCGGTGCCGCGATACAGGTCCCAGTCGAAATCGTTGCCCACGGCGTGACCGAGGCTGATGGTGATCGCACCGGCAGCGGGCACATCGAAATAGAACCAGTCGATATCGGATGACTTCGACAGGCTGCCGGTCACGCGCGTGCCGGAGCCGACCGGCCCATCGGCGCTACTTTCGGTGTTGTTGCTTTCGCTTTCGCTGGTGATCTGCGCGAAGGCGGGTATGGCGAACAGTGCGGCGAAGACAGACAGCGCGGCGAAAGCGACGCGCGCAGCGATGCGCGGAAGACGGACAGACATGGCAACCTCCATTGCGTTTGGATGCGTGCGCGCGAAGGGCGGCGCACGATTCGGGATGCAGGCGATGATGCGAACCGGCATCGTCCCGGCCGACCCGTTGCGGGTCGAGTCGATCAGCCGCGCAGGACTACTCGTCCCACCATTCGCTGAGATAGAACGTCCGGCAGATGTGCCGGAGATGGGTGCGCGGTTTCGGCATGGCGGCGTCGCGTGGGGTCATGCGTTCGGTGTCATGCGTTGATACGCCGCGCCGCGGCGAGCGTCAAGCTGCAGGGCACAACGGCGAACACATGGGTGCCGTAATCCTTCAGTACGGATCCGCCGGCGTGAACGGTGCGGTCGCGTTGCGTCCGTCCACGCCGATGACCGTGGCGATGCCGTTGTGCTGCCGGGTGACGAAATCGTAGAACCGCCCCGCGTCCAGCCGGGTGCGCTGCAGGTTGCGGTAGATCAGGGGTTGCCCAGGCAGCACCTCGGTGCGCTGGGTGTCGGTGCGTTCCTCGATCACGTACACCGCGCCGCTGCCGTTGTTGTCGACGATGCCCACGCCGTTGCGGTCGATGAACAGCGACGTCTGTTCGTCGATGGCAAGGCCGGTGACCTGCGGCGTGGTGCCGTCCTGGCGCAGCCGCGCCATGAAGGCGAGTGTGCGGCCCATGCGGTCGCGCGCGCGGAAATGGCTGTCGGTGATGATGTTGTCCATGATCGGAAACTGCAGAAAATCGGCAGTCAGCATCATGAAAGGGCTGTACGGATTGGCCAGCGCTTCGGCGCTGGTGATGCCGGCGATCCCGTCGGGGTCGTAGACGAATTCGCCCATCACCGCCAGCCCGGCCGAGGTGCCGCCGATCACCGCGCCGCGCGCGTGCGCCGCGTGCAGCGCGTCTTCGACACGGGTGCCCTGCCAGGCATTCACGTAGGTGGCCTGGTCCCCGCCGGCGATGAACACCAGTTCGGCGGTGCGGATCACCCAGTCGACATAGGCGCTGTTGGCCTTGTCGCGGGTATCGACCAGCATGGTCTCGACCGAATCCGGTTTCAGCGCACCGCCGACGAGGTTGTAGAGGTAGGTGTTGTAGCCGTCCTTGCCGGAGGTGCGCAGGATCACGATGTCGCCACCGTTGGCGACCGGGTACGCACGCTGCGAGAAACCGGCGTCGACCTCGGTGCTGCCGCCCATCAGCAGCAGCGCGGGGCCGCCGACCGGTGCGCGCGCCGAATCGGCAGAACTACCGCTGAGCCAGACGCGCAGCTTCGATGGTTTCGCCGGCCTTGGCGCCGCGTCGGCGGCCAACGGCAGCGCGATCGCGAATAGCGCGATGACGAGGGTGTGCAGCAGTCTGCGGGTCGTGATGGCGGCCATGGAGCATCCTTTCCTTGTGATCGGTGTGTGTTGCAGCGTATCCCGCCAGCTACCCCGCCAAGAACCGGATCAACCGGTCGATCTTGCCGCGATACGGCGGCTTGATCAGATCGGTCGCGGTGAAGCGCGCCTGCCACAGCACCGGCATCGCCTTGGTGAAGGCGTCGAACCCGGCGCGGCCGTGGTACTGGCCCATGCCGCTGGGGCCGATGCCGCCGAACGGAAGATTGTTCGCGGCGAAGTGCAGCAGGGTGTCGTTGACGGTGACGCCGCCGGCGATCAGCCGCGACAGGATCGTCTCGACCGTGCTCCTGTCGTGGCTGAAGGGGTACAGCGCCAGCGGCCGGTCGTGGCGTTCGACGTAGGCCAATGCATCGTCGAGCGCCGCGTAGCCGTGGATCGGCAGAATCGGCCCGAAGATCTCGTCCTGCATCACTCTGGTGTCGTCGCCCGGTTCGATGATCACGGTCGGCGGAATCAGCCGCTCGGCATCGGCGCGTGCGGCATCGATACTGCAGAGTTCGATCACCGTCAGTCCGCGCGCACGCGCATCGTCGATGTAGCCGCGCAGGCGCCGGTACTGGCCTTCGTTGACCACGCGGGTGTAGTCCTTCGCCTCATGCATGTCCGCGCCGTAGCGCGCATGCACCTGCGTGCGCAGCGCGTCCACCAGCGCATCGCGGCGCGCGGCGTCGATCAAAATGTAATCCGGCGCGATGCAGGTCTGTCCGCCGTTGAACCACTTGCCGCTGGCGAGCCGCGCCGCAGCCTGTTCGATCGGAAAATCCGCAGCGACGATCGCCGGCGATTTGCCGCCGAGTTCGAGCGTGAGCGGGGTGAGATTGGGCGCCGCAGCGGCCATGACCTTGCGCCCGACCGCAGTGGAGCCGGTGAAGACCAGATGATCGAACGGCAGCCCCGCGAAGGCCGCGCCGAGTTCGGCACCGCCCAGCGCCACCGCGACCCGGTCGGCCGGAAACACATCGGCCAGCAGCCGCTGCAGCCAGGCGCTGGTCTGCGGCGTGTGCTCCGAAGGCCTGACGAACACGTGATTGCCTGCGGCGATCGCCGTGGCCAGCGGCACCAGCGCCAGATTCACCGGGTAATTCCACGGCGACATCACCCCGACCACACCCACGGCCTCACGGCGGATCTGCGCGCTGGCCGGCCACAGCCGCCAGCCGACGGACGCGCGCTTCGGCCGCATCCAGCCGCGCAGATGGCTGCGCAGGTGATCGATCTCGCCGAGCACGGTCATGCCGTCGGCCAGCAGGGTTTCGTGTTCGGAGCGGTGGCCG
This sequence comes from Lysobacteraceae bacterium, assembly GCA_044340325.1. Lineage (GTDB taxonomy): Bacteria > Pseudomonadota > Gammaproteobacteria > Xanthomonadales > Xanthomonadaceae > Lysobacter_I. The sequence goes on from JBIITV010000001.1 coordinate 55,323, forward strand.
AAATCGGCACGCACCGCCGCCTCCATCTCGCCCATCCGCGCCTTGAACGCAGCCCTCAGCCGCGCCAGATCGTCCATCCGCTGCGCGTAGTCCGGCTTTCTCGTCCGCCATGCCGCGCGCAGTCGAGCGACGGTCGGCGCGAGTTCGGCGATCTCATCGGCCGGCGGTGCGCGCTCCGCGTCCCGGACCAGCCTGTCGTTGCCGCTTCGGGTGGCGCTGATTGCCGCGTTGGCGGCGGTGATGGCCGCATTCGCGGCGATGGTGGCGGCCGTGGCCGCAGTGGCGGTGGTGTTCATGGGGCGAGTTTAGAACGTGCCGGCGCCGCGTGCTTAAATGCGGCCATGACCGACCCCCACGCCCTCATCCGCCCCTACCTCCACCACCTGCCCACGCTCGGCGAGCGGGTGTACATCGACCCCGCCGCAGTCGTCATCGGCGATGTGGTGCTGGGCGACGATGTCTCTATCTGGCCGGCGACCGTGATCCGCGGCGATGTGAACTTCATCCGCATCGGCGCGCGCACCAACATCCAGGACGGCACTGTGGTGCACGTCAGCCACGACGGCCCGCACGCCAAGCTCGGCGGTTTCGCCACCCGCATCGGCAGCGGCGTGACCATCGGCCACAAGGCGATCATCCACGCCTGCACCATCGAGGACGCGGCGCTGATCGGCATGGGTGCGATCGTGCTCGACGGTGCGGTCGTCAAGAAGCACGCCCTGGTCGGTGCCGGTGCATTGGTGCCGCCGGGCAAGACCGTCGGCGAGGGCGAGATGTGGCTGGGCAGTCCGGCCAAGTTCGCGCGCAGGCTCAGCGAGGCCGAGATCGAAGCGCTGTACTACTCGGCGCAACATTATGTGCGTTTGAAGGATCAGTACTTGAATGCCTCAGGCTAAAAACCAACTGCGAGAAGTGCCAACAAGGCAGAGATTGTGATCGGCGGGAAACCTGTTTCCATGCTGCGGGCGACGCAAGTCGCGATGCTGATCGGCCCGATCTATGCGAAAGCCGATGTGGGCACCTGCGGGATCGTGTGAGGGCGCGGAATTCGATGGGTCGCGGCTTTTGCAGACATTCGGCTATTGAAAGCCGCCGCTCGGACAGCCTGTTGGGGTCGCCGTGATGGTCGCGGAGAACGCTCGCTGCTCATGGCAGCGTCGCAATCTCCAGCACCGCCAACACCGCCATCGCTTCATCGCGCGTTGTCCCGCACATCTCACGTTCCGGCCGCAGCGATACGCAGAACGCGGGGCGTTGCGGATGGCCGAACAATCGGCAGCGCAGATCGTCATCCAGCTGCACACAGGGCATGCCGGCCGGTTTGCCGTGCGGCATGCCGGGGATGGCTGAGGTGATGGAGGGCGCGATGCAGCAGGCGCCGCAGTCGGATCGGCAGTCCATGGGCGGTGACGGGTGTGCGGCTGCCATGGCGGAGATTCGTCTCGAAGCAGTGGGAAATCAGCAGGTCGTCAAGGTAGAGTAACCGCCGACAGCGACCACAGACGACAGGATCCGGGGCGACAGCATGCGGGACAGAGGCGGGGCGACATCGACGCGGCCCAACAGCGGTTGCGCGTGCCACACGTTCGATGCACACCGCCGCGCCGTCGGAACCGCGCTCCGATGACCGCCCGCGCGGCTGCGCTGGACACCGTCCGTCATGTCTACACGCCCGAAGGCGTGGCCCTGCGTCTGCCCGCTGCCGGTCCGGTGCCGCGTGCCGTGGCGTGGCTGATCGATACCGCGATCCGCTGGGGCATTCTGACGGTGGCCGGGCTGCTGCTCGCGGTGCTGGGTAAACCCGGTGCCGGGCTGTATCTGCTGGTGTATTTCGTCGTGTTCTGGGGCTATCCGATCTTGTGCGAAGTGCTGTTCGACGGGCAGACCCCGGGCAAGCGCGCGCTGGAGCTGCGGGTGATCGCCGACGACGGCGCGCCGGTGGGCTGGCTGGCGTCGATCGTGCGCAATCTGCTGCGCACCGTGGATTTCCTGCCGCTGGGCTACGGCGTGGGGCTGGTCGCGAGTTTCGCCGATCCCTGGGGCCGGCGGCTGGGCGATATGGTCGCCAAGACCATGGTGATCCATGCGCCGCGCGACCGCAAAACGCTGCATCCGCCCGAGGCCGGCGCGCAGGCCCCGCTGCAGCCGCTGCAGCCGCAGGAACAGGCGGCGGTGATCGCATTCTCCGAACGGTCGCCACAGCTCACCCAGGAACGTCGCGTCGAGCTGGCCAATATCGCCGCACCTGCGGTCGGCGTGGGCGGTGCGGTGGGCGTGCTGCGGCTGCAGGCGGTCGCCAACTGGCTGTTGGGGCGGCAATGACCCAGCCAACGACCGAACAGGCGGTGACGACACCGGCGGCGACAACGAATCCCGCGATCAAGCACGCCGCGATGAAGCACGCGGTGATGAAGCAGGCCGCCTTCGTCGCCCGGCACCAGGACGAGTGGGCCGAATTCGAGGCCTGGCTGACCGCGCGCGGCGACAGCCCGCGCGCGGCGCGCAAGCAGAGCCAGTGGCAGGGTCTGCGCGACGAAGAGGTGCCCGCACGCTATCGCCGCCTCTGCCAGCAGCTCGCGCTGTCGCGCAGCCGCGGCTACAGCCCGCAGGTGGTGGAGCATCTGCAGGCGCTCACCCAGCGCGGCCACGCGGTGTTCTATCGCGCGCCGCCGCCGCAGTGGCGACGCGCGCTGCAATTTTTCCTCGCCGATTTCCCGCGCCTGGTCCGCGCGCAGCGCGGCTGCCTGCTGGCTTCGCTGCTGCTGTTCGTGGTGCCTCTGGTCGGCTCGTTCGTCGCGGTGCAGCTCTCGCCGGAGCTGATCTACAGCGTGCACACGCCCGAATCCGTTGCGCAGATGGAACAGATGTACGACCCCGCCGATCCGGAGCGCAAACTCGGCCGCGAGAGCGGCGACGATCTGGCGATGTTCGGCTTCTACGTCATGAACAACGTCAGCATCGCGCTGCGCACGTTCGCCAGCGGGCTGCTGGCCGGCGTCGGTACCATCTACGTGCTGATCATGAACGGCCTGATGATCGGCGGCGTCGCCGGGCATCTGCAGGGCGTCGGCCACGGCGACCCGTTCTGGCGCTTCGTCGCCGGCCATTCCGCCCCGGAACTCACCGCCATCGTGCTCGCTGGCGCCGCCGGTCTGCGGATCGGGCTGGACCTGATCGCGCCCGGACGACGGCGACGCGTCGATGCGCTGATCGAAGGCGGCAAGGTCGGCGCCCGGCTGTGTCTGGGCATCTTCGCGATGCTGTTGTTCGCGGCGTTTGTGGAAGCGTTCTGGTCGTCGATCGGCTGGATCCCGGCGTGGGTCAAGTTCAGCGTCGGCGGCGCGCTGTGGACGCTGACCCTGCTCTGGCTCGGATTCGGCGGGCGAGGGCGAAGCGGATCCGAGCACGCGGCCATGGGCGATCCACCGCCCGCAGTGTCGGGCAACGGATGGCGGAAGAGCGTTTCGAATGAAACTTGAAACTCTCACCGTCGAGCTGCGTCCGCGGTCGTCGTGGGAGGCGATGGAGCTGGGCACCACGCTGGTGCGTCAGCACGCCGCCGCGATCTGGGTGCCGTGGCTGCTGGTCACCGGCACCGCTTTCGTGCTGTTGAATCTCGCGGCCTGGGCCGTCGGGCAGATCTGGCTGGCGTGGCTGGCGATGTGGTGGCTGCGCCCGGCCTTCGACCGCATCCCGCTGTATGTCCTGTCGCGCGCGGTGTTCGGCAGCGTGCCCAGCATCTCCGAAACCCTGCGCGCGCAGTTGCACTGGGGCTGGCGGCCGATGCGCGGCCATCTCACCTGGCGCCGGTTCAGCCTGTTCCGCGCGGCGATGCTGCCGATCGATCTGCTGGAAGGCGCGGACCCGCGCCAGCTCGCCGACCGTCGCCGCGTGATCGGCAGCGGCATCGGCGGCCATGCGGTGCAGCTCACGGCGGTCTGCGTGAACTTCGTCTGGGCGCTGCAGATTTCGCTGGTGCTGATGACGGTGATCGCGGTGCCCAACGAACTGCTGCCGGAAGCCGGCCGCGCGGCGTGGGCGATGATCACCGAGGAGCCGCCGGCCTGGGCGCTGATCGCGCTGAATCTGGCCGACTGGATCGCGCTGGGCTTCATCGAACCGTTCTACGTCGGCGCCGGGTTCGGTCTGTACCTCAATCGCCGCACGCAGCTGGAGGCGTGGGATCTGGAAATCGCGTTCCGGCGCATGCGCAAACGGCTGGAAGCGCTGGGTGGCGTTGCGCTGCTGGCGCTCGCGCTGCTGCTGCCGATGACGCTGTCGGCGCCGGCCCTCGCGCAGGACGGCGCCGTCGACAGCGCAGCGGCCGAACCGGCCGCTGCGCAGACCGCAACCGACACGAACAAGAAACAGGACAGCGGCAAGACAACAGCCGCAGATCCCGCTGCCGAAGACGACAAAGCACCGCCGATCGACACCCGCACGCTGCGCGAGATCTTCGGCGATGACACCGCCGATCACGCGAAGTTCGATGACGCAGTCGGCAAGGCCTATCGCGATCCGCTGCTGCGGCCGAAGCAGACGCTGCGCACCTGGGAACGTCGCGACCGCGACAAGAAGAAGAAAGACCCGCCCAAGGACACCGAAGGGCTGCAGTTGAAATGGCTGGCGGCGTTGATCGGTTTCATCGGCGAATACGGGCTGTGGCTGCTGGTCGCCGCGCTGGTGCTGGTGTTGGCGATGACCGCGAAGCGCTGGTGGCCGTGGATGCTCGGCGCCGTCGCCCGGCCCGAGCCCGAACCCGCGCCGGTCGAAACGATCGCATTGGCGAACGCCGAGCCGCTGCCGCCGGATGTCGCCACCGTCGCGCGCAGGCTGTGGGCCGAAGGCCAGCCGCGACGCGCGCTGGCCCTGCTGTATCGCGCCAGCGTGGCGGCGGTGATTGCGCGCGTCGACGCGCATCCGCCGCCGGGCGCGACCGAAGCCGATTGTCTGCGGCTGTCGCGACGCCTGCCGGAGCCGGAAGACCGCGAAGCCTTCCAGCGCATGGTGCGGATCTGGCAGTACGCCGCGTATGGCCAGCGCCTGCCGATGGCCGAAGACTTTGAAGCGCTGGTGCAGACCCTGGCGCAGCGCTTCCGGTGGGCGTCGTGAGCCGCCACGCCGACGCACTGCGCATCGGCCTGCTCTCCCTGATCGGCGCGGCGCTGGTCGGCGGTTTCGTCGCGTGGTGGCTGCACACCTACGAACGCGTCAGCAAGACCATCGATCTGCCGCCACGGGGCGAAGCCTCGTACAACCCGCTGTACGCATTGAAGATCGCGCTGGGCAAGGACGGCAGGCGCGTCGATTCGCGCCAGCGTCTGCAGCTGGACGATCACCCGCTGAAGCCGGCCGACACCCTGCTGCTGCTCGGCGACACGCGCACGCTGTCGGTCAGCGACAGCGCGCGGCTGCTCGATTGGGTCGACGCCGGCGGCCATCTGATCCTGCGCACGCCGCCGCCCGGCGCTGAGCTTGGCGAGGAGGATGTGCCGCTGCTGAGCGATCTGGGCCTTGCGGTCGTCGACGAGGAGCCGGCCTGTCTTGGCCTGAAAGTCCCGAACATGGACCAGAAGGCCGAATTCTGCGATGGCCGACGGTTCTACTTTTTCGACGACGAGCCCGAAGCATTCGCCACCTGGGGCGACGACGAGAACACCGAGTACGCCTACGCCCGTGTGCCCTGGGGCGAAGGCACGGTCGATGTGCTGGCCGATCTGGATTTTCTGCTGAACGAAAAACTCGAAGAAGGCCCGCACCGTGCCCTCACCCGCCAGCTGCTGCAGCCGAACTATGCGCGCGGCGGCACCTTCCATCTGATCTACAGCGCGAACATGCCGCCGCTGTGGCGGCTGTTGCTCGATCACGCCTGGCGGGTGCTGCTGGCGGGCCTGCTGGCGCTGCTGGCCTGGCTGTGGATGCGTGCGGAGCGTCTGGGCCCGCTGCGGCCGTCGCCGTCGCCGGATCGCCGCTCGCTGCTCGAACACGTGCAGGCCAGCGGCGATCATCTCTATCGTTATGGCCGTCGCGCCACGCTCTATGCCGCCGCGCACGACGCTTTCCTGCGCCGGCTGCGCCGCCGCGACCCCTACGCCGCCGCGCTCGAAGGCCCGGCGCAGATCGACGCCATCGCCAAACGCACCGGTGCGAGCACCGCCGAAGTCGACGCCGCCCTGCGCTACCCGCGCAGCGGCGACGCCAAGGATTTCGTGCTCCGCATCGCCAAACTTCTCCAGCTGAGACAACGCCTATGACCACGCCTTCGACCCACGGGTCCACCGACACCACGGCCGCACTCGCACCCATCGTCGGCGAAGCGCTGGTCGCGCGCGCCGCCGCCGTGCGCGACGAAGTCGCCAAGGCCTTCATCGGCCAGGACGAGGTGCTCGACCAGATCCTGATCGTGCTGCTCGCCGGCGGCCACGTGCTGATCGAAGGCGTGCCCGGCCTGGGCAAGACCCTGCTGGTGCGCGCGCTGGGCCAGGCGCTGGGCTGCGGCTACGGCCGCGTGCAGTTCACGCCCGACCTGATGCCCAGCGATGTCAGCGGCCACGCGGTCTACGACCCCAAGACCGAGCGCTTCGCGATCCGCCGCGGCCCGATCTTCACCAATCTGCTGCTGGCCGACGAAATCAACCGCGCCCCGGCGAAGACCCAGTCCGCACTGCTCGAAGCGATGCAGGAACAGCAGGTCACCATCGAAGGCAGCAGCCATCCGCTGCCGGCACCGTTCATGACCCTGGCGACGCAGAACCCGGTGGAGCAGGAAGGCACGTACCCGCTGCCGGAAGCGCAGCTCGACCGCTTCCTGCTGAAGGTGCTGATCGACTATCCCTCGCATGCCGACGAGGTCAGCATGGTCACCGCCGTGAGCCACGGCCGTGCCGCCGCGCATTTCGATCTGTCGCAGGTCGCCAGCGTGCTCAGCGCCGAGGAGATCGTCGCGATGCAGAACGGCACCGCCCTGGTCACGGTCGACGCTGCGGTGATCGATTACGCCGTGCGGATAGTCACAGCCACCCGCAAGTGGCCGGGCATCGCGCTGGGCGCCGGTCCTCGCGGCAGTCTGGCGCTGGTGCGCGCGGCGCGCGCGCAGGCGGTGCTGGGCGGCCGCGATTTCGTCACCCCCGACGACATCCGCAGCATCGCCAAGCCGGCGCTGCGCCACCGCATTGCGCTGTCCCCGGAAATGCAGATCGAAGGCCAGACCCCCGATCAGGTGCTGGAAGCGCTGCTGGCCAAGGTCGAAGCGCCGCGCAAGTGAGTGCGACCGCCGCCCGCGCGACACCCAAGCCCGCCATGCCGCTGTTGTCCGCAGCGCCGGTCGCGCGCGCGTGGCTGCGCCCGGCGCCGGCGATGGTCTGGGTGTTGGTCGCGTGGGCCGCGCTCGGACTTGCGGTGAGTATCGGCGTCGTACCTGCGCGCGATTGGCTGATCGCGATCGCAGTGATCGCAGGACTCGCACTGCTGGATGGTTGGCGGCTGACGCGCGCGCCCACGCCCGAGGTCGCGCGGGCGCTGCCCGAGGCCTGGCCGATCGGCGTGGCGCGCGAGATCGAACTGCGGATCGAACACTACGGCCGCCGCCAGCGCGTGACCGTGCACGATCTGTATCCCGGCGATTGGGACATCTCCGACAACGTGGCCCGCGACATGCCGCGCACGCTGACCCTCGCCGCCGACAGCGTCGCCACGCTGTCGTATCGTCTGCGCCCGAAAGTGCGCGGCAACTTCCGCTTCGAAGGCGTGCAGCTGCGGCTGCATTCGGGGCTACGGCTGTGGCGGCAGTCGCGGATCGTCGGCACACCGCAGTCGGTGCGCGTGTTTCCCAACTTCGCGCCGCTCGCGGGCTTCGCGCTGTTCAGCGCCGAACAGGCCTCGCGGCTGGTCGGCGCGCATATCAAGCGCCGCCGCGGCGAAGGCACCGACTTCCATCAGATGCGCGAGTATCGAATTGGCGACAGCATGCGCCAGATCGACTGGAAGGCGACCGCGCGCGCGCGCAAACTCATTTCGCGCGAGTATCAGGACGAAAAAAACCAGCAAGTGCTGATGGTGATCGACACCGGCCGGCGCATGCTCGCGCACGAAGGCGGACTGTCGCACTTCGACCGCGCGCTGGACGCGACCCTGGTGGTGTCCTACATCGCGCTCAAGCGCGGCGACGCGGTCGGGCTGTTCACCGTCGGCGGCGAACAGCGCTGGGTCGCGCCGCAGCGCGGCATGGCCGCCATCGACACCCTGCTGCGCGCCAGCTACGACCTGCAGCCGACACCGGTCGCTACCGATTACCTCGCTGCCTCGACCGAACTCGCGCTGCGCCAGCGCCGCCGCGCGCTGGTGATGCTGGTCACCAATCTGCGCGACGAAGACATCGAGGACGTGCTCGGCTCGGTGCGTCTGCTGCAGCGCCGGCATCTGGTGGTCGTCGCCAGCCTGCGCGAACGCGACCTCGACGAAGCCCTCGACCAACCCGTCGACGACGTCCGCAGCGCCGTGCGCGCCGCCGCCGCCGCCCGCTACATCGCCCAGCGCGCCGCCGCCCACGAAACCCTGCGCAACCACCGCGTGATGGTGCTGGATGTCACCTGCGAACAACTGCCTGCGGCGCTGGTGGAGCAGTATCTGTCGATCAAGCGGAGTGGGTTGCTCTGATTCCACGCACGACGGCAAATCGCACGCTCATGCGAGCGATGCAAGCCACAACGAAAACCCGGAACCATCAATAGGGTGCGCCTTGGCGCACCAGCGTTTGTCGCGCACCGATCAGGGACCGATGCGCTGAAGCGCACCCTATGCTTCTTTCGATCAAGCGGAGTGGGTTGCTGCAAAGCAAGCAGGGCGCATAAGCCGAAGGCGTCACATGCGCCGATCTCCACATCGAAAAAGGTGCATGACGCTTCGCTGATGCACCATACGCGCTACAAACAAGGGGTGATGGAGTTTTTGCCTCCAGTTTATTTGTGCCGATGTTGGCGGATATGCTGCGCGGTATTGGCTGAATCAGGAAACGAATCGATGAAGAGCATACTGCGCGAAGCGCACAGAGACGATATCCCGGGCATGTGGACGGTTCGCTATGCGGTGACCGAGAACACGCTCACGCCCGGGCGCATCTCCGATGAGGACGTGCGTCGCGAGATCGAGGACACCGGCAAAGGCTGGGTGATCGAAGTCGACGGCAGCATTCACGGATTCGCCAGCTGCAACGGGCGTACCGGCAATATCTGGGCACTGTTCGTGCATCCTGAAGCCGAAGGGCGTGGCTACGGCGACCGCCTGCATGCGGCGATGCTGGACTGGCTGCGGACGCAGCCAGTCGACAGGCTCTGGCTCACCACCGATGCGCACAGCCGCGCCTGCGGTTTCTATGCGCGACGCGGCTGGCAGCGCGTCGGCACCAGCGAAACCGGCGAAGTGCGCTTCGAGCGCGACAACCGCAGCGAACCATAAGTAGGCTGGGCTGAAAAGCCCAGCATCTTCGTCCAACAGCATGCTGGGCTTTTCAGCCCAGCCTACTTTTCTACACTCTCCTCGAGCACCGCCCGAATAAACGGCCCCTTCGCAGCCGTATACGCCGACTTGTCGTGGGCGAATGCTTCCGCAAGCCGAAGCTTCAGCGTTTCATACCGCGCGCGCAGATCAGCATCGCCGCGAAGCGCATCCCGGAACGCCAGATGCTCGCACCAGATCGGCGAGCCGATCGTGACTCCATGCAGATGGACGCGGAGCGACACGCCCGGAGGCTTCACGAAATACCGGCGCATCGGAATTTCGCGCTCGTATTTCGAGACGTAGGCGTAACCGAGTTCGCCGAGCGGGCCGATGCGCGATTCGATGTCGCCCAGCGACTGCGCGCCCAGCAGGACATCGATGACGGGTTTCGCCGCAAGCCCGGGAACGGAGGTGCTGCCGATATGTTCGATGGCAATCACAAGCGGCGAGAACACGCCGAGCAATTCTCCGCGGATGTAGCGAAAGAGGTCGGGCCACTCCGCAGAGTACGGGCTGACGACAAACGCCGGTGTCATGGCGCTTTGACGCGGTCGTCCTCATTCGCGGCCGCCCGCGTCGCAGTGCACAGCCCCCACACGACCGCGAGCAACCCGCCCATCGAGACAAGATTCAGCAGGATGCGGATCGCGCTGAGGATCGAGAACATCCGCTGTATCGATACAGCGTCGCCTGCTGCGTTCGCGATCATGATTTGCTGATATACGCTCAGCCCCAGCCCGAGCAGCGACACGCCCAGCATCGCGCCGATGCCGATCAGGCCGAATCTGCGCGCGGGCCCGGGCCGTGCGGTGGTCCCCAACAGCGCGAGCGCAATGCCCAGACCGAAGAGTTCAGGCAGCGAATACGCAAGCAGTGTCAGCCACTGCGCCATCGATCCCATGACTCAGTCCCCGGTGACCAGCGCGGCGTGGCGCGCCTGCAGTTCGGCGAACACCGGGTCGGTGTCGGGGCGCACGCCGTGCCACAGGAAGAAACTTTCCGCCGCCTGCTCCACCAGCATGCCGAGGCCGTCGATGGCCGCGTGCGCATTGGCCGCGCGCGCCCACGCGAGGAACGGAATCGCAGCCTCGCCGTAGCTCAGATCGACGGCGGCGGTGCGCGGGCCGACCAGCGACATCGGCAGTTTCGGCAGAGTCCCGTGGCGCGAGGCCGAGGTAGCGTTGACGATCAGGTCGAACTCGCCCAGCGAGGCGATATCGTCGAAATAGCGCGAATGCACGCGCTCCGGTTCGCCGAGCAGATCGACCAGCGCGTCGGCTTTCTGCGGATCGCGGTTGACGATGAACAGATCGCCGATGCCCGCATCGAGCAACGCCGGTGCAACCCCGCGCGCGGCGCCGCCGGCGCCGAGCATCAGTGTGCGGCGTCCGCGCAGATCCAGACCATGGCGGCCGGTGAGATCGCGCACCAGACCGGCGCCGTCGGTGTTGTCGCCCAGCCATCCGTTGCCGTGCCTGATCAGCGTATTGACCGCGCCGGCGCGTTTGGCGCGTGCGCTGAGCAGACTGCACAGCTCGGCGGCGCGCTGTTTGTGCGGCAGAGTCACGTTGCCGCCTTCGCCACCGCTGCGCGCGAACGACGACAGCGTGCCGGCGAAATCGCCGGGCGCGGATTCGATCGCGGTGTACTGAAGCGCGATGCCGGATTGCTTCGCGAAAGTCTGATGGATCTTCGGCGACAGGGAATGCAGGACCGGGTGTCCGAAGACGGCATAGCGTTTCATGACGTGAGCGACCGTGTGTAGACGTGCTGGGTTTTGTGGTGCGCGTATCCGAGGTGCTGATAGAACGGATGCGACGCCTCGCGCGTCAGGCTGGAGCGTACCACCATGTCTTCGACGCCACGCCGTGCGGCCCACGCTTCCGTGGCCGCCACCAGCGCACCGCCGCCGCCCTGACGCCGAAACTCGGCATCGACCACCATGGCGATCAATTCGATGCGTTCGCCGAACTGCAGCAGCGAGCGGTGTTCGGCCGCGCTGAAACCGACGATGCGACTGGTCATTTCCAGCACGAAGAACGCATGCGTCGGGCGCTCCACCAGCCGGGTGAAGCGCTGTGAGATCGTGGCCGGATCGAGGTCCGGATCGAGCTGCGCGGACAGGCGCGCGATCTCTGCGGCATCCTCGGGACGGGCGCGGCGGACGGAAAAGGTCGATGTCATGGGCGCGTTCAATGTGTGTCCCGCAGCCAGCGCGCCGCGTCCAATGCGAAATAGGTCAGTACGCCGTCGGCGCCAGCGCGCTTGAACGCGAGCAGGGCTTCCAATGCGCAGGCGCGTTCGTCCAGCCAGCCGTTCTGCGCGGCGGCTTTCAGCATCGCGTACTCGCCGCTGACCTGGTACACGAAGGTCGGTGCGCCGAATTCGTCCTTCACCCGGCGCACGATATCCAGATACGGCAGACCCGGCTTGACCATGATCATGTCCGCGCCCTCGTCCAGATCCTGCGCGACTTCGCGCAGGGCCTCGTCGGAATTGGCGGGATCCATCTGGTAGCTGTACTTGTTGCCCTTGCCCAGCGCGCCGGCCGAGCCCACCGCGTCACGGAACGGGCCGTAATAGCTGCTGGCGTATTTCGCGGCGTAGGACAGGATGCGGGTGTGGATGTGGCCGCCGACTTCCAGCGCCTCGCGGATCGCGCCGATGCGGCCGTCCATCATGTCGCTGGGCGCGACCACGTCGGCGCCGGCGCGCGCATGCGACAGCGCCTGCTGCACCAGCGCTTCCACGGTTTCGTCGTTCACCACATAGCCGCTGTCGTCGATCAGGCCATCCTGTCCGTGCGAGGTGTAAGGGTCGAGCGCGACATCGGTGATCACGCCCAGCTCCGGGAAGCGCGACTTCAATGCACGCACCGCGCGCTGCATCAGGCCGTCGTCGTCCCAGGCGGCCACACCGTCGAGCGATTTGGCCTCCGGCGCGGTCACCGCGAACAGCGCCAGTGCCGGCACGCGCAGTTCGCTGGCGTCTTCGGCGACCTTCAGCAGCGCGTCGATCGACAGCCGCTCGATGCCGGGCATCGATGCGATCGGCGCGCGGCCGTCGAGTTCGTGGACGAACACCGGATAGATGAGATCGTTGGCGGTCAGGACATGTTCGCGCATCAATCGACGCGAGAACTCGCTGCGGCGCATGCGGCGGAGGCGGGTGTAGGGAAAGGTCATGGCGGAATGATACGCGCAGGATCCGTGATGCGCCTCTGCAGGAGAAGCGACAGGGGTCTCTCCACCCCGACAGGCACAACAGGCAAGCGACGGAAGTCGCGACGACTATCAGAAGGCCTTTCCGTAGTTCGTCGCGATTTGAACGGCCATTCGGTTATTGAACACCGATGCCCCTGCAAAACGATGTTTCGATCGTCTCACTTGCATGCGCCGCAATTCAGCAGTGCGCCGAAGGGACGTGTCACCACACGATTCGATTTACGCGTTGCGCTTCCGGCGGGTGGTCGTCCATGCCAACGAACTGGCTGTTCGGCCGATCGCGCCGGAAACAGCAGCGCAGTGCCTGCGTATTTCACGCAGAAGCTCTCCCGTCCTTGGCCGCACGTCCACGGCCATGCCGAGCGTCCCAAGTCCCGGGGCGGCCGCCGTTGCGGTTGTCTCTGTGTCGTGCATCGTCGTTCTCCTCGGCGGATGGGATGGCAGCTCGCATCCGTGCACTGCGGATTTGTGCACTGCAACATGAGCCGAATCTAGCCGCTCGACCCGGCATGCCGAACCGCACCGGGCAATGAATACGTGTGCAGAGGGCCTGAAATGGAATTCATGGCACACGCGAACGCGGCTGTGCGCTATGACTGGGCTCCCTTTTCCTTACTGCGCGATGACGGGGCACACATCGTGGACGCACTGCATCAGGCTTCAGTAGTTGTCTTCCAACGCTATCTGCAGCGGCTGCTGGCGCTGCTCGATATCGCCGAAGCGCACGCCGGCACGGCGTCTGCGGCGCTGCTGCAGGCGCGGCTCGCACCGGACATGCTGCCGCTGCATGCGCAGGTGGACGTGGTCGCGAATTTCGCGCTGCGCGGCTGTTTTCCGCTGGTCGGCGAGGCGGTGCCCGATTATGGCGACTTCCCGGCCAGCTTCGACGGCCTGCGCGCGCGACTTGCAAGGTCGCGGGCTTTACTCGAAACACTGCCGCCGGAACGCTTCATGGAACAATCTACGCGCGTCGTCCACGACCGTGCCGGGGACGCTGAACTCTCGCTGCCGGCAGCCGAGTTCCTGTTCCAGTACACGCTGCCGAACTTCTTCTTTCACCTCGGCATGGTCTACGCGATTCTCCGAAGCTGCGGCGTCCCCTTGGGCAAGGCCGACTTCGATGGCTATCACCGCTACCCGAGCGTATGACTCCGCCGCCCGCTCAGCCTGCGGCCCCGCTGGACCGCCGCACCACCAGCGTCGCCGGCAGCATCTTGCTTTCCGCCGGCTGCTCATGGACGCGTTTGAGCAGCGTCTCGACCAGCAGCTCGCCAGCGCTGGCGGTGTCCTGGTAGACGGTGGTCAGCGGCGGGTTGCAGAAGCGCGACATCGCGATGTCGTCGAAACCGACCACCGCGATGTCTTCGGGCACGCGCAGGCCGTGTTCGATCAGCGCGCGCAGTGCGCCGATCGCGATCAGGTCGCTGGCTGCGAACACCGCATCGAACAGCACCCCGCGACCGAGCAGGGCCTTGGCGGCTTCGTAGCCTTCTTCTTCGGAACTGAGCGCGTCGACCTGCAGCGCCGGCTCGGCAGGAATGCCGGCTTCCCGCTGTACGATCTCGCAACCGCGATACCGTTCCCAGAATTCCGGATAGTGGCTTGAGGCGTCGCCGAGGAAGGCGATGCGCTTGCGGCCCAGACCGAGCAGGTGCTCGCCGACCAGGCGCCCGCCGGCAAAGTTGTCGCAGCCGATCGACACGCCCGGCTGACCCGGCAGCACCGCGCCCCAGCGCACGAAATGCGTGCCCTGCTCGACCAGTTTTTCGAGCTTCGGACGGTAGTCCACATAGTCGCCGTATCCGAGCAGGATCAGGCCGTCGGCCTTCATGCTGTCTTCGTAGTCGGCGTGCCAGTCGTCGGAGAGCTGCTGGAACGACACCAGCAGATCATGGTTGTGACGGGTGCAGGCGCGGGTGATCGAGCCCAGCATCGACAGGAAGAACGGGTTGATCTGTGAGCCGTCTTCGGTCGGGTCCTCGAACAGCAGCAGGGCGAGCGTGCCGGCGCGCTGGGTGCGCAGACTCGACGCACGCCGATCGACCTTGTAGTTCAGCTCCTGCACCGCATCCAGCACCCGTTTGCGGGTGTCGGCATTCACCAGCGGACTGCCGCGCAGCACGCGCGAGACGGTGGCCTGCGACACCCCGGCCCGGTGGGCGATATCGACCGAGGTGGCCTTGGTTTTGCGAAGCGACATGGACGGGTCCGTCTGGAGCAGGTCTGCAGTCTAGGGCCTGTCAACGCTGTTGGGATAGGTTGTAGTCAGCCCGGGCGGCGGGTGCACCCACACGCACGCAGGATCAGCGGGCGTCGTCGCGCTTCACGAACACGTAGGCACCCGCAGTCGCCCCCCAGACCTGCCTGGCGGTGGCGTCGAAGCCACGATCCCAGCTGGTCATCCGCCCCGGCTCCAGCACAACCTCGGCGGTGGCATACGCCGCGCCGCTGCGCTCCGAGGCGCAGCCGGTGCCGAGGGTCGAGCCCTGCCAGACCCGGTCGCGACTGCGCAGACGGACTTCGCAGCCCGTGCGCGGCTGCAGCTCGTTCTGACGCAGCCCGGCCAGACGGCCGGTCCGCCAGCCCTGCACATAGCGTTCCGGTTCGGCGAAGGTGTAGACCGCGCTGATCACCTCACCATTCTGGCCGTTGTAGACCCGGTAGACCCGCTGACGGTAGGGCTTGTCGGGGGTGTCGGCCATCGCCTGTTCGACATACAGCCAGTGGCCGTCGCTGCGCTCGGGCCAGATCGGCACCATCGCCAGCGAAATCGCGAAATAAGCCTTGTCCGCCGCCGCCTGATCGCGACTGTCGTAATGTCCCTGCATCATCCTGGCCACCGCTGCGGCGGGGTCGTCGGATACGTCGGGGTCGGCTGCGGGAAAGCCCGCGCAGGCGACCAAACCCAACGACAGCGATATCGTGATCGGTCCGCGGAACATGTGCATCGGGCATTCCTCCATCGCGGCACTCAGTGGGCTGCGGACACGCCCGCGACCACGCCACGGCGCGGCCCCTGCTTCACCGCCAGCCAGGCCACCGCCGACAGCGCCATGCACACCCCGCCGATCGCGAACACCAGCGCCTTGTTCTCCAGCTGCGACAGCAGATAGCCCACGCCCAGGCTCACCGCCAGCTGCGGCAGCACCACGCTGAGATTGAACACGCCCATGTACAGCCCGATCCGCGTCGGCGATACGCTCTGCGAGAAGATCGCGAACGGCAGGCTGACGATGGCGCCCCAGCCCACGCCGATGATCGCCATGCCCACGTACAGCGAGGTCGCGGTGTAGCCGAACTGGTAGACGAAGCCGAAGCCCAGCGCCATCAGCAGCAGGCTGGCCGCATGCACGCGCACTTCGCGGAACCGCTGTGCCAGCGGATTGAGCAGCAAGGCCGGCACCAGCGCGCCGACCGCGTTCAGAGACAGGAAACTGAAAGACATCAGCTGCCCGGTGGCATCGTCGTCGAGCTGCGGAAACCGCTGCTGCACGAAACCGATGATGAATACGAACAGCGTCTGCATGCCGAACCAGCTGATCGAATGCGCCGCCAGCACCTTGCGGAACGCCGCGACGTCGTCGCGCCCGTCCGGCGCCTGACGTTCGCTCAGCGCATGCGCGATCGACGCCAATGCCAACAGCCCGAATACGACCTCCAGCCACAGGCTGTGGGTCTTGTATCCCGCCGCCTTCAGGCCCATCGCGATCAGCGCATAGATGGCGAACGCCCACAGCGGTCGCATCAGCAGCAGTAATGCGCCGGTGCCGAGTTTCTCGGCGGGCGCGCCGCTCCCGGCCTGCGCGAGCACGCGCGGCTCTTCGACCAGCAGCGCGGGAATGATCGAAAACACCAGCGCCAGACCGGCGCCGAAATAGATCAGCGCGATGTTGCCCCAGATCGCGCCGATCGCGTACGCAAGCACGCCGAACGTGCCCGATACGGTCTGCATCCAGGTGTAGCCCGCAGTGCGCGTCGCGCCTTCAGGCGTGACATCGGCGATGATCGAACGGGTTGGATTGAAACTGACATTGATCGACAGATCCAGGGCCAGCGCGACGGTGATCGCCACGCCCAGGATCGCATCCAGACCCAGGACCGAATTGATCGCGCCAATCGACGGCAGCGCCAGCAGCATCAGGGCGGTCAGCACACCGCCGATCAGAATGAACGGCCGTCGCCGGCCGCCCCAGAACCAGACCCCGTCGCTGATGATGCCAACGATGACCTGGCCCAGAATGCCGGCCAGCGGCCCCGCCGCCCAGACAATGCCGATCTCGTGGATATCCAGTCCGTACTTGGTGGAAAGCAGCCAGCTCAAGGCCGAGATCTGCACCGCCAACGCAAACCCCATCGCCGTCGACGGCAGACTCAACAACATCAGGAACGGCAGCGACAGGCGTTCTTGCATCCGCAGCATGGGCGGCTCTCCCCGGGTGGTGGGGCAGCATAGCCTGTGGATTCCGGGGATGTGGTGAATACGGTTGCTGCTGCGGCGCAGCATCGTCGAGGGCTGCAATCCCCTGCTCAGCGCATGCGTTTGCGAAGCTTTACGCGTCGGGACCGATCCGTGCGAAGCGCGGCTGGCAACGCCCTTCCACATCGACCTGTTCCATGAACATCGCATACGGCCGCACCCACAGACCGCTCTCGCCATACAAGGCCCGATACACCACCAGCGGCTCCAGCGTTTCGCTGTTTCTGGCCAGATCGACAACTTCGTATTCGCCGCCTTTGTAGTGCCGGTAGCGGCCGGGCGTGATGGCGGGTAGAGGGGGAAGACGGGTCATGCGTCTCTCTGTGCTAAGGCTGTCGGGAGCGAGCGCCATTAAACCCGCCTCCCGTGGCGATGCAAACCTGATAGAAGCGGCCAAAGCCAATGGGCTCGGACCGTACGTCCTCGACGATAACTGGGGCGGTTCACAAGGCGGAGCTGGATCCGTTCAGTTCAACGTTCCGTCGCAGCAAGCACATTGAAAAGCCGGTGGCATCCACGCTAATCAGGAGAGCCCCTAATTACCGGTGCCAAACAGCAAACTGGCCGCCGCCCCCGTGCCTTTGTGAAACGCTTGTCGGAATGCAACACTTGATTCACCATCCAGCACACTAGAGGAAATGTCGAGACCTCTAATTGCCGGCAGGTCGTGCATTAAGAACACGTCTTTGTCCGAGCGCTTTTGCACGCTGCTCATGAATGTCGCATCCACCTTGAACGGCAAGAATTTATCCCGCCAGCCATCGTCGTTACGCGCTATCCCCATAGTTTCCCAGCGTGTGGTGTATACAGCATCAACATGCTGTGGAATTTCATTTACGTCTGAGCTGGTGCGAATATCGGAGCCGACCTTCATCGCACGTATTCTCGCTTTGGCGATAATAGGATCAGGCACTTGATAACCCGATGGACATAGCAAAGTCAAGGTCAGGTCAGGCAAGGAAGCGCACATATATGCCAACGCCGATGCAGTATTGTTTCCGTCACCCACGTACAGAATGTGCGTACCTGCCAATGAACCGCGCTTTTCAATTATTGTGACCATATCACCTACGACTTGAGTCGGGTGCTCACATGAGCTCATAGCATTGATGACTGACATGTCTCCAGCAAGAGCCAATTTCCGCAACATTTCAATGGGGCCGTTAGTACGAACGACCAATGCATCAAGGAATTGCGCCAACACGCGCCCGGTATCGGATATGGTTTCACCGGTGGACATTTGCAGTTCATCTTTGCCATAAGCAATAACGTTGGCACCTAGGCCTATCGCCGCAGAGTGAAAGGAAGTGCGGGTCCGTGTTGATGGTCCGGTAAACAAAACACCTACTATCTGGTTTGCCAACGATGTCCTGAATGCCTCCGGTCTCTTCCAATAGTCAATAGCAATATCCACCAGATGGGCAACTTCATCAGGGGAATGATCCATCAAGGACAAAATATGCTTCTTAGCAGCCATGCTTCTTCTCCTAAAAACTACGCATCAACATGACGCAATGTTCAGCTTCTTTAAAGCCGCGATTGATATAGAAGGCTTCGGTTTCCGGACTTGACTGCAAAATAAACTTTACTCCAGGGTATTTCGCCGTAGCGCGATAGAGTAGTTCCGCACCAATTCCGCGAGATTGGTGTGAAGGATAAACCGCCAAATCAGCAACGAAAGCGTTGTACGAGAAATCAGTAAGAACGCGAATAAAGCCCACTAGTTGATTGCCATCAAATACGAACTCTTTATATTGCGCGTTATCCAGCATTGCGTGAATTCTTGATGGTTCACTCCAAGGTCCATTCAGCTTTGCCGCTATACACAACTCACTCAACAAGTGAATGTCATCCAGTTGGTAAGTGTAACGAAGCGATGTATGAATCTCATTCGTTAAAGCATGCTTTAAATGGTTGAGTATTGCATAGGCATCATTGCGCAGCGATTCAGGTGACGCGGCCTTAAGAAAGAACAATCCAGCGAAATTCAACACGCCAGACAGTCCGTCGTATACAGGCATTACACTGCCTGATGGGATAGACTGCCCTCGCACCAATTCAATAGTGGACCCTTCGCTAAGCAAATGCTGCCATTGGACTTTCTCAGGCGAGAAAACAACATCTTTCCCCCACGGCTTACCCAAAGCGTTGGTAGCAATCGCTGCAACCGAAGCTGCTGCACCTTTTTTCGACTCAATGAACATGGAAGCCGGCAATTCGGGCTTCTCTCCAAGTAATGTTTGCAACAAGCAATCCAGCAGATCGGTGTCAAACACTTCCTCGACTTCGCGGCAAACCATTGCTCCAGGAAGACGTGCTGCGGTCTCAAGCAGGCACAATTGATTGTCGGCCATCAACTTGAATTCAGTGTGAGTGCCACAATTTTCGAGCCCTAATGCGTCAACAGCTTTTTTAGCCTGTGATTCGATAATGCGCTGAAGTTCCTCGGGCAGTGGGCACGGCGCGAGATTTGCAAGTTCCGTGTACGGGAAAATCGTAGGTAGTCTCGACGTGATGCAGATGGGATGATACTTTCCATTGACTACCAGTCCTTCAACACTCAGGTAGTCACCATACCCATTGACGTCGTACCAGCTATCGGTTGTTGAGTCGATGAGTTCTTCGGCAATTAACTCCACAGGTGCGTCGAGTTTGCTGTATTCACCCCATCCTTCTTTAGCAGCACTGACGTTCACTTCGACAAGCTTGTCAAACACACTTTCAAGATTGGCAGGAGTTTTGACCAGATCTTGGCCGATAGAGCCGGCCCCCCAGGCTGACTTAAGCAGCAGAGGAAACTGGAGTTCACGAGTAACTGCTGCTAAATCCCCTCGGCTTCTCACTGCGACGAATTTGGGGACAGGAACCGACGCATCTTGCCATGTGGTACGCATGGCAATCTTGCTGCGTGCTTTTACCACGTTTGGCCCAACGCCTTTTAAGCCAAGTTGTTGAGCAGCCTCGCTAACGGCACATAACGCAAACTCTGAAAACGTGAAAATCGCGTCAGCCTTCAGGCGTTTTGCTTCGCTAACAAAATGGCCAAGTAGCTGTTCGTAAGGGCGAATGCACGCCCGCGGCAATATTTCGACCCCATTCTGATGAAGCAGCTCAGTGTAGGACGATGAAAGTTCTGCCAAAGGTAAGGCAAAAACTCGAGCGCGGCGAACCAATTTTGGCACAGCGTATTCAGGAGCGGGGCCGCCTTTACCAATTACAAAAAGTAGTGTCTTCATTTGTCTCTATTTCCTAATAGAAGGTCCAAACCATCCTGGTAAAATGCTTGCTGAACGACCTTGCTGTTGAATATGCCTGACTTTGCCATCGCGTGTAGCGATCCTCTTGCACCGGTAAGAATCCGGTCAATTTCCGAAGTTTCACAGACTACCTGGGATACTATTGCATCTGCCCGATTTGATTCAATGCCGAGACCAACCAGATCTTCTTTCATCGCTACCATGTCGTGAGCCAGCAATAACTTGAACATGCTTGGAAGAAACGCAGCGATATCCAATTGCTCAGACTCCGTCATATGATCCCAAATCACACCGAGCATATGCGCAAAGTATTTATGATGCCGGGCTTCATCCATCGCATGTGAGGCAATCAGTTCTCGAATGGAATTTTTAATTAACGGATCCCTCGCTTGCAAGAGACTTTGAGTGATCAACGTCTCATTAATCGCCGCAGCAAAAAAAATCCGCAATTGCTCAGTGCGCTTATTCTGTGACTTCAAGACTTGCAATAGTTCGGAAAGTGGTTGCGAGCGATATCGGCAGGAGTTCGGATGAGCCACTGGGGTCCGTTTAATAGACTCTCGCAAACCCACACACATGGCGGCATGAAACCCCTCATCCGCGTAGATCTTA
Source organism: Lysobacteraceae bacterium (assembly GCA_044340325.1). Classification (GTDB taxonomy): domain Bacteria; phylum Pseudomonadota; class Gammaproteobacteria; order Xanthomonadales; family Xanthomonadaceae; genus Lysobacter_I. The sequence continues at coordinate 76,388 of JBIITV010000001.1, forward strand.
TATGCCTCGATATGAAGGGCCTGTTCGAATTGGCCTTCCATAATGAAAAGTAGCGATGGGTTTATCAGGTCAATTTCTATCGACTCGGTATTAGCAAGATATCGAAACAATGCTTGTTTTTCCAAATCGGTCGAATTGACGGAATTTGCTTCTTTTTCGTCAAAATACCTTAATGCAGAAATTAGGTGCGGCGCAAAGTAGTGACCAGGTTCATTTTCAAGATTATGAGTAGGAAAAACGTATGTGCGCATAGCGCTCTTGGTTTCCCACTCATTCAGTTTGATAAAAGCATTAGGAGAGTTCATGCAATCAACCTTCAAAGGCAGCGGGAAAAAAGTTCTCAATATTCGTATGACGTACCCTCGTTTTGTCCTCCAACATTTTGCGTGCTATCGCCAAATCGAGAATGCCCATCCCGAATGGAGAGTAGATGCGTGGTTTGGACCAGACCGGTTTTACATTGGATAGCATCACGTCGGCCAAAGTGCCTGAAATAAAATCTGCTTTTGGTTGCTGTTTAACAGCTAAGTGAAGAGATGTGTTTGCCTTAAGGCAATGCGAGGTATCGTCTGTAATGTTCTGCGAGCCAATAATGATTACTGGATCCAGATCTCGTAAGGATATATGTAGAACCGTTGGATTATGTGCAAAAAGCTTGGTGTCGTTGACGTGAGGTGCGCTGGCTGATGTGGCGAACAAGATAAGGTCGCTTTGCAACAATTCAGAAATATCTGTACTCGCTTTGCACTGACTTATCTTGACCTGAAACATAGTAATAAGTTTATTTGCACGATTGATGTCAAGATCAATCAATGTGAGTCTATTTATTTGTATGTTGCACGCAAGCATTTGCGAGATGGTTGCCGCCGAGATTGGGCCGCAACCAACCACAGTTAGATTCTCAATAAGCTTAGGTGTCGGATGCAGTTGAAGCGCCCCTAATGTCGCCGAAGCCGCTGTCCGAGCTATACTGATCAAAGACCCCTCAAGCAGAGCTAGTGGGTAGCCAGTGTATCGATCATTCACAACGATAACGGCTGAGGCTCTATCGAGACCTCTGTGAATATTATCGGGAAAACTAGCGATCCATTTCACTCCGGCAATAGGTGCGTCGTCTTCCAATGAGCAAGGTAGTGCAATGATCCTATTCATGCTGTCGCCCGGAAAACGCAGAAAATAGCTATCCGGATTGTTAGTTTTTCCTTTTAGGTGGTGCAGGTAGACTTCACCAACCAGCTCTGGTAATGCGGCGAGATATGACGACAACCATTCCGTGATAGCATCGGCAGCAATCACTCGTAGACTGTTTTGTGTCATGAAAGTTAGTCCTTCTTATGAGTCTCTGGATTATTCAGGCACGTGACGCGCACGCTTTTGCAAGGTATTGCTTTTCAAGCGATCGATCGCCGAGACATTTGGTTTTCCATTAAATCTGCTTGATTAGCGAACCTCAGTGCAGCAGTTGAGGCCAAACCTGCCGATGGGAGCCGCTGCGTTTTGTGAAGCGTAAACACCCCGCCTGATTCCTGTTGATCGATGGCTCTCGTCGCTACTCGGCTTGCTTCAGATGCTGATCGCTAACCGCTGTAACGCCTGGAGAACTGAACGTCGAACACGCCGACTGAGGCTCCACATATCAATCAGGCAGGCCCATGTGAATTGTCGCCGCGCCGACCATCAAGGCGTGCTTTTCACGATGCTGTTTTGATTTCATTTGCGTATGCTCCTACGAGAACAGGCGCTAACTTCCACAAGGCGCGTATCAGCTGAAATTGGTTCCGCAGACGGGCGCTTACATTTCAACTGCCTGCAAGTTGTTGCATTTTCCCGGCTTGTGATTGCGTGAAAACCCTTGACGCAGGTAGCGACAACCCCAGCTGTTCCAGTGGCAGCTCTGGAAAGTGGCTTTTTACCCAGTCGAAATTGTAGATCGTTTCGACATAGCGGTCACCGAAGTCTGGAGAGATGGCGGCAACAACTGCACATTTCGGAATAAGTGAGGAGTATTGGTGAACTGCACAGAGAACCGTCCCTGTTGAGCCACCCAAAAGGAGTCCTCTTTTCGCCAAATAATGGCACATTTGAACCGTATCACTTTCTTCGATCATTAACAAATCATCGAAGTCACTCTCTCGGCGGATGAGAGGCGGCTGACTCGTCCCCAGACCAGGAATATAGCGCTTACCTGGTGCTTTTCCAAAAGTAACCGAACCACAACTATCGACAGCGACTACAGTCGTCGCTGGAGAATGTAATCGGAAAAACTGACTAACTCCTCCAAGCGTCCCGGTGGTTCCGGCCCCGACAAATAGAAAGTCGATTTTCCCAATTGACTTAAGTAATTGCGGCGCAGTAAATTCGAAATGCGCGCGAACATTGTGGTGATTCTCATACTGATTTGTCCAAACCAGGGATGGATTTTTCGCCATGAGATCCCTGATCAATTTAATACGCGATCCTAAATATCCGCCATTGGCGTCTTGCTCTTCGACGATGATCAGCCTGGCGCCATATGCCCTAATCATTTTGGCGGTTTGAGAAGATATATTGGGGTCGCTGACACATGTAAATTGATAGTTCTTTACCGAGCACACCATTGCGAGGGCGAGTCCTAGGTTGCCCGAAGAACTTTCGATGACTGATCCTCCTGATTGCAACTTCCCCGCCGCTTCGAGTTGCTCCAGCATCGAAATCGCTACTTTGACTTTTATGGAGCCCGTTAAGGAGTGCCCTTCAAGCTTCAAAAACGTCTTAGCATGTGGAACCAGAGTAGGCAGTTCAACAAAGCTATCGTTAATTATCAGTTCAGTTGGCTCACTCGCAATCATTGCTCGCGCACTCCGTAAAAAAATGTGACTATTCGGTTTCGATTTTTCAAGGCGGGTCAAATTATATGCGGAATATAAAATCCAATCTGAGTCCGAATATCAGGCGGATATTCCGCCCTGATTCAGAGTCGAAATTGAGTTCAGTATTCGAGGCCAAACCCATCGACCCAAGCTGCAGCACCTCCTGAAACGCAAATCTCGCCAGACCTTATTTGCTCGATGCCTCTCCCGGCTATTCGGCTCGCTTTGTTCGCTGCATGCCATTTGCGTAGCGCTTTCGAGAACTGTACGTCGAACCCGCTTGCTGAGGTTCGACGCAAATCAGATATTCCGTTAGGCGGTTATTGCCGGGAAGTCGCCATTCCAACAACATAACGTCCGTGATTCAGCGCTCTTTGGTCTATTTGCAACATCAAAGAACAAACTTCCTTTACCTTAGTATCACGCGATTGTTTCTCTGATCGCCAAGAGCCTTCCGGTTGACTTTCGTTTCCAAGCGCAGCCGAAGAACCTTGATCAGTAGATTTGCGTATTCGTCATCGACAGCAATAAATGCCGCAATGAATCCCTCCTGGTTCGCCTTTGTTGAAAGTTTCGCTCCAGCTTGTGCTATTACTCGCTCGAATACGACTTGCCCCTCTGGGAACTCAATAGCCTCAAATATTTCCTCTCCTTCCGGAGCAAGAAAGTACTGAACCGCTGCAAATTTTCCTGTTGCCATGTCTAACTTGTCGTGAGGGCGCCCACAACCAAGTGCAAGCAACTGACTTTCCAAAGCGATGCCGAGTGCGAAATTTATGAGCATCAGGAGATCAGCGCCGGCAAATCGAATATTGAGTTCAACAAGCTCCACTACTCCATCGTCACTTACAATCACTTCTGTATGTGTTGCCCCGTGTTTGATACCAAGCACTTTATGGATTGCCGTGACCTTCTCGACGATTCTGTCGTAGTGCGGGTGTTGGTATGGAAAGCAGGCTCCCATCTCAATCACAGGGTTTTCGGCCAATACGGAACGAGAAGTTAACCCAAGAACCGTATAGTGCCCGTCAAAGTTCAGACCCTCAAGTGAAACGAGCTCACCGATAGCACCCTGCTCGAGAAAGAATCCACGATCTGAATGGATGTATTCTTTCAATGGTGCGAGTGTCGTTTCGCTCTGTGCTTCCCATGCTTTCTTGGCATGTTCTAAATCTTCCATTGAAATACAGCGGTGAACGTGGGCACTGGCTGAACCATTCCTCGGCTTGAAATAGGCAATCAGTCCGTCTGGCCAACTCGTAAAACGACCGACCTCTTCTTGGTCAAAACAAGCCAACGAGGTAAGCTGATGCCGTTGCAATGTTTTCCGAACGCAGTGCTTGTCCAAGGTGTCGGTGATTAAGGCGGGCCCATTCGATGGCAGCCCAAGTCGCGCCCGGATCTGACTTTCCCAAATCAAAGTAATCTCAGCGGCTGAGTAGGTGCCTACGATCTCATAATGCGCCGACAGTTTCTCAAACGCCGCTTCCATGGCGGGGATGTTTCTCCATGAATCAATTGCAATGGAGGCGTCAAACAGCTCGACCGCTCCACCATAGGGAGGACGTGTCGACAACGGTAGATTGTGAACGCAAATTGGCAACAGCCCTTCTTTATGTGCTGCTTCAACAACCTTGAGCACATGGTTCATAGGCTCAAGAAAAAGTACCGCTCGCTTTTTTCCCATTATTACTACTCCGTTAAACAAAATGTCTACGCTGGCTCGGTACTTATAGCTTGGCCTACAAAGGGGCTCGCCATTGATATCCTTATCTAGATATCCTGACGACCACCGGCGTGACCACTATTGCAAACAAGGCAAAGGCAATGGCGGAAAACAAAAACATGTTAGTCAGCGCGCCCGTACTGAAATAATGGGACAGGTAGCTGGAAACACCATCGGGAACGCCAGCGTGGTACTTAAGGATTGTGAGTCGGTCCGGTGTAGACAGGAAGTCTAGCTCCTTGAATCGACGAATATGGTTAAATGCAGTGAAACCAACAGCAACAAAAACGTTTGCGAACACAACCCTCAGCATCAGCCCTATTGCATTGGCATTTACCATGTTAGAGGCGTCGATGTTCTTGAGGGCTAATGCTGCGAGTGGAAGCGTAAAAGTGGCCAGACCAAGCCCTGCGATGACGCGGCTGAATATCATGTAGTCAGTGGATACTTCCAAGGAAAACCTGCTCATTAGAACAAATGAGATCGATGTTATGGAAAGGCTGAAGATTGCAGCTATCCCAAACCAGCGAGAAGCTAGGTATTTTCCAAGAAATGGAGTGAGAATGGCGGCGACGCCGCTAGCAACGGAGACGATGAGGCCCGCTTCGAATATCGGCATGTTGTAATCACGCTGCATCCATATCGGCAGAAACACCAATGAAGCAAAAAGCAATCCGTTACCTAAAAAGGAAATTGAGGTGGCAACAGCATAATTGATGTCTCTGAATACATTGAAGTTGAAGAGTTGATTCCGATTATTTGCCTTGATGAAAGCGATCAGCGAAATGGCCGAGATAACCATTGCGCTAAGGATCGATGGCGCATCAAGCCATCCAAGTTGTTCGCCAAAGTCGAGAACGTACTGTGTAGAGGCCACAAGCGCAGCGAAGGTAAAAAGCGTCAAAAAAGGTAATCTTGTCTGCACTTTCTCCGCACGAGTGAGAGAGAACGCTGGGAGTAAAATTAACAAGCTACCCGCCATCAGTGGGACATTAATCAGAAACAACCAACGCCAAGACAGATGCTCAGTGATGATTGCCCCCACTATGGGTCCGATTACAGGAGCAAGGGAAAATGCACTTGCCCACAGAGAGAGTGCCAGAGTTCTTCTTGATTCACCGAGTATTCTTAACAGGTGCGATTGTGAAACCACTACTGCAATGCCCGATCCTAGCCCTTGAACAAACCGCCAGATCAGAAACTCGATTTCGCTAGTTGATAAGCCGCAGCCCAAAGACGCAATGACAAAAGCGATTACGCCGATAACCAGGACACTGTCATTTGAGTAAACCTTTCCCAACAGATTCCCAAGGGAAAATGAGATAACGAGCCCTGTCCCGAATGAGGTCATTATCCATCCGCTGTGATACACGTCGATATAAAGACTGGTGGCAATGTTAGATAACGACAGATTGGCAACGGTTGTATCTAGCATCTGCGTAAAGACGATCGTGTAAATCGCAAAAACCTTTAGCATCGTGGACATGACGAATTCTAGCTCGATACTTTGCAGCGACCTGACAGGGCTTTTGCCGCTCTTTCGGTTTCGCTACCAACAATTTGCTCGAGCTTTTTTTTGTATTCAGACACCCAGAAAGTATTAGGCACTATCTCTCGTGCTGCTTTCGTTTTTGCCACATTTACCAGATCCGCTGACGTGTATTCTTTTGGAATCAGCACCGTGACTGATGTTCCAATGGGGAGCAGCTCGGTCTTGCTCTTGCTATCAAGCAAGCTGATCAGAACAGGGACTCGCTGCGAAACTTTAATCCAGTTCGAGTCGACGTTATTGCGCGGAAGTTTGGAGAACGTAGCAGCCGACGAAGGAACAATTGAATGAATATACGCTTCAATAGACTCACGTTCTTTAGAAGCATCTGGGACAATCGTGACACGTAAACCAGGCTTGATGAACTTAAGTTCTGATTCCAAAACATTTGCCTCAACAGTTGGTCGTTCCGATGGAACAAAAACCACTTGTGACTCACCTGCACGAGCATATGCGCTTGGAAAACCGAGGACCTCATAGACATAACCATCGAATGGTGCGCGCAGTTCGTTCATGTGCTTTCGGTGGAACGCTTCACGAAGGTTGTTGGCGGCAAGTCGAATGGATGGACGATCCATCAAATGTTCATGATCACTTGCCTTTATCCTGGTGAGTCTTAGCTTTTCCTGCTCGGCGGAAATAATCTCTTGTTGTAAAGAAAGTTCCAATGAGCGCAACTCATCAACTGATGCTGCGCCAACTTGCGTTAACTTTCTCACTCGTACGGCACGCTCTCTCAATGATTCAATCTTGGCCTGAGCGCCGCTGACAGTTTGACTAGCAATTTCGATGGCAAGACAGGTGGTTAACTCTTCTTTGAGCGAAACACGAAGCTCTTGTTCTCGCTGATGAATCGCTTTCGTGTCTCGTTCACTATCAAGTGCTAGAAGTAAATCTCCACGTTTTACGTGATCCCCGCGTTCCACTTTCACGACATCAACAACTCCATCCGCATGCGCCGCCAAGTCAAGGACACGCCCCGTGACGTAAGCATTTGAAATTTCAAGTTGCCGATTACCGCCGCTTGCGCCGAGCAGTACAACAATGGCTGACGCCACTGCTAAAATGACAACAATAAATTTCTTTAGCATTCCCTGTGTATTCCTTGATCCGATGAAATTGTCCGCAAAGTAAAATAAGCACCCTCACCTGATCAGCGTGGAGCCTCAGTGCAGTAGTCGAGGTCGATCCCTCCGATGCATGCCGCAGCGTGTCCTGAAGTCCGGATCGCGCGTGAGCTTCAGTAGCAGTCCCCGATCCTGCAGGTAACTGTCCAGCTTTGCCAGCATCTGTGCGACCAGATCATGCTGCTCCAACAAGCGACGGAACTCCAGAATTCGTATAGGAAGTTCAAACGCTCTTTTCGGTATTTTGCCGGGTAGGCTGCGGCCGCACAAGGGGCGGCTTGGGTACTCCTTTGGCGCGGATCGGGGTTCCGCGCGTGGGTTTTCGGCATTGCGGGGCGACGCACCCGCGCAGTCTGCGGCCTATTTCCAGTGATCCCCGACAGTGGCCCGAGCGCAGCCCTGCAGGATCGTTGCCGCATCGAGTTCTGCTGGTTTCGTCTTCGACCCTTCGACTGCGCTCAGGACAGCGGCGGGCCATCACGCGGCCGCAGCGGGCGGTGCGCGCGCTGCGGGCCGGTAGTGCGTTTCCTCCAGCGCACCTTGCTTTTCAACGTGGTCGAGGGTGGCGCGGATCGCGGTGGATTCTTCGATGCTGGAAACGATGCGTACCGCGCCACCACAATGGAGGCGGGTGCTCACGTCGATGTTGAAGACTCGCTTGAGGCGTGGAACGCATCCTCACAGCAGCCGCTGATCGGCGAGCCCGGCAAGAAAAGCACGCAAAGAAAAACGCCGACGATTGCTCGCCAGCGTTGTGGCCTTGCGTCGCGATGCTATGGCGATCATTTCAACAAAAGCATTTCTTGGACTGGAAGATGGTTTGGCGGCCTGCTGAAACACCTGTCACAGCAGCTTTTCAGCAACCTGTTGGTCCAAAGATCACGTGCACTTCCCGGCGGCGCGCAACAGCGCATTGCAACTGGCTTGGTTGGCTTTTCCCTTGCCCTTCGATCCTTTAGTGAAGTCGGTGCACATGGCGTCCCCACCGGTGTTCATGCCGAAACTCAGAGCCCTGCCCGCTTTCGACGGCTCCAGAATTTCGCATTTGTATTTCTTGCCGCCGTTCGTCTCGACGGTGTACTCGATGCCCTTGAAACCCGCCGGCGCCTCCACTTCTTCCTGTTTGGTGACGACGAAATCCTCGACTTCCTCGCCGATCGCCGTAGAGATTTTTTTGGCGGTCTTGCTGCTGACGGCAGCAGGCGATGCTGCTTCGGTATTCGCTGCAGCACCGCCGGATGGCTGTGTCGTGGGGGTTCTGCCAGCGGCTTGGCTCGCATTTCGTCGACCTTGCCCCTTGCCTGTGCTTGCGAACTCTGTGCACATGGCGTCCCCACCGGTGTTCATGCCGAAACTCAGAGCCCTGCCCGCTTTCGACGGCTCCAGAATTTCGCATTTGTATTTCTTGCCGCCGTTCGTCTCGACGGTGTACTCAATGCCCTTGAAACCCGCCGGCGCCTCCGCTT
>JBIITV010000243.1:0-3493 GCA_044340325.1 Lysobacteraceae bacterium
AGCCGGTGATGACGTAATCGGCGAGCGCGCAGATCCGCTGCTCACCCACCTCGTAGCTCACTTCCGGCCCGCCCAGCACGATGACGATCTCGGGCGCCACCGCCTTCAGCTGCGCCACCAGCCGCGTGCTTTCCTCGACGTTCCAGATATAGACGCCCAGCCCGAGGATGCGCGGGCTGCGAGCGAGGATCTTCTCGACGATCTCCTCGGTCTTCTGCCCGATCACGAATTCCGCGATCTCCGAGCGGCCATGCAATTCGCCCAGATTCGCGCGCAGATAGCGCAAACCGAGCGAGGCGTGCGAATAGCGGGCGTTGAGGGTGGAGAGGAGGATGTCGGTCATGGGCGGATGATATCGCACGGCAGACGGCGGATCATCGACAGTGACGCCAAAGCGTAGCCCGGGCAAGGCCACAGGCCGCACCCGTGGCTTTATGAACGATGGCGCCGCCAATGTCCTAGCGCCGTCCGGCGCCTTATGGACTTGACCTCAGATCGGCTCGAAACCGCGCATTGATCGGCCGTATGTACTTTTCGACTTCACGCAGATACCGCACCAGCTCACTATGGAGTGATGGCGCTTTGATCACCGTTGGTCCATTTTTCTGGAATTCTGCGAGCACCCAGGCGTCGTATTCTTCGTCAGTCATTGGCGGAATGAAATCGCCGACATGCATCCAAGGATCGGAAGGTGAATGCGCATATGCCAATGGATGCCACATTCCATCGCTATCGGGCGCAGTCGTTTCACCCAGCGTCACCGTCACCTCTTCGATCCTGTCATGTACGCCGAGTGAAAATCTGATCTTCATCGCTGAGTTGACGAAGACAAGATGTTCACCGGAATCGACAGATAGCGCGCAAGTTTGCACGAAACCATTTTCGTGCAAAAAAGGGCCGAACACTTCGGACACGGATTTCACAAGCTCATCCATCACGGCCCCCTAGGGACATAAGCACTGCCATTCCAGACGAGTTTGCCACTTGCCACATAGTTGTTCAACGTCGTCATCTCATTGAAGGTGAAACCTTTTCCGTAAGCTTGGATTTGTTGCCGATTGAAACCTTCGAAACGGAAACTCATTCCTCGTTCAACCATGTTGTCCACGAACTGCTTGTTCACCGACCACTGCAGGTCGAACGCGTCTTGTTTGCTCAAACCATGACCCAGCTTATCGAATACGTCGTCATCCATTCCAAACCAGTAGCCGCCGTTCTCGCGAGCTTTGTCTCGGTAGAATGTCTTGCTACCTCCATAGTTGCTGGGGCCGAGCGTCACCTGCTTGGGCAGTGAGCCATCGGGCAGGCGCAATTCATGCGTCGACTCTTCCGTCAACTGGCGCAGCAATTTCGGATCGATACGACCGGTCCGACGATAGGTCTCGTTAAGGCCGTCCGCGAGTTGATGAGCGCGGGTGATGCGAAGCGGACCCGGATAACCCGCCTCGGAATCAAGGTTGACGTTCTGCTCCTCCCGACGCAACCGCGCTTCGAGCGAATCGAGTTTTCTGCCCAGACCGCTCGTAGCTTTCGCCCAAGCCCATGCCCCACCGATCGCCAGCATGCCCACCGTAAAGATGCCGACGGCTGCATCAGTCGAGTCGGTGGCGTTGTAACCGGGCTTCGCAACGTACTCATCGGCGACTCTGCCGATCGCATTTGCCTGCTGCGCCTGGACCCACTGACCAGCTGGCGAGGCGGAAAAGCCCTCGCGAACCGCAAACATAGCGGGTCCAGCGGCAACGTCGAGACCGATCAGCGAGTACTTCAGCCATGGATGGTTCTCGATGGCGCCCGCAATTTCCTTCGCCGTTCCGCCTACCCAAGCCGCAGATTGATCGGCCGCTGAAAGGCCCAGCACAGGGTGCTTTTCAGCTCGATCGAATGCCTCGATCTCGGCAAGCTGATCGGTCGTTTCGCTTGAAGTCTGCTGCGTATCGAGATTTTCCTGCGGCGGCGCGATAGTCTCCGGCTGCCCGACAATCACCTTGGCTCTGCGGAAGTATCCTTGCCTTTTCAGGAACTCGACACTCTTCTCCAGCTCGGCTGCGGATGGACGAACACCATTTTCGTCCGCGACCATGCCGAGATAGCGGCGGGTCAAGGCTTCATTCTGTTGACCGCTCAGGTTTGTCTTCCCTGAACTTGCCGCAATCGTATCGGCAATCAACGCAGCCGCATCCTCGGGGTCCACGTCCAGCGCCAGGTGCTGAATCATGCTCTTTGCAGTCATGCCCTGCGCAGCGCCCTGCTGTTCGAAGCGCGTCACGATATCGCCGAACCTTCGCTGACGAGTATCCGCAATCGCCTTCTGCTTCATACCCGCTATGAACGCGTTCGCGGTGGCATTTCCGAACGCATCTGCAACGATCTGACCATAGTTGATCCGGTCTTCGAATCCGAACGCGCGGCGCGTGTGGACTCCGATCACACCGCCGACGACACCGGACGCGAAGTCCGTTCCGAACGCCGATCTGATACCGAGCGCGGATGTCACGCTCGGCGTCACGGTGGAGCCGATGACCGCCGACACGGCGCTTGCGGCGATCGACCTCCAACTGAAGCTCGCTTCGGCACCGACCAGCCTGCTGGCCGCATAACTCGTGACCTGGCTTGTGACCGCCTGTGCGCCCGCACGTGCCCAGGAGACGTTCTGCAGCGTAGACCCAAGGCTGCCGGCGCTTGCCAACGCACCGAAGCCTGCGGAGACACCGCCTACCGCACCGCTCACGATTGCATTGCGCCAACTGAAGCTGCTCACGCCCAATGCGCTGCCGACCGCTTGACTGGCGATGCTGCCGATAAGGCCACCCACCGCACCGCCAACCACCGCAGCCGTCAGGCCGAACGTACCGGAAAGCGCTGCAGCGCCGGTCGCTATCGTGGCTGCGATGCCGCCACCTGCAGCAACGGTTGCCGCTGCGGCAGTCGTACCGGCAGTGATCGTAGCCGTCGCTGTGGAAGCGGTTGCCGTGGCAGCGCTGCCAAGCGCGCCCGCCGCCGCACCCGCCGTATACACCGTCACCACCACCGCAATCACCACCATCAACACCGTCGCGAGCACGTTGCAGCTCTGCTTCGGCGGCGGCGTGATGAAAGGCAGACCCGGCGTTGTCGAACCGATGGCTTCGCTCGGGTTGTACGGCCTGAAAGTGTTGGCGTCGTTGCTGTTGACGTTGACCTGCGGCGTTCTGAGCTGGGTGCCGGCGATCAATGGGCCATTCGGATCGGACAAGCCGTTCGCATCGGCGAGCACATACCACAGGCTGCTGTTGCCGTAGACGCGTTGGGCCAACGACTGTAGCGTTTCGCCCTGCTGCACCGCCACCATGCCGCCGCCGGCGGCGTAGTTGCCGCTGCCGTTGAGGGCCTGAATCTGCGGTGTGTTGTAGGTGTAACCGCCGTTGTAGCGGATCTGCCCGCCTTCCTTCAGCTCCGCCTGCTGCTGCCCGCCGGCATGCACGAACACATAGTTCGGTTTGACACCCGAGTT
>JBIITV010000186.1:0-7761 GCA_044340325.1 Lysobacteraceae bacterium
GCCGGCGGTGCCGGCCGGTCCGGTGCTGCTGGTGCTGTCGGCGCGGAGCGAAGAGCGGTTGCAGGCGCAGGCGTCGGGACTGCTGGTGGCGCTGCGCACAGGAGGGTATGGCGACGACGCGCTGGGGAGTATCGCGTACACGCTGCAGGTGGGCCGTGAGGCGATGGAGGAGCGGCTGGGCTGGGTGGCAGGCACGATCGAGGAGGCGATCGCGACGCTTGCGGGCTACGTGGAGGGCCGCGCCGGGGTGGCGCTGTACCGTGGGCAGGTGAAGCGGAACAAGGACGCATTGGCGGCGTTCGATGCGGACGAGGACCTGCATCAGGCGGTGTCGACGTGGGTGCGCAAGGGCAAGTACGGCAAGCTGCTGGGGCTGTGGGTGAAGGGTCTGGCGATGGATTGGGATGCCCTGTACGCCGGAACGCCGCCCGCGCGCATCAGCCTGCCGACCTATGCGTTCGCTCAACAGCGGTGTTGGGTGGATACCGTTCCACAGCTGCAGACAGTGGTACCGGGTGTACCTGCGGCGCCACCGCTGACGCCACTGCAGCAAATGCAGCCGCAGCCGCCACCGCAGCAAATACAGCCACAGCCAACGTCGATGTTCGTGCCGATCTGGGACCCGCTTGGCGCGGACGCATTCGAGACTACAGAAACGCTCGCAGGCCCCGTCCTGTTGGTCGGCGCCGATCATGCGCAGATCGAAGCCCTGCGCCACCGCTATCACGGCACGTTCCAGTTCGCCGATGCCGCCGATGCCGCCGCAGCCGCAAGTCGTCTCGGCCGCTCACTCAAACACGTCATCTGGCTCGCAGCGGAATCCGGTGGCCCGGACGACGATTCGACCGATGAAGCGGTGGCCTGCTTCCTCACCATGAAGGCGCTGGACGCTGCGGGTCAAGGTCAGGCACCGATCGCGTGGACTCTGCTTACCCGCCGCGTGGAGATCGTTGACGGCGACGAGTCGCCGTCGCCCGCACAACTGGCGTTGCATGACGTTTTCGAAGCGTTGCTCGATGAACATCCGCACTGGCGTCGACGCATCGTCGATTGGGATTCCGGTACGGCAGTAGAGGCGCTCGATGCAGTGGCTCATCTATGCCAGACCGTGGGCGCATATGCCTGTCGTGCTGGACAATGGTTTGTATCGAGGATGCTGCCGCTCAAGATCGCCGAGGCCGAACCGGAGTACCGCACCGGTGGTCATTACATCCTGATTGGCGAACTGACCGATGTCGTGCGCAACTGGTGCGAGTGGATGATCCTCTACCGGAACGCGCGAATCGTGTGGGTGCGCACCCGACATGTTGTCGGGTCCGATGCGACAGCAGCGCTCGGACCGGCGTTCAATGTCGTCGACGGGGACGATGCCGGTGAGGTCGCTCGCGTACTCGCCGAGCCCGATCTCGCCGAGACTGTGCGTGGTGTGCTGAGTTCGGTCGCGTCTCTGCGCACGGGCGCCCGCCTATCCGATCACGACGAAAAAGCGCTTCGCGGACGACTGCGCTGCGGCGTGTTCCAGGCGCGTGCCGTGGCCAAAGCACTCGAAGCCCGTGAACTCGATTTCGTAGCGACCATCCGTTCGGGACCCGTCGGCTCATCCGTCCGCGATCCGATGGCGACGGCCGTGTTGCACCGTCGGCTCGGCGCGAACAGCGAACAGGCGTCACGTTCGCGCTCGATCATCGTCGACGAACGCAACCCAGGACGCGACGCCGACCGCCAGATGGCGGCAGTGCGCGCATTGATCGTGCTGCCAGCCGAGCGGCTTGCGGTTACGCTGTAGAAATTGCAGGAAATCGGAGTGACAACGTGAGCCAACATCCGATCGATATCGAGGAACAGCTCGCCTTCCTGCCGGCGTGCGCACCGTCCTGCGTCGACGTCGTTCGGGCCAGCTGGACTGCGATCGCGCCCGTATCCGATGCATGCGAAGCGCAGCGGCTCGACAGCGAGCGGCTGGACGCCCACATTGCCGAGTTGTTGTGGCATGAGCTTGAGGCGCTGTTCAAGTTTACGTCACGTCCGCAACCCTTTGAAAACCTTGCCGAAGCGGTGCATCCACGCCATCTGCGGTGGCTCCAGGAAAGTTTGCTGCGTATGCAGGAGGCCGACCGCCTTGTACAGCGCGCCGACGGTTGGGTACGCAAGTCCCCGCATTCCGACACCGACCCGTGGCTGGCGTGGTGCCATTGGATCGAGCAGGCTGACGCCTCGGAGATGCGCGCCCATATCCGCCTGGCCGACGCCGCCATGCGTGCGCTGCCTGCAATTCTGACCGGGAAGAGGGTCGCAACCGACGTACTTTTCAAGGGCAGTTCCCTGGCGCTCGTCGAGGGAATCTATCGCGGTAACCCGCGCGCCGACTTCTACAATGCCCAGCTCGCGGATGCGATCGCGGCCTATGTCGAGACCCGTCTGCACAGGGAAGCGGGCGGGAAAAACCTGAGAATCCTTGAGATCGGGGCGGGTACCGGCGGAACCTCTGCCGGTGTCCTGCAGCGGCTCTTGCGTTATCCAGGGGCTATCGCGGAATACGCGTACACCGACCTTTCGCAGGCGTTCCTCGCGCATGCCGAACGTGAATATCGGCCGCAGTATCCGTTCGTAACGCCCAGGTTGTTTGACGTAGAGCGGCCGGTCGCAGCGCAGGGGTTCGACGTAGGAAGTTACGACATCGTGCTGGCTGCGAATGTGCTGCACGCTACCCGGAGCATAGACCGGACGTTGCGGCATGCAAAGTCCCTCTTGCGCACGAACGGCGTGCTGATGCTCAACGAGCTCGTGGACGGCGGCGGATTGTTCGCACATGTCACATTCGGCTTGACGACCGGTTGGTGGCTGTCGGAGGACGAGGCATTGCGTGTGCGCGGCAGCCCCTGCCTGTCGCCGCCAAGTTGGGCCCGCGCCCTGAGGCGGAATGGCTTCCGCGCGCCGGTCGTGTCGCAAGAGGCCGGGCACCGGTACGGCCACGCCCTCTACTGTGCGGAAAGCGACGGTTTGATCCGCATACCGCGAGAAATTCGGGCCTCCTCCGCTGCCGATGCGGTACCCGCCGGAAGCGTCACCGCAACGCCGACCGCTACCGTGACCCGCACCGCCACCGAAGCATTGCGCGCCAGTCTGTCGGCGGAAATCGTTGCCGTGTTGGGTGAATGCCTCAACCTGCCGCCAGCCACGATCCGCCAGGACGAATCATTCGCCGACTACGGTATCGATTCGATTACCGGAATCCAGTTCACCCAACGCCTGAACCATCGACTGGGTATCGACCTCGACAACACTGCGTTGTTCGACCACAGCAGTGTCATCCGGCTCTGTACTCATCTGCTGACCGTGATGGGCAGCGAGATCGAAGCGCGCGTCGCGCCACCGATGACAGTGGCGGATACGCCGGCGACGCTCGTGTCCACCGCTCGCGAGCCCGCCGACGCGCTGAGTGTTTCGACGGGTCGGCCCCAAGACGGCGGCATCGCTGTGATCGGCATGAGCGGTACCTACGCCAGCGCGCGGTCGCTCGACGAGCTGTGGGACGCGCTGGCGCAGGGCGTCGATCTGGTGGTCGATTTCAATCAGCGGCGCGGTCCGCGGGCTGCCGTGGACGCAACCATCACATCGCGCGCGATTCACGGTGGCTTTCACGTTGCGGTTGACGAGTTCGACCCGCTGTTCTTTGCGATCTCCGCGCAAGAAGCGACTTACATGGATCCGCAGCAAAGGATGTTTCTGCAGGAGGCGTGGCACGCGCTGGAGGACGCCGGGTACGCAGGCACTGCGCTGAGCGGATCAGCGGCAGGCGTGTATGTCGGGTGCGCGCAGGGCGACTATGAGCAGTTGTTCAACGGGAGCGAGCCGCCGCAAGCGCTCTGGGGCAACCTCAGCTCGT
This sequence comes from Lysobacteraceae bacterium, assembly GCA_044340325.1. Taxonomy (GTDB): domain Bacteria; phylum Pseudomonadota; class Gammaproteobacteria; order Xanthomonadales; family Xanthomonadaceae; genus Lysobacter_I. The sequence continues at coordinate 3,887 of JBIITV010000186.1, forward strand.
TGGTGGCGTCCCGGATCTCGTACTTTCTCGATCTCCATGGCCCTGCCATCGTCATCGATACCGCGTGCTCCGCCTCTCTGGTCGCGATCCACACGGCCTGCGAGGCGCTCCGTTCGGGCGAGATCGACTATGCGCTGGCGGGCGGCGTCTATGCACATGTCACGCCCGGCTATTACCAAGCCCTGATCCGGGCCGGAATGATGTCCGAACGTGGGCGCTGCCATAGCTTCGACGCGCGCGCAGACGGCTTCGTGCCCGGTGAGGGCGCTGGTGTCGTACTGCTGCGGCGATTGGCGGACGCGTGCGCAGATGGCGATCACATCCACGGCGTGATCCGTGCATCTGGCGTCAATCAGGACGGTAGTTCCAATGGGATCACAGCGCCGAGCGCGGTATCGCAGGAGCGGCTTGAGCGTGAGGTCTATGCGCGAGCAGGGGTCGCGGCACACCAGATTCAGCTCGTCGAGGCGCACGGCACCGGCACCATTCTGGGCGACCCGATCGAACATGCTGCCTTGAAACGCGCTTTCGACGGTTCGCCGGTCGGCAGTTGTGCGCTCGGCTCGATCAAGACCGTCATCGGCCATGCCCAGGCTGCGGCCGGTGTCGCGGGACTTCTGAAGCTGCTGCTGGCGCTGCGTCACAGGCGGCTGCCGCCAAGCCTGCATTTCCAGCATCCGAATCCCAACATCGACTTCTCCACTAGCCCGTTCTATGTCAACGCTGCGTTGAAGGAATGGCCCGCGCCGGCTTACGGCCCCCGCTATGCGGCACTCAGCGCTTTCGGGGTCAGTGGAACCAATGCGCATTTGCTGTTGGAGGAGGCGCCGCCGCGCCAGCCGGAGGTCGCTGTTGAGGCTGCCGATCAAGTCATCGTCATTTCTGCGCGTACCGAGGGGCAACTGCGCGAGCTGGTGCACGCCCACGCGAGCAGATTCGAGAAGGGAGATGCGCTGGACTGGGCGGCAGTCGGTTTCACGCTGCTGACCGGCCGCAAACGCTGGCCTTGGAGGATTGCACTGGTCGCTGCGGGACGTCACGACGCCGCACTGCGCCTGCGCAAATGGCTGGAAGCCGGAGTTGCGGACGGGGTGTTTTACGCGCGCATCGGAGAAAGTACATCGTCTGGGCTCGCCGAGGCACGCGCCCGCGGCGAGGCATGCATCGCCCAGTGCCGTGATGCGAATGCGCGCGGGTTGCCGTTGCAGCTCGAGACGGTCGCCGAGCTGTTTGTCGCCGGTATCGATCTGGATTTTGCGGCTGTACTGCCGCCCGGATCCCGTCGACGTACATCGTTGCCAACCTATCCTTTCGCGGCGGAGCGTTACTGGCACCCGGGTCTGGGGCAGCTGGCGCCGCAACGCCATGTCATGGATGCGCTGCACCCGCTCGTGCACCGCAACACCTCCGACGTGGACGGTTTGCGCTACAGCAGTACGTTCGAGCGGATGCCTGCGCCGCTCGGGTTGTTGCAGGTCGCAAGAGTGGCCGTTGCGCTCGCCAACCGCCGGGACCCGGCGTCTGCATGTTTGTTCCGCGACGTTCGTTGGGGCGAATATCGGGAAGACGCGAATGGCGAGGTGCACATCTCGGTCGATCCGTTCGACGAAGAACGCGCGACATTCGACATCGGCATCGACGTTGCAGGCGACGCGCTCTGCAGCGGCACCGTAGAGCTGTCCACGGCCAGGCAACCGCGACTGGACATGGATGGGCTGCGTCGACGACTGCTACCCACCATGCTCGATGGACAGGCCTGTCACGCAAGCGGCGCGGAGCTGCTGATCGAAATGGCGTGCGGGGACCCGTTCGAGGCGATCCAGAATGCGTTGGCACTGCATGCGCGCTGGCGCGGCACTTCAGTCTCGCAGCCAGTGGCACTGGGCGCGGCGTGGCTGTACGCGGAATCCATGGTCCGCTGGGTCTGCATTGCCGCAGCGGGCGATAGCCGTCTCGACATTCGCGCCATCAATGAGGCCGGCTGCGTCCTGGTCGAGCTGTGCGGGCTGGAGACGGCGAGCGTATCAATTCCTGCCGACGCCGAAGAACCTTTGCTCTTCGGCCTTGAGTGGCGCCCTGGCCTCGTGTTGACCGACATACCCGACGCGACGGTCGAACGTCGCGTCATGCTCTACGGATTCGAATCGGCAGTGGCCTCACGCGCGGTTGCCGCGCTTGGCGCACGCGCAGCCGTGCAGATCGTGGACCGGACGGGTTCCGATGACGCCGCACGGTTTGGCGCCTTTGCGCATGCGTTGTTGAGGCTGTTGCAGGATCTGCTGCAGTCGCGACTGCAGCAGAAGACACGGGTGCAGGTCGTTGTCGCGGAGCGAGAGGACAATGATGGTTGCGCCGAGGGCGCGGCCGGTATGCTCCGGACGGCGGCACTCGAGAACCCCCATCTCGTCCCGCAGCTGATCCGGGTGCCGGCAGAGGTGGACGCCGCCGTACTCGAAGCTTGGCTCGGCGCCGAGGCGTCGGCGCCGGAGCGCGAGCTGCGCTACGACGCCGACGGCCGCCGCTGGACACGGATGACACTGGAGCGCACGGTGGCCTGCGAAGCGACGCCGTGGAAGCCGCAGGGCGTATATGTCGTCACTGGCGGCGGCGGCGGGCTGGGCCACGCATTTGCTCGCGAGATCGTCGCGCACGCTCCAGAAGCGCAGGTTGTACTGGTTGGTCGCCGGGAACCTCGCAGGCCGGATGGGATCGTGGGAGCCATCTCCTGTCATGCAGTCGATGTCGGCGATCGCGAAGCTGTCGCGCGTCTCGTCGAGACACTTGTCGATCGGCATGGGCGGATCGACGGAATCCTGCATGCGGCCGGGGTAAACCGCGACAGCTTCCTGTTGAAGAAGACGGCCGATGAGCTGCGTGAAGTACTCAGTGCCAAGGTCGACGGGCTGGTTGCATTGGACACTGCGACGGCCGGATTGACGCTCGACTTCTTCGTAGCTTTTTCATCGACCACCGGCGCGCTCGGTAATGTCGGACAAGCCGATTACGCAGCGGCCAACGCCTTCATGGACGGCTACATGGGTCAGCGACACCGGCGGGTCGAGGCTGGCGAGCGCCAAGGTCGGAGTCTGTCCATCAACTGGCCGCTGTGGCGAGAGGGTGGCATGCGTGTCGATGCGGCGACCGAGACGGGTGCGTATGAGCGTTACGGCTTCACACCGATGGCTACGGAAGCCGGCATGCGCTCGTTCCGTCGTGCGGTGGCAACCCATGATGCGCAGATATGGGTACTCAGCGGGGATCATCGCCGGTTGCGGGACCAATTCGGTTTGCAGGCGCCACTGGCGCGGCCCGAAGCAGTGGTCGCACCGGGCGTGCGACCCGAGTTCGACCCCATCCAGCTGCGCGAGCGACTTGAGTTCAGGCTGAAAACGCTGCTTGGCTCAGTCACGCGGCTCTCTCCGGAGCAGCTTGATGCCGTCGAGCCGCTGGAGAGCTACGGAATCGATTCGATCATGGTGGCGCAGTTGAACGCCGCACTTGGCGAGGCGTACGGCGCGCTGTCGAAGACACTGCTGTACGAATACCGGACGCTGTCAGAGCTGGCCGGTTACCTTGCGCAGGCGTATCCGGAAGTAAGCGCGCGCTGGCTCGGGTGCGATACGCGCACGGCCACATCGATAGTACCGACATCGACGGCTCGAATTCCTGCTGCGAGGCATTCGCGTGCGCGGCATGAGAAGAGGACTTGGAGAACTGCGCGGCGCGAACCGATCGCGATCATCGGGCTGAGCGGTACGTATCCGCAGGCTGCGGACCTGGATGCGTTCTGGGCCAACCTGCGCGAGGGACGGGACAGCATCACCGAGATTCCGGCCGAGCGCTGGGCGGTGGATGCGTATTTCAGCGCCGATCCG
>JBIITV010000198.1:0-7072 GCA_044340325.1 Lysobacteraceae bacterium
ATCGGCGAAGCCACCGCCGAGCGCATCAAGCTGACGATCGGCTGCGCCTATCCGCAGGCCTCGGTCATCGAAATGGAGGTCTCCGGGCGCAACCTCGCCGAGGGCGTGCCGCGCATGATCAAGCTCAACTCCAACGAAGTGCTGGACGCGCTGCGCGAGCCGCTGGGCGGCATCACCAGCGCAGTCAAGCTGGCGCTGGAGCAGACCCCGCCGGAGCTCTGCGCCGACGTCGCCGAACGCGGCATCGTGCTGACCGGCGGCGGCGCGCTGCTGCGCGACCTCGACCGTCTGATCAGTGAGGAAACCGGCCTGCATGTGCAGATCGCCGATGATCCACTGACTTGCGTCGCCCGCGGCGGTGGACGTGCGTTGGAGCTGGTCGATATGCACGGTAACGAGTTCTTCTCGCCGGAGTGAAGTTGCCTGCTCCCTCCAGTTCGCCGTAGGCGAAGGGGAGGGTCGGGGAGGGGCAAGTTTTCTGCTTTCAACCTGCCGCCTCCTGTGCGATGCGCAAGGTGAGGAAAACAGCAAGTTCTTCCATGGACTGGTACGTCGTTCCTCCTGATTCTTTCGCGAACTCCAGACCGAATTCCCTGACGTGCCTTCCTACGCCGGCCCTTCCGCACACCGCTCCGACGAGATCGCGGGCACGCTGCGGCTGCTGGTCGCGTTGGCGCTGGCGATCGCGCTGATGGTGCTGGACCATCGCGGCGGCTGGTTGACCTCGATCCGCGGCCATGTCGAGGTGATCGTGCAGCCGCTGTGGCGATTGGCCGGTCTGCCGGCGAAGCTCGGCGACACCGTACGCGACGATGCCGCCACCCGCGCGAGACTGGCGAAGGACAATGAAACCCTGCGCAACGCGCTTCTGGTCAGCGGCGCCCGCATCGCGCGGCTGCAGGCCGCCGCCGCGGAGAACGCACGGCTGCGCGGCCTGTTGGGCGCTGCAGAGCAGGGCGGGCTCGATGTGCAGCTCGCGCCGATCCTCGACATCGCGCTCGATCCCACCCGCCAACGCGTGGTGCTCGACATCGGCGCCGACCAGGGTGTGGGCCTGGGACAAGCGGCGATCGACGCCGATGGGCTGATCGGCCAGGTGATCGAAGTGCGGCCGTCCACCGCGACCGTGCTGTTGCTCACCGATCCGGATCACGCGGTGCCGGTGGCGGTGTCGCGCAACGGTATCCGTCTGGTCGCCTACGGTCGCGGCGACCGCCTCGAACTGGCGAATGTGCCTACGTCCAGCGACGTCAAGGTCGGCGACCGCATCGTCACTTCGGGTCTGGGCGGACGCTTTCCGCCGGGTTTCCCGGTCGGCACCATCACCCGGCTGCGCCGCGACGAGAGCCGCGCCTTCCTGGTCGGCGATCTGAAGCCGGCCGCACAGCTCGACCGGGGTCGCGATGTGCTGTTGCTGCGCGCCACGCGGACGCCGGTGCCGGTGACGTCTGCCGCGCCTGCGCCGGCCACCGGTGCGCCTGCGGCTGAAGGACCCACGCCATGAGCCGCGCGCGCCGTCCCTGGCTGTTTCCGGCCAGTCTCTTCGTCGCGCTGCTGCTCGGCCTGCTGCCGCTGCCGACGCCGCTACAGCCGCTGCGTCCGTACTGGCTTGCGCTGGTGCTGACCTACTGGTTGCTCGAAGACCACGAACGCGTCGGTCTGGGGCTGGCCTTCGGCATCGGTCTGCTCGCCGATGTCGCCTTCGGCAGTCTGCTGGGCGAGCAGGCGCTGCGGCTCACGGTCATGACCTTCATCCTGCAGCGCTTCCGGCCGCAGCTGCGGTTCTTCCCGATGGCGCAGCAGGCGCTGGCGATCGCGGGCCTGCTGCTGAACGATCTGATCATCGTCACCGCCGCGCATTTCGTTTTCGGTCAGCCCATCCGCGGCTGGGCGCATTGGTGGACGCCGCTGATCGGCGCGGTGCTGTGGCCGCCGCTGTTCGTGCTGCTCGACGGCCTGCGCGTGGGCCGGAAGACATAGGCACGACACGATGCGCCGCCGCTACATCAAGAATTCCGCGCAGGAGGCCGCTCAGTTCCGCGCCCGCGCCGCCATCGGTTTCATCGCGGTCGCGCTGGCGCTCGCGGGGTTGGCGCTGTGGTACTTCAAGCTACAGGTGCTGGAGCACACCGACTACGCCAAACGCTCCGAAGCCAACCGGGTCAAGCAGCGGCCCGAAGTGCCGGCCCGCGGCCTGATCTACGATCGCAAGGGCCGGGTGCTCGCCGACAACGTGCCGGCGTATCGTCTCGACGTGGTCCCGGCGGAAGCCGGCGACATCGATGCGCTCGTCGCATCGCTGGCCAAAATCATCCCGCTGACGCCCGAGGACATCGCCCGCTTCAACGACACCCGCCGCGCCACCCGCAGTTTCCTGCCGGTCACGCTGCGGCTGCGCATCAACGATGAGGAAGCTGCACGCTTCGCGGTCGACCGCTGGCGCTACCCCGGCGTCGAACTGGTGCCATATCTCACGCGCCGCTATCCCTACGGCGATCTGTTCGGACACGTGATCGGATATGTCGGTCGCGTCGACAAGCAGGATCTGGAGAAGCTCGGCGAAGGGACCGCCGCGTTCAGTCACACCGGCAAGTCGGGCATCGAACGGTTCTACGACGCGAAGCTGCGCGGCGAGATCGGCTACGAACAGATCGAGACCAATGTCGAAGGCCGCATCATCGGCAGCCTCGGCCGTATCCCCGCGAAGCCGGGCGTCGATCTGCGCCTGAGCATCGACGCCGAGCTGCAGCGGGCCGCGATCATCGCCTTCGGCGATCTCACCGGCTCGGCGGTGGCGATTGATCCGCGCAGCGGCGAAGTGCTGGCGATGGTGAGCCTGCCGACCTACGACCCCAACCTGTTCGTGAACGGCATTTCGCACACCGACTACCGCAGGTTCATGGACGATCCGGCGCGGCCGCTGTTCAACCGCAATGTGCTCGGTGGCGTGGCGCCGGGTTCGACGCTCAAGCCGCTGATCACGCTCGCCGGCCTCGACAGCGGCTTGCGCACGCCCGACGACAAGGTGCTATCGACCGGTGAGTTCCGCATCCCCGGGCAGAAGCGCGGCTATCGGGATTCGCATGGCGGCGGCCACGGCTGGACCGATGCGCGCAAGGCGATCGGCGACTCGGTCAATACGTATTACTACCGGCTGTCGCTGGACATGGGCATCCGCAAATTCGACGAATATCTCTCACTGTACGGTTTCGGCGCGCCCACTGGCATCGACCTCTCCGGCGAAACCGGCGGCATCCTGCCATCGCCGGAATGGAAGGCGAGCAACGCCAGGAAGCAGGGCCCCTGGTATCCCGGCGACACCGTGATTTCCAGCATCGGCCAGGGGTTCTGGAAAGCCACCCCGTTGCAACTGGCGCAAAGCACCGCCGCGCTGGCGGACAATGGCCTGCTGCGGCGGCCACACCTGGTCAGCGCGCAGCGCGAGGACTTCGATCGACCCTGGGCGATGGTCCCACAGCCCGCGCCGCGCGCGATCAGCCACAACGCCGGGCATCTGCAGGTGGTGCGCGAGGGCATGATCCGCACCGTGCACGGTCCCGGCGGGACCGCGCGCGTGATGAGCATCGGTTTGCCGTATCGGATCGCCGGCAAGACCGGCACCGCGCAGGTCGTCAGCCGGCGCGGCAACGTCAGTGTCAACCCGCGCAGTCTGCCGATGCATCTGCGCCATCGCGCGCTGTTCGTCGGCTATGCGCCCGCCGAGGCCCCGACCATCGCGCTCGCCGTGGTCGTCGAAGGCGGCGGTTATGGCGCCAGTACCGCCGCGCCGATCGCGCGCAAGATCCTGGACGCGTGGCTGCTGGGCAAGATGCCGGAGCAGGATCCTGCGGTGATCGCGGCAGCGCTGGCGACCAACCCGTTCGCGAACGTGGTGACCGGCGCAAGCGCTGTGCAACCTTCCGGGTCAACTGTCGCGACACCGCCCGCTTCGTCCCCGACGGCCGCAATGCCAGCCGCTCCGGTAACGGCACCGCCCGCCGCACAGGAACCCGCGCGATGAAGCCCCCCGCGCCATGAAAACTTTCGCCCGCTGGCTGCTGGATCTGTTCCTGCGGTTCACGCGCACGCTCGACTGGCCGTTGTTGATGGCGCTGATCGCGCTGATGGGCGTGGGCCTTGCGGTGCTGTACAGCGCCGGCAACGAAAATCCGAGGCTGGTCATGGCACAGGGTGCGCGCTACGGCGTGGGGCTCGCCGCGATGTGGCTGCTGTCGCGGATGCCGACCGTGCAGCTGCGCAGCGTGACCCCGCTGGTATTCGCCGGGTCTCTGCTGCCGCTGGTGGCGGTGCTGTTCGTCGGCCAGGGCAAGCACGGCAACCATTGGATCAATCTCGGCGTGTTCTATTTCCAGCCGGCAGAAGTGCTCAAGCTCAGCCTGCCGATGATGGTCGCGTGGTTCCTGCATCGCGAACGCCTCCCGCCGCGCGTGCTGACCGTGCTCACCGCCGGCGTCATCATCGCCGTGCCGACGCTACTGATTCTGCTGCAGCCGGATTTCGGCACCGCGATGCTGGTCGCGGCCAGCGGCGCGTTCGCGCTGTTCCTCGCGGGCCTGCCATGGCGCTGGTTCGCCGCCGCCGCCGCCAGCGTCGCCGCAGCCGCGCCGGTCGCGTGGTTCTGGATGCTGCGGCCGTATCAGAAAGACCGCATCCACACCTTCCTCGATCCCGAGTCCGATCCGCTCGGCACCGGTTGGAACATCATCCAGTCGAAGATCGCGATCGGCTCCGGCAGCTGGACCGGTCAAGGGTGGGGGCAGGGCTCGCAATCGCATCTGGACTATCTGCCCGAACACACCACCGACTTCATCTTCGCCGTGCTGTCGGAGGAGTTCGGCTGGGTCGGCGTGGCGACCGTGCTTGTGCTGTACACCTTCGTTGTCGGTCGCTGTCTGTGGATCGCCAGCGAAGCGCGCGACACCTACTCGCGTCTGCTCGCCGGCGCGCTCGGCCTCGCCTTCTCCGTGTATGTGATCGTCAACGGCAGCATGATCTCCGGGTTATTGCCGGTGGTCGGCGTGCCGATGCCGCTGCTGAGTTATGGCGGCACTGCGGCGGTGTCGCTGCTGGCGGGCCTTGGCGTGGTGATGGCGATGAAAGAGCGGCGCTGAGCGCGCGGGCCGCTGGCCTCAAGGCTTGTCCGTGGTGCGGGTGCGTTGCCCCGCGAGCTTCAGCACCTGTTTGAAATAAAGCCCGGGCAACCAACGCTTCATCCGCCAGCGCATCGGTTCGCGTTTGGTCGGGATGATCATGAAGTCGCCGCGCTCGGCGGCCGCGAAGACCTTGTCGGCGACGCCTTCGAGCGTATCCGGCGAGTTGTCCATCAGCTTCAGCACCTTCGCCTTGACCTTGTCGCTGGCGAAGGCGGTCTCCAGCAGATTGGTGCGGAAGAACGCCGGACAGATCACGCTCACGCCGACGCCATGGTGATGGGTCTCGGCACGCAGTTGTTCCGACAGCGCGACCACGGCGGCCTTGGCCACGCCATAGCTCATCATCCCGGGCGCACCGGCCAGACCGGCGAAGCTCGCGGTATTGATGATCTGCCCCCTGCGCGCGGCCAGCATCGCGGGCAGAAACAGCCGGCAGCCGCGGACAACGCCTACCAGATCGATGTCGAGGACTTTGCGCCATTCCTCCATCGTGGTCTCCACCATCGAGCCGACCGATGCGATGCCCGCGTTGTTGATCAAGACGTCGATGCCGCCCCACTCGCGTTCGATGCGGCCGTGCAGCGCCTGCATCGAAGCGTCGTCGCCGACATCGGCGACCAGCGCGAGATGACCGCTGCCCGGCAGCGCCGCCGCTGCGGCCTCGCTGCGATCCGCGATGAGATCGACGCAGGCCACCCGCGCGCCGCTGCGCGCATATCGGTGCGCCAGGGCCAGACCCAGCCCGCTGCCGGCGCCGGTGATCAGTACGCGTCGTCCGTTCTTGTCCATGTGTCCCGCTTGGTTGCTGTGCTAGTCTCGCCAGCATAGCAAGCCGCCGCGCGCGCTTCTGATGATTTTCACCTTAGCTACTTCCACAGTGTGGCCTTTCATGTCGACATCCGACCCTCTGTTTGATCTCACCGGCAAGACTGCCCTGGTCAGCGGCGCATCGCGCGGCATCGGCGAGGCCATCGCCCATCTGCTCGCCGCGCACGGTGCGCACGTCGTCTGCACCTCGCGCCATGTCGACGCCTGCGAAGCGGTCGCCGATGCGATCCGCAGCGCAGGCGGCTCCGCCGAAGCGCACGCCCTGCACGTCGGCGATCCCGATGCGATCGAAGCGCTGTTCAACGCGCTCGATGCGGCCGGAAAGGCGCCCGATATCCTGGTCAACAACGCAGCGGCGAATCCGTATTTCGGGCCGATGCTGGATATGGATCTGGGCAGCTACCAGAAAACCGTCGACGTGAACCTGCGCGGTTATTTCTGGACCACGGTGCAGGCCGCGCGACGGATGAAGACCAAGGGCGGCGGCGCCATCGTCAATATCGCTTCGGTCAACGCGAAACGGCCGGCCAACGGACAGGGTGTCTATTCGATGACCAAAGCCGGCATCGTCAACATGACCGAAGGCTTCGCCAAGGAGCTGGCGGTCCATGGTATCCGCGTCAATGCCGTGCTGCCGGGGCTGACCGACACCAAGTTCGCCTCGGCCATCACCTCCAATCCGAAACTCATGGGCATGATGTCGGATCTCATTCCGATGCATCGCAGCGCGCAGCCCGACGAGATCGCGCCGGCGGTGCTGTTCCTGTGTTCGTCGGCTGCCGGTTATGTCACCGGCACCTGCCTGGCCGTGGATGGCGGTTATCTGGCGTAGCGCGGCGGCGGGTCTGAAGTCGCCGGAATACTGATCGTCTTGATGGCGCGCCAGGGGCGAATCAGAGCACCCAGCCCTGAACCATCACGACCCGGTGTCGCCGTGTTCGCGACGCTTCGGAATCTTCCGCTTCGGCGCCTGCGCTTCCCGCTCCGCCATGTCGCGCACGCGTTGGCCGGCGTTCTGGATCAACGATGGCAGCAACTGCGCTTCCGGCAAATGCTTCCAGTATTTCTGC
>JBIITV010000083.1:0-20037 GCA_044340325.1 Lysobacteraceae bacterium
TGAAGATATTCGCGTAATACGTCCGCCATAGATCCTCGCGTGCATCGTCCGGAAGCGCGTCGCTGTAAAGCGCGCCCGGGCCGAATGCGAGTGAGGTGCCATCCCACGCAGCGCTGCGGTAGGGCGTGAGAATCGCCCAACGCATACCGACGAAACGACGGGCGAAGAACGGCGCGACGCGGTCGAGAATCCAGTGATCCGGTTCGAACCAGGCGATGAAGGCATCGGCCTCGCCCGGAACTTCGCGAAAACGCACGAAGGCTTTCATCTTGTGCGTATCGCGGCCGACCGCTTTCGCCAGCTCGGCCGCGCGCCGGGTGTCCGGGTCGGTGACACGCGCTAGCAGATGCGGCTCCCCCTGTGCGATCCGCCAGGCGATGCGGTACAGCAACGCATGCCGCTGCGGATCGTGATGGCACAGCACGCTGCCGGCCAGCTCGAACAGGGACGCTGGCACGTGCGGCGCTGTGCGCAAAGGTGCCGCATGCGACAGATCGATCCCCGCGAGCAGACTCGCCTGTGCGTCGCCGCCCCATGCGATGTCTTCGGGGGCGATGTCGGCGCGAAGCGCCGCGCGTGCGGCCGTGCGCCATGCATGCAGATCCCAGGCAGGTTCGACGCTTGCCGTATAGAGAGCAGTGTTCATGCGGGCGCGAACAGATCCTGCTGTCGCGGTTTCGGCGCCAGCTGTGCGCGCAGTGTCGTTGGATCGTCCAGACGTTTCCGGGGGTGATGATCCAGCAGCTGCACGAACGGCAGCACTTTCTGCAGCGGCGCGCGCAGCCGCGCGAGGTCGGCGATGCGCAGTTTCCCGTAGCGCCGCGCCAGGACGATGCGGTCGACATTGCGCGTACCCAGGCCCGGTACCCGCAGCAGCGTTTCGCGCGCCGCAGTGTTGATGTTCACCGGAAACTGTTCCGGATGCCGCAGCGCCCATGCCAGTTTGGGATCGATGTCCAGATCCAGCATCCCGCTGCCGCCCTGCGCGCTGTCCGGCGCTATTTCTTCGACCTTGAAATCATAGAAGCGCAGCAGCCAGTCGGCCTGGTACAGGCGGTGCTCGCGCAGCAGCGGCGGCGGTTTGATCGGGAGCTTCGAGGAGGCGTCCGGAATCGGGCTGAAACCCGAGTAGTAGACGCGGCGCATGCGGTAGTCGCTGTAAAGGCCGTGCGATGTGTGCAGGATGCTGCGATCGTCCGCGTCGTCGGCGCCGACGATCATCTGCGTGCTCTGCCCGGCCGGTGCGAAGCGCGGCGGTCTGGCGCGTCTTGTGGGCTTGATCGCACCTGCCTTCGTCGCGCGAGCTTCCTTGCTTTCGTCGATCCGCCAGCGCAGTTCGCCCATCGCGGCGTGAATGCCGTGCATGGTTTTCTCCGGCGCCAGTTTCGCCAGCCCGGCTTCGGTGGGCAGTTCGACGTTGATGCTGAGGCGGTCGGCATAGCGGCCGGCGAGCGCGAGCAGGTCCGGCGAAGCCTCGGGAATGGTTTTCATATGGATATAGCCGCCAAACCTGTGGTCTTCGCGCAGACTGCGCGCGACCTCGACCATTTCCTCCATCGTGTAGTCGCCGCTGCGGATGATGCCGCTGGAAAGAAACAGGCCTTCGATGTAGTTGCGCTTGTAGAAATCCAGCGTCAGCTGCACCACTTCCCCGGTGGTGAAGCGCGCCCGCCGCACGTTGCTCGATACGCGGTTCACGCAGTAGACGCAGTCGTAGATACAGAAATTGGTGAGCAGGATCTTCAGCAGCGACACGCAGCGCCCGTCCGGCGTGTAGGAATGGCAGATGCCCATGCCCTCGGTGCTGCCGATGCCGCCGGATTTGCGCGAATCGCGTTTGTCGCCGCCGCTGGAGGCGCAGGAGGCATCGTACTTGGCCGCATCGGCCAGGATCGCGAGTTTCTGGGAAAGCTGCATGGCCTCATTCTGACATCTGCGCTGTCTCATCGGATGAGACAGCGCAGATGTCAGACAGCCGCACCTGAGTGTGCAGGCTTTGGCGACAACCCGGCGCGTGACTTCCGGGCCGGGACAGGCGGACGGGTCGCTCACGTATGGTGAGTCCAGTTGCCGAGCCGGAGAACGCCATGCGTCCGCTGCAGATCCTTGTTTTCATCTTCGTGTTCGCCGCACTTGCGGGCTGCGCCCACACCGGCGGTACGGACAGGGGCGATATCGCCCGGTATCTTTCGGCGCCATCGCGCAGCGCCGACGACCGTGCACGCGATGCACGCGACCGTCCCGAAGCCGTACTCGCACTCGCGGGATTCGGCCGCGGCGACACCATCGCCGACATCTTCGGCGGCGGCGGGTACTACAGCGAGATCATGTCCGGCATCGTCGGTGCGAAGGGCAAGGTGCTGCTGATCAACAATCAGCCCTACGACGGTTTCGCGAAGAAGGGGCTCGGCCCGCGTCTCGCCGGCAATCGCCTTGCGAACGTGCGCTATTCGATCGCGCCGAACGACGCGCTGGGTCTGGGCGCGAATACGCTCGATGGTGCGTTGATCGTGATGTCGTATCACGACCTCTATGTCGCCGACGACAAGGACGGCTGGCCGGCGATCGATGCCGGGCAATTCATCGATCAGATCGTCGCTGCGCTGAAGCCGGGCGGCCGGCTGTTGATCGTCGATCACGCGGCGCGCGAAGGCACCGGCAAGGCGGATGCGCAGACGCTGCACAGGATCGAGGAAACTTTCGCGGTCAAGGATTTCAAGGCGCATGGCCTCGAATTCGCGGGCAGCATCGAAACCCTGCGCAACCGTGACGACGACCGCAGCAGGAACGTGTTCGACCCCGCGATCAAAGGCAAGACCGACCGTTTCGTGCATCTTTACCGCAAGCCCTGATCCGGCTTGCCGCCACGGATGCGGCTGTGTACCGTGGGTGCGTGACGCTGTGCCTGGCGGCACGCCTTCCCATGCTGCCGAGCCGCCATGAAACTGCTGTCGATGCTTCCCCTGTTGTTGTCTGTCGCGCTGTGCCCGCTTCTCGCGCAGGCGGGCTCTGAACAAGCAGCCCCTCAACAGGTCGCAGATCCTCTGTTCGACACGATCTCCGCGCTCGATACCGAAGTCTTCGCAGCCTTCAACGCCTGCAGCGATCCAGCGCAGCTCGACAAGCATGCGGGTTATTTCGCGCCGGACGTCGAGTTCTATCACGACACCGGCGGCGTCACCTGGACTCGCGATGCGATGCTCGCGAATACAAAACAATACGTCTGCGGCCATTTCGGTCGCGAGCTGATCCCGGGAACGCTGCAGGTGTTCGCGGTGAAGGATTTCGGCGCAATCGCCCGCGGCTCGCACCGGTTCTGCCAGTTCGACAGTGGGCAATGCGAAGGCATGGCCGATTTCACGATCGTATGGCGCCAGCAGGGCGCCAAGTGGACGATCACCCGCGTGCTCAGCTACGCCCATCGCGCCTCGCCCTAGGATTCGCCAGCATGCATCTGTCTTCACTGCATCTGTATCCGCTGAAGTCGGCCGCAGGTCTCGCGGTCGAAACTCTCGACATCGTGCCGCGCGGTCCACGCCACGATCGGCGCTGGATGGTGGTCGATGCCGAAGGTCGCTTCGTCACCGCGCGACAGGTGTCGGAGATGGTGCTGATCCGCGCCGAAGCGGCAGGCGATGGCCTGCGTCTCTCCGCGCCGGGCGTCGCGGGTTTGGATGTCATGCCGCCATCGCCCGATGCGAAGCGCGCGCCGGTGTCGATCTGGAAAAGCACGGTCGATGCGCTGCACGTCGATCCGGCGGCCGATGCGTGGCTGAGCGCATGCCTGCAGCAGCCGGTGAGGCTCGTCTACATGGATGACGACGCGCGACGCGCGGTCGATCCCGCCTACGCGCAGCCCGGAGACGAAGTGAGTTTCGCCGACGGCTACCCGCTGTTGGCGATTTCGCAGTCGGCGCTCGATGGCTTGAATGCACGCCTCGCCGACGCCGGTCGCGCGCCGGTCGTCATGGCGCAGTTCCGTCCGAATCTGGTCATCGCCGATGCCAGCGCCCATGCCGAGGATGGCTGGAAGCGCGTGCGTATCGGCGCGATCGAGTTCGATGCGGTGAAAGTGTGTGTCCGCTGCGTGTTCACCACCGTCGATCCGCTCAGCGGTATGCGTCGCGAGGACGGCGAGCCGCTGACCATCCTCAAAGACTATCGACGAACGTCGACGGGTATCACCTTCGGTATGAACCTGATCCCGCGAGGTATCGGTACGCTGCGCATCGGCGATGCGGTGATCGCATTGGCTTGAAAGGCCGGTGTGCGGGACAGCATTTCAGCGGGTCCGCAGCGATACGGCATCGATCGCGTATTCGCCGAAACCTGCCCCATCCCACACGGCATTCGCTTCGTAGCCAAGTTGCTTCAAAGCAACAGCCAGACGTTGAGGCGCGCACCGCCAGCGAAACGGTTCGCCCTGTCGCGCCAGCCAGCATCGGGTGCTGCCGCGCGCTGCGGCAAAACCGCGACCACCGGCGCTGATCGGCGCAAGCGCGCTGAACAACAGCCGTGGCGGCATCGGCAGCGCCGCCAATCGCCGCAGCAGGCGCAGCAGCGGACGCTGCGGCAGATACATCGCCACGCCTTCGACGATCAAGGCGCTTGGTCGTTCGCGGCAAAGCGCGAGCAGACGTTCGCCATCTTCTGGCAGCGACAGCGCGCCGCGTGTGATTCGCGAAGACGGCGGTACGATGACATCGCGCAGACGCAGGCTGTCGGGGTGGTCGAGCTCAACCACGGAGCGCACGCGGACACGCTCGAGCAGCGCAAGCCCCAGCGCATCGAAACCGACACCCATCCAGATTGGACGCAGATCGGGCCCGAACGTCAGCATTCGCTCGAACAGCCAGCGCTTGCGTGCGCAGTGGTGGTCTGCCAGACCGGGCAACGCCAGTGCTTCGATCGTATCCAGCACGCGACGACCGGGCCTGTTGTGCGCGAGGCGTCGCAGCCAACCCCAGTGGCCGCCGGCCATGCGCAAGGCATCGTCGGCGACCTGCAGCGACACATCGGGCAGCCCGTATCGCCCGCCGGAACGCAGGACCGAAAGCGCGACCAGTAGCGCGGTGGCGCTGGGACGGCCGGCGATCATCGCGAATCCGACGGCGTGCCCAGCGTCGACAAAAGCGCGCGGTACCAGTCGCTGGCGAGCACGCCTGCCGGATCGATGCGTCGCTTGGCAGCGAGCCATTCGTGCAGACGCGGATAGGCCGCTTGCAGCTGGTCCGCGCGCGCGGCGCGATGGTAGGTGAGATAGAAGCTGCCGCCGAACTGCAGCGCGCGGTCGATCAGCCGACGCATGTCGTCGCGCATGCGGGCTTTGCCGTCCGCGTCGTGGCGCACATGCAGATTCAGCACGACGCAGGCCCATGACTCGCGCGCCCAGGCGAGTACGGTTTCGCGATCCTGTTCGATCACGCGGACGGTGCCGTAGATCAGGTCGACATGGTGGCGTCGGCAGTCGTCGGCGATGACGCCGAGAAAGGCATCGAGATCGTCAAGCGGCACATAGAGTTCGGTAATGACCTCCGAGCCGCGATGACCGAGCGCAGCATCGATCGCCTGATGATAGCCGTCCAGATACACGCCGAACTGGTGATCGTCGCCGCCGTAAAGCTGACCGTCGCTGGCGAGATAGAAGGCACTGTAACGACGGAAGGCTTCGGATTTGTCTGTGTGCGCGAGCATCAGCAGTTCGCGCCAGTCATCGGGCGTCAACTGCAGCGTCTGCGAATGCGCGGCCGCACTCGCAGCGGTGTGCCCATCCACGCGTCCGTCCACGGGGACATAGCAGGCGAACACGCCGAGGTCGAGAAAATCCCCGCTGCGTGGATCGATCGCGAACTGGAAATCGCCGTAGCGCGCACCCTCCGCGCGCGCCTGCGCAAAGGCCGCAGCCAGTTCGGCGCGGCGCAGCAGGCACACGCGTCGCTGCATGATCCGCCGCGGTGCGAGGCGCAGGGTGAGCGCACTGACCACACCGAACAGGCCGTAGCCTCCGACGACCAGCGAGAACAGTTCGGGCTGTCGCTGCCGGTCGACCGCGATGATTTCGCCATCGGGGGTCACCAGCGTGAAGGATTCGATGTCGTCGACGAACGGCGGCCGATCGAGACCGCGTCCGTGGATGTTGGCGGCGAGCGCGCCGCCCAGGCTGAAGTCGTCGGCGCCGGTCTGCTTCTGGCGGATCGCCCAACCCCGGCCCTGCGGGTCGCGCTGCGTCTCCAGAAAGCGCTGCAGCGCCGGCCAGCGCGTCCCGGCACCGACGCGTACGTGCCCGGAGCCCGCATCGAAGTCGATGATGCCGTCCAACGCCCGCGTATCGAGCAACCAGCCGCCATCGGCGAACTGTTGTCCACCCATCGCATGTTGTGCACCCGAGATCGCGACCCGTTGGCCTGCCTTGGCGGCTGCATGCAGCGTCTCGGCGATCTGTGTCGCGTCACGCGGTACGCAGACGCGTGCATGCAGCGATTGATTCAGACCGCTGTGGACATCGTTTCGAAACGTGCTGCAAGCTCCGCCTGTCGTGCCGTCCATCGTATGCCGTTCGTTGAAGCCCGGCTCAATAGAGGGCGCTGTGCCGGGGATCGGCAAGCGCGTTCGGCGGAGTAGCGTCGACCGATACCCGTGGTTCCGTTGCGAACGACCCGATCAGGATGACGGCAGCGGCCTGGCGCTTGGTGCCCTGCTTGATCATCCAGCGCTTCGCCTCAACCACGTCCGGATCGATGCCCGTCGCAGCATCCTCCAGCCGCGTACGCACCGCGATGTCGGGCACGACGCCGCGATCCGGCTGCGCGGTTTTCGCGAAGCCCGAGATCAGCGGGATGTCGACGCTGACGCCGGAGATCGGCAGCACCATCCATGCGAGCTGGCCGCCGTTTAGCCCGCGCAGACTGCCTCCGGTTTCGCGGCCGATCAGCGTGGCCGCGCCGCTGGCCTTTAAGTCTCTGGCAATCAGATAACCGGCGGAACTCATCTGCGGGCCGGTGAGCAGCACGACCTTGCCGCGATAGGGGTTCGCCACCGGGGTGATGACGCGGTCCGCGTCCTGCTCGCGCAGCAGCCAGTTGCGGCCTTCGCCGCGTACGACCTGGCCGGTGCGGTCGAAGAACGAGTAATCCCAGGTGTCGAGATAGCGCGCAAGATCGTAGGGCGCGCGCTCATAGGCGGTTTCAACGCGAGTGGCCTGAATGGTGAGCGGCGCCGACAGGACGTGCGCGATCAGCGCGTGGCCGATCGCGTCGTCGCCGCCTTCGTTCCGGCGCAGATCCAGAATGAGATTCGGAATCTTCTTCTCATCCAGCGTCGCGAAACTGCGGTCGAGAAATCCGTTCCAGTCGAAGTCGCCGTTCCAGAACGAGAAGGTCGGCAGGGTGAGCGTGGCGGTGTCGCCGTCGATCTCGAAGCGCCAGTCGTTGCCCGGCATCGGGTTGCCGGCAGCGATGAGCAGGCGCTCGCGTTCGCCTGCGGTCATCGCCGGCACCGTGACCTCACGCACCTTGCCGCCGCGTGGCCGAAGTTTCAGCGTATAGCCGGTCGCGCCTGGCGGATGCAGCAACGGCAGCAGACGATCCAGGGCGTTGCCGTTCTCGCCGCTGTCGAGCTGGCTCAGTCGCTTGCCGTTGTTGCCGCCGTCGGCGCGCAGATAGGGCATGACGTCGGCGATCAGCGCAGTGGGCGTGCGCCCGTCGATGCTCAACAGTTCTGCGTTGGCCGGCACCTGGGGATCGGCGCTGGCGGTGACCAGCAAACGATCTTCGAGCAGGCGCACGCGCAGCGGCAGCGTCGGCAGCGCCGCGAGTGCCCGCTGGATCGCCGGGCCCTGGTTGAGTGGATTGGTCCAGGTGTGGCCACAGCGCACCGCAGCGGCGATCCGGCTCGCGAACAGGTACATCTCCATCGCGTCGCTGCCGTCGGCCACCTGGGCTTCGGCACGGGCGAATTCGGCCTCCAACTGTTCAGGGGTGAGGTAGCGATAGAGCCCCGAGTGCAGGTCGGTCAGGCCGCGCTTGAGGATGCGCAGCTCGCGCTGGGCTTCCCTGGCGGTGAGCGGCTGCGGGGCGTCGGCGGCGAGTACGGAGACCAGCGGCGCGAGGGCGAGGCAGGCGATGAGGAGGAGTCGAGTGGTCAGGCGCATGGCGGTTCCGGTGCGTTGGCGATGTCGCCACGGTGCCCGGAGACGTACCAGCAGTCGTTCCAGCGTTGAAATTTCCGGGTTTTTATTCTTTGGCACGCGCCTGATGGGCCGATGTGCGGAATTGGGACGGGGTTTTTCCGGTCCGGGCCTTGAAGCTGCGGTTGAAGCTGGTCTTCGAGCTGAAGCCTGCGGCGAAGGCGATCTCCAGCAGTTCCCCGTCGGCGGCGTCTGCAGCGAGCCGACGACAGACTTCGTCCACCCGCAGCCGGTTGATCGCCTCGTTGAAGCTCAGACCCAGCCCCTCGTTGAGCGCGCGCGACAGGTAGGCGGTATTGGTGCCGAGATGGCGGGCCAGGCGGTCGAGGCTCAGTTCCGGGTCGCGCCACCAGCCGGCGGTTTCGGTCCGCGCCAGCCATTCCCGCCCTTGCTTGGCCCAGTCGCGGCCGGTCGATTCGGAACGCGGTGGCTCCAGCGGTCCCGTTGTCGTCGACGGTAGCGGATAGCGTGTGCCGGAATGCCGCCAGCCTTCCAGCCCCAGATAGAACACCAGCAGCGTGAAGCACACATACAGCGGGAAGCGCTGGTAGTAATTGAAATCGATGGCATGGCTCAGCGTTTCGTACAGCGCCCACACCGGCCAGGCCAGCGCGAACGTGACCAGCACATTGCGCAGCCAGACGATGCGGAACTCCTCGCGGTTGCTCAGGTGCGCGTCGAGCCAGCGCTGATAGGCGCGATAGGCACGCAGCGCCAGCCACAGATACACCGCGAAGGACAGCAGTTCCAGCAAGGTCTCCATCGGGTCGATCCAGTCGCGATGGATGCGGTCGTTCCATGCATCCTTGACGTCCATCGGTTGCATGAACATCACCGTGCGATACGCGAACTGCAGCGCGCCCGGCAAAAGATGCCAATACCCGCTGTGCGGAAGACCGGCGGAGGTCAGCCGACCCACATGCAGATACAGCAGCGGACCGATCGCCAGCCCGACGTTGAACGGCGCGAACGACAGCCATGGATAGGCATCGTAGTAACCGGCGAAACCGAGCACGTAGGGCATCAGCTTCAGCACGAACGCCAGCAACAGCAGCGCGAGCAGGCGGTTGGCCACGGCATTGTTGCGTGAGAACGCCAGCAACAGCGCCACCGCGAGGCCGAAGCACGCGCCGGTCGCGAGGGTTGTGCTCCATGGTCCGAAAGCGGTGGTCATAGATGCCGACTCACTCGCTGTCGACGCCAGCAAGATCCAGCACCCACTTCGGTACGACCGGCTCACCGGCGTAGAAGTCTTTCGGATGCTTCTCCGCCATCGCCCAGCGATGCAGCCAGCTTGGGCCGTAGCGACCGTGGTAGCCGTCTTCGCGGGCGTAGGCGGGGTCGCGCATCGCATCGTCCAGTGTGACGAAACGATAGCCGCGACGTTTGATCCCGGCGATCAACTCGGCATAGGCATCCGCATTCAATTCGTTCGCATGGATCAACAGGATCTGCGGCAGCGCATAGCCCAGCAGCGACTGCGACTGGCGTTCGTAGTAGTCGAGTTTGTTGAGCATGTACGGCACATAGCCCAGACGCAGGCGTCCGAGCAATGCGGCGCGCTCCGGCGTATCCGCCTGCGTGTCGAGCACGCGCGCATACGCGAAGGCCCACACCCATTCGCCGTTGTCGACAGTGACCGGCGCGACGCGGTAGCCGCGCCGGGATAGAAAATCGGCGATCGCGACTTTGTCTTCGGCGGTGCGGCCGGCGCGCAAGTAAGGATGTCGGAACCACTGCGGCGTCTGTCCACGCTTCGCCAGCATCGGCCGCAGCACGCGTTCGCCGCGCAGGATCGCATCCTCTAATGCCGGAATGCCGACCGCATGCGCATCGACATGGCCATAGGTGTGGTTGCCGAGCAGGTGTCCGGCATCCAGCCACGCCTCGAGCATCGCGACCCGCTCGGGCTGCACCACGCCCTCGACTTCGAGTTTGTCTTCGTTGACGAAACCGACCACTGGCACGTCACCGATACGCAGTTGTTCCAGCAGCGCAGCGTGTCGGGTGCGCAGCGCATCCGGCGAGGTCGTCCCCATCCGTTGCCACGGCAGATCGTCGATGGTGACGGTGATGCGGCGGTCGAGCTCGGTGGCGTTTGCGACGGACGTCTGCGCGAGCGCTGCGAAGACAAAGAAGCTGGCGATGAGCAACAGGCGCATGAATGCTCGGGTGACGGGACCCCTGAACTGTACACCAGCGCCATACCTGAACGTGGCTTGATCCGTCCTGGCAGTCGGGACTGTCTTTATCTTCACAGGGTCGCGCCATGAAACCGTTCGGCACCCGCAAGCTGCCGCAGCGGTTTCGTGATCGCACTCGGCACGCATTCCCGCATCATTTCTCCCGCTGGTCATGATGACGATGGGAACGGAAATGCGCCCCGGCTCTGCCTGCCAGCTTTCACGTTTTCCCAATGGCATATGCGTTCCTGCCGGCCGGTGACATTCAAGTCAGCCCCGACCCGGGACAAAGTCGTCGGTTCGTCTAGAATCTTTGTTGGCGCGATGCCGTCAGCGGCTGACATTCTTCGATTCTGCCCGAAGGATGTCGAGACTCTGCCAGAGCGCGTGAGTGCAAGCAGGGCCAAGCAAGCCAAGGAGAGACGTCGCCGTGAATGAAGCCGCCAGCATCGAAGATCGCTACCTGGACCAGTGCTATACGCTATCGGGCCGGCTGATCGATCCGATCCGCGGTTCGGTCAGCTACAACAATGAGAGCACTCCGCTCATACGCAGGCATCTGGAAGTCCTGGCCTGTCTGGCCAGCGCCAAAGAGACGATGGTCACCCGCAGGGCGCTCATCGACCTGATCTGGAATGGCAATGCGCTGGTCGGCGACACCGGGTTGACCAATGCCATTTATTACCTTCGGCGCGCACTGCACGACACGGACGCCGACAACCCGCTCATCCGCACCATCCCGCGCCGCGGCTATCTGCTCACGGTCGAAGCACGTCTGATCGACCACAGAGCGACCGCCGCGTTTTCGGCCGGTTCGCCGGTTGTCGGCAAGCCGGAGTGGCATCTGTTGCGCCAGTTGGACAGCAACCCGGTCAGTGAGACCTGGCTTGCGCAGACGCATGACACCGAGGCGCACGACACCCCGGCGCAGCGCGTGTTCCGTTTTTGCCGCAGCGAACAGCATCTGCGGCTGCTGAAGCGCGAAACCACCGTCATGCGCTATCTGCGCGAAGCGCTGGCGGGGCGCAAGGACATCGCGGCCATCCTCGATTGGCAGCTGGATGAGCCGCCGTATTTTCTGGAACTGGACTACGCGCCTCACGGCAGCCTGCCGCAGTGGGCGGCGTCGCAAGGTGGGCTGCGTCGCATCGCGTTGGCGGAGCGCATGCGTTTGACCGGTGAAGTTGCGGGTGCGCTGGCGGCGGTGCATGCAGCTGACGTTGTGCATCGCAATGTGAGCGCCGCGAGCATCTTCATCGACAGCGATCACGACAACGATCACGGCAATGATCGGGTTCACGCCAGGCTGGGCGAATTCGGATGGAGCGACTTGAGCGATCGTACCCGTCTCGATGCGCTGGAGATCACCCGCGCGGGGCTGACCCTGATCGGCGATGAAGGCATAGGCGAGCAGAGCTATCTGGCGCCCGAATGCCAGGCAGGGCAGGCGGCGACAACCGCCAGCGATGTGTATGCCCTCGGTGTGTTGTTGTTGCAGATGGTCGTCGGCGACCTGCAGCGGATAGCCAGTACGGACTGGGAGCGCGATGTCGATAGCAAACCGCTACGCGACCTGATCGCCGCCTGCACCGATGCGCAGGCCGAGCACCGCCCCTCCGCTGCGGCCGTGTCCGAGCAACTGCGTGCGTGCAATGCGGTCAGCGATCAGAGCACGCCCGATGTCGAAGCAAGCGACAATTTGCCGCCTGCGCCTGCGCCTGCGCCTGCGCCTGCGGCCGCCGCCAATCCACCAGCATCAATGATCGGCCAAACGATCGGCCCTTATCACATCCTCGATCAGCTCGGCGAAGGCGGCATGGGCCTGGTGTATCTGGCCGAGCAAACCGAACCGGTGAAGCGCAGGGTCGCGCTGAAGCTGATCAAGGCCGGCATGGACAGCAAACAGGTACTGGCCCGCTTCGAGGCCGAACGGCAGGCGCTGGCGCTGATGAATCACGCCAACGTGGCCACGGTCTACGACGCTGGCAGCACGGCGCTGCAACAGCCGTATTTTGCGATGGAGTACGTTCGCGGTGTGGACATCGCCGCCCATTGCGATCAGCTGGCGCTGGATTTTCGCGAGCGCATCACGCTGTTTCTCCAAGCCTGCGAAGGCGTGCTGCACGCGCATCAGAAAGGCCTGATCCACCGCGATCTCAAGCCCGGCAACATCCTGGTCAGCCGCGCGCAGGACCAGCCGGCCACGGTCAAGATCATCGACTTCGGCGTGGCCAAATCGCTCTCAGTCGTGCTGACGGGCCATGCGGCGCACACGCGCTTGGGCAGCTTCGTTGGCACGCCGGCCTACACCAGCCCGGAGCAGATGTCCGGGCCGCTGGTGAATGTGGATACACGTACGGATATCTATTCGCTGGGCGTGGTGCTGTATCAGCTGCTGGCGGGCGTCACGCCGTACAGCGAAGAAGAGCTGAACCGCAAAACACAGGCCGAGCTGGCGCGGCTGTTGAGCGGTGAGCGACCACCGAGCCTGCTGGCGCGCTTCTCCAGCCTGAGCGGTGATGAAGAAGGCGAGATTGCGAAGCACCGATCGCTGTCGGTCGAACAGATGAAAGCCCTGCTGGGCAGCGACCTGTCGTGGATCGTCGGCAAGTGTCTGCAGAGCGATCCGGACGACCGCTACCCGTCGGTGCTGGAACTGGAGAAGGACCTGCGTCGCTGGCTGGACGATCAACCGGTCGAAGCGCGTCCTGCGTCGCGGATGTACCGGGTGCGCAAGTTCGTGCGCCGACATCGGGCCGGCGTCGCGCTGGCCAGCGTGATGACATTGGGCATGCTGACGACGACCGCCGCCGCCGTGGTCGGATTCGTGCGCGCCGAGGGGGCGCTGAAGGCTGCACGCGAAGCCACTGCCGAAGCGGAGATGGCCGCCGATTTCCAGGTCAAGCGGCTGCAGTCCATGGACCCGGCCGCGTTGGGTCTCAGCTTCCGAAGCGCTTTGATCGAGGAGGTCCAAAAACAAGGCGCTGGTCGCGAAGGCGATCCAGCAACCGCAGCGCAGCGCAGGCAGCAACTGGAGAATCTGCTCAAAGGCGTGAACATGACCGATCTGGCCTTGAATCAGCTGGACACCCATTCATTTCAACCGGCATTGGCCACGATCAAAAAGGACTTCGGCGACTCGCCGTTACTGCAGGCGCGCCTGTGGCAAACCATGGCCGACACCTTCGTCAAGCTCGGGCAGTACGAAGCGGCGGTCGAGCCGCAACGGCTGGCACTGGAACAGCGCCTCAGGTGGCTGGGGGCGGACGACCCATCGACGCTTGTCGCATTGTACGGTCGAGGTGAACTGGGTTGTGAGATGACCCAGTACAAAGAGGCGGAAGTCGATCTGCGAACGGCAACGGCAGGGTTGCGGCGCGTGTTGGGCGGCGACCACCCGGACACATTGCGATCGATCACGGCAACCGGTTACTGCCTCATCTATCAGGGCAAACCTGACATGGCACTACCGCTGTTTCGTGAAGCATACGAGCGTCGGCGTCGCACCCTGGGCAACGATCATCGGGACACACTGGTATCGGCACGCGATTTGGCTTCTGCGTTGACGACCATTGGAAAGCACAAGGAAGCGTTGCCGTATGCAGAGGCATCCATGAACGGGTTTCGTCGGGTTCTGGGCAGTGTATTGGCGAGTCGCGACCACGAAATGCTGCGAGCGGAAGGAATGTTGTCGTCGGTGTATGGTGGTCTAGGCCGGTTCGCCGAAGCAGAAACCCTCTCACGTAAGGCGGTCGAAGCTGGTCGTCAGGTGTGGGGCGACAAACATCCGGAAACCGCAGTGTTGATCAGCAATCTGGCGTACGCGCTCATGGGTCTGGACCGACCTGCTGAAGCTGAAGTCTACTATCGGCAGGCGCTGGAGAGCCGGCGCGCAGTGCTCGGCGATGAGAATGAAGATGTACTCTTCAATCGGGCCAATATTGCAAATGCATTGGCGAAACAAGGAAAGAAAAGCGAAGCGGAGTCGATGTTGCGTGGGGTCATCGCTCACCATCGGCGGCTGTTTGGTGAGGATCATATCAACACGAGCGATCTCACCTTTTATTTAGCGCTTGTCTTGCGGGATCAAGGTAAATTTGGCGAAGCCGAAACATTGCTCGCCCCAGTGTTGGCAACATGGCGACGTGTTTACGGAAACGAAAACCGCTACACCCTGCAGGCGATGAATGCCCTGGCCGGTGTATTGCGGCGAAAGGGCGAGATCAGCGCGGCCAAATCCCTGCTCCAGGATGCACTGAAAATACAGCGCCGGACATTGGGCAACCTGGACGAAGACACATTGCAGTCGATCGCTGAGCTGGCCGCAGTGGCGCGTGCGGAAAGCGATCGTGGACGGGCCGAAACCTTGTTGCGTGAAGCCTTGGCCGGTTATCGCCAAATGCGAGGCAACGAGCATGTGGACACATTGAACACCATAGAACTGCTGATCGATCTTTTGCGCGAAAACGGTGCCCTGGACGAAGCCGCCGCGTTGGAGCTGGAGTTGAAAAAAGCCAGGCAGCGCGCGTCCATTGCCAAAAAATAACCTGATTTGCGTCGAACCTCAGTGATCAATATTGCAGGCCATTCGCAGAAGCCGTTCGCGGCACGACTCGTGCAGCGCTATCGCAGACGAAAGTCACGGCACCGTTGCCCGCAGCCGAAAGCGGCAGCTCAGCCGGTTGGCCACAATTGCCGGCCGCGCAGCGCCATGGCCTCATAGCACGCGAGGTCAGGCTCGCTTCTCTCGAAACGAACCTGAACCCGTTTGATAATCAGCAATATTGAGCGGACTTGTTCAGCCCGCATGCAATTTCAGTACTGCCAAACGAACGGCGCACCCGGCACGGTGACATTATTGGTGAAGACCGCCCCAGTTGAACTGCTGACCAAGTACCCGTTGGTGCCGACGGAGCGGAAGCGCGCCGCCGTGGCGCTGGCGTTCAGCCTCAGCCACCGTTGGGTTGCGCTGGCGGCATTGCACGGGGAAGTGAAGACACGGCCAGCGGCATTATTGTCCAGGCAACGGCCGTTAACGGTATTCCTGATCAGAAAGGCGGAACCTGACGGGATCTGAGTCCACACTTGGGGATAGATGGCGGCGCCGCTGCACACCTGAGTGACGGTGACGCCAGTTGAATTTGCCGCCAGGCAGCGACCGTTCTGTGCGTTCTTGAGCGTGGATGTCTGCGCCGAGGCCGCCGGCGCATAGGCGGCAAGCCCACCGGCAACCATCAGCACAACGGAGGACAGGCCCAAACGGATTGTTGCGTTCATGTTTCAATACTCCTTCATTGATTGTGGATATTGCGAGAGAGGAAGCGTTGCTTATGGAGCGGGACTCGCCGCGACGACTGATCGATGGCGCTTGGTCACGGATAACCCGCTCCCTTTGCTCGGTTTCCGATTGAATCGGTACGCCCTGCAATTCAAAAAAAATTGTGGGTGTGCCGATGTTGTGCGTTGCCGCACAAACTGCAGGTGCCCCGGTCTTTCCGAATGGGTGCGCCTTTTGATTCAATAAAAGTTGCGGGTGTCCTGATCCTTTACAGCCCACACTCACCATGCGCGATCGCGCTATCTCCCACCGTCGGATCCGCATCTACACAGCGGCCCACCGAGTACAGCCAAATCTCGCTGCGCAGCGTCGGCGCGGGCACAGCTGATTTGCAACTCGCAGGGCTGGTACAGACTGCACTCGTGCCTAACAATTCTCCCGTGTGCAATTGCCCACCAAGGAACTTATGCAATATGCGAATGGTCCGCAGCGCTCGTTATCTAGCACGCGGGGTCAGCTTATTGAGAGTTTCGCAGCGCATGACACGAGAATCGACGGATTTCTTGCATAAATCAGTGTCAGGAGTTTTGCAAAAGTCAATAACGTCTCTCGAAGCGAGCCTGACAGGAACGGCACTTACTTAAGCCCTTGTCGCCGAGTTTTTGATTTCTGCAGAAGTTCCAACCCAGTAATTTCATTCGTTTACGGCCAACAACGACACTGGATCAGGTCTTTTCTGGAGGGCTAATGCTTATTGAAGTTTTCAAAACTCGTGATAACAAATTCCCTAAGAAATCCTTCGATTCGCGTGTCACGCGCTGCGATAATATCAATAAGTAAGTGCCATTCGAACCTGGCCCGGTTTAATCACCCCGTTTACTCAGTTCGGCAGATGGGGCAGGTCACTTGATCGGTACAAGCCATTCGAGTTTTTTAACCGGCAGCATTGTTGAGCCGCACGAGATCGTCCCATTCAGGGGCTTGAGCCATACGGAACCGCTATAGCGAGCTTTTGGCAATTTATTAAGCCAAGACTTTACATATGGGTCGGTCCCTAGTATCCAAGTGTCCCGCACCTTCATTGCTTTTAATAGAGCCCTCGTGCGTGCTATGACTCTAGTTGAGCCGGTCCCCGTCGTTATAAGACCTTTCTCCAACCGCTTGCCGTTAGCTAGATTTAATTGCAGCACAAATTCGCAATCGTCCTCGTATGCATCCGATCCCAACGCTGCCAATGCAGAGTTAGAAGCAAAAATCGATGCCAATGCAAGGCCAGCTGTCATTGCCCAATGTGTTTTCAATTTCAAGTTCATGGCTGTCTCCAGTAGTGTTCCGTTAAAACGCACATAAATCGATTGGTTAGAGGTGGTGGCTGGTTCGGTTTTGGAGTGGTCGGTCTGCAAGGCGCATGAAATCTCTGTTTTCCCGAAAACTGGCGCTTGTTTTCTGTAGCCTGTGTAGGGAGTATCTGATTTGTGTGTGTCCTTGTTGTTCGTCGCCCCTACAGCTTCTCAAGAGCATCGAATAGCTTCTCCGGCGGCAAGTAGCCGGGCAATACGATACCGTCCGCACTGATGATCATCGGTGTGCCCCGAAGACCAATGCGCTCCCCGATCTCGTGTTGCTTCGCGACCGGATCAGTGCATGTAAGTGTGGGAACGGTGGCGCCGTTCTTGGCATCGGTCATCGCCTTACGGCGATCGCTTGAGCACCAGACGGACTGCATGATCCTGGCTCCAGGCGAATCCATCCCTGCGCGCGGGTAAGCCAGATACTGGACCGCAATTCCGAGCCTGTTGTACTCGGCGATGTCCTGGTGGAGCTTTCGGCAGAATCCACATTCGACATCCGTGAACACTGTTACGGTGTGTTTGACTTGCCCGGATGGCGCGAAGACGATTCGCTCCGAGGACGGGATTTCTTTAAGCATACCTAGCCGCCGGCTGGGCATAGCACCCGAATGGGCGAGATCGCGTCGATTCGCGATGTCGTACACACCATGCATCAAGTAGCGCCCATCGTCGCTCACGAACACGACCTGACCTTTGATAAACACTTCCAGCATGCCAGGATTAGACGTGTAGCCTACGTAATCCGGAACCTCGTCCGGATACACTTCCTTGATGGCGGCACGCACTTTGGCGGCCATGGCGTCATCCACAGGTCCCTCAGCCGGAATGACTGCTGTTACCTCGCCGGAATCGGGAACAGACCTCGCGCTTGCGGGATCAATGTCAGTCTTCTGCGTACACGCCGGAAGAGTGAAGACACATAGTAGTCCGAAAATCATTCCCTTCTGCTTCATCAGATTCATTGTCGATTACTCCATGAAAAAAACGTAGAACAACCAAGAACGTTGTGCGCGATCAGACAGCGGATCCATTGACTCCAGAGTCCGCTTCGAAGCGGAGGCCTGCCCAAGCAGCGTGCGAATCCTCGCAAGGTGGTGAATCCAAACAGGCATGAGCCGCCAAATGAATGTTCAGAAGCACTATTCTGAAATCGGTGTTTCTTTCGGTTTCTCTCAACTGCATGCAGGCAAGTGATGATTGCTCCCGAAATCGTGATGAGGTGACCTTCCATTGGTGACGTCCATTACGGATTTCCGCAATCTTTCGCGCAGCTGCGCCGACCGCTTGGAAGTCAGGATTGCGCTTTTGATCGCGCCAGATGCGAGCCGCTCTGATACATCTTTCCGCACGTCGGTATCTCCGAGCTCGACAAGAACATCGGCGACGGCTGCAAGAAGTTCTGAATCCCGCTCGACGGGAACATTGCCAAAACCCGTACTGATGACACCGCTGCTATGCGCATCGTACAGTGCCTGTATCGCCTTCATATTGCCGTAAAATGCCATTTTATTCAGAACGTCAGGCGCTTTCGTTTTATAGAGAATCATGGCTTCTGCGACACTCAAAGGGGTATCCGATATGAGGGGTGGGTCGAATATAAGCCTCTCCATCGCATCAATATCGCCATGATCTGCTGCTTGCAATAGTCTTCTGGTCAATTCCGATTCGATGGATATGCTCAGGTCAGAGCAAAATGCCTGCGCCTTGTCGATATCATTTTCAAATTTGATTATTTCATCAACTATTTCTTCGGAATCGTCTTTGTCTTCTGAATTTCTCAACAGAGCAGCGAACAAAGTCTCGTTGTTATTCTCCATCCTGTGGATTCCATTGCAGTGCTCAAGACTCTTGACCAGCCTGCAGATGGCGTTGGCATCGCCCCCGTCGGCAGCCAACGATAGCTGCTTGAGCTGCGAATGCAGTGGCATGGAAAAGTCTATTTCACTGTCTTTAAGAGCAGAACGTTCGACCACGCTGTCGACCGTATGCGCACTCTGGCCATGAGAGACGGCCATTCGGTCATGCGCTTGCAGGCCAGCCTCTTGCCTGTTTTCACCTGCAAACACTCCAAATTTCCCAGGTGAGGAATTCAGCCATGTATAAACGACCATGGACGCCAGAAACAGGATAATCGACGCCAGCACCTTGTTCCGCGAGCTGATCCGGCGAAACGATCCTTCTGTTTTTCTTGCCGAGGCGCTCATTTTGCGTTGTCCTGAATGTGAGTGTTCTTATTCTTTTTACGGGATTTCTTTCGATTTACAAAGCCGTTGTTAAAAACGCGATGACAAAATCAGCCTTTAGTCAGATTTAGATAATCCAGGAATCGGAAATTCGCCGTCTCTTGAATATCTGCCAATTGATTTTTCAACAGAGCGATAACTATGGGCTCGGCGCTTTCGGAGAGTACGGAATTCATGCTCGCAAAATGGAGTTGACCGGAGTGCCGGAAGTGACAGGTTCGGGTTTCTCGATTCGGCGTGAAGCGATGCGATCTTTTTGGGAAACGCTCGAGAACTCACAGCCTAAGAGGCAGGGGGATGTGCCGCCTGCGAGTCAATCGCGCAAGCGACTGATTCGGTGGGAGCGAGTCCAAGTTCACTTCGGAATCGCAACTACTGATCAAGCCCAATAGGAGCTTGCTCAATGTAGACTTCAATCGAAAAGCACCGAGGTCGATGAATTCCGATTAATATCCGCTGCGGGAACAAGCGGTCCCGCAGCGGACATGAAGCATTAACTTCATTAATAGCCTCGGCATCTCAACTTATAGCCTTTCAGATACCGGTTAGCTAGCGCTGCGTTTTTGTCGTACCACACATCGATGCCATACACATAGCTGCCTTCAGCGCATTCTTGTTGTCCTTCGATACCATTGGCGTTCGAATTAAATGCAAACAGGCGGTTGTCATTAGTCGGCCCTGCAAAATAGCTCAGGCCATCACGGCAACTCGATTTGCGGCTCTCTCGCCCATCTGTGCATTCCATTGCGCCCAGATCTTGACCAGAAAAAGTCGCACAAAAAACGGCCCAAGACCC
>JBIITV010000187.1:0-7695 GCA_044340325.1 Lysobacteraceae bacterium
TCGCTGTGGCATCCATCGTCTGGCAGTTGCGCAAGGCCGAACCGATTGCAGCCACGGCGCAGCCGGCAGCCGCTACAGCCGCAGACCCCTTGGCCCGCCTTGAGGAAGCGTTCTGGCGCGGGAAGTATGAAGAAGTACGCGAGGGCCTTGCGACATTGCCGCCTGATGTGGCGGATTCCCCCGCTGCCCGGCTTCTGGACATCCGGCTGGATATCGATCGCGGGCGTTTCGATCGCGCTGCGCGGAAGCTGGCACTGCAACAGGCAAGCGCCAGGGCTGCGGATGATCCTGTCTGGCAGGCAAAGCTGTTCGCGACACAGTCTTTCCTGAATGGTTCGGCCGGAAGGCCCGGGCCGGAAGTTCTGGCACCGGCACAGTCGGCGGTGAAGCTTCTGGAGTCTACCGGTCATGCCGCTTCGCCACAGGCGATGGGGGAAGCATTGTCCGCACGCGGCTACGGCCTGATGAAAACCGGTCGGCTCGAATCCGCCGCGCAAGATCTTGTCCGCGCGCGGGCTCTGCTGTTGAAAGCGGGCGATACGCATGGGGCCGTGGATACTTCGGACACCTTGGCACGTGTGCAGATGCGCATGGGTCGCTTGAAGGATGCGCTGGCGTTGGTGATGGAGATCGCAGATGACTGTCGGCAATCCAGTAAACCCGTGCAGGAAATCTACGCGCGCAACGCAGCAACCAAGATTCAAGTCGAACTGCTGCGCTGGGACGACGCCTTGAGCAGCAGCGATCGCAGCATGGCGCTGTTGCGTGAGGTGCCGGACTCCGAGCGTCGGACCCGGGTCGTGCAACTGCGCGCGCTGGTGTTGACGGGCATGGGCCGTTTGCGTGAAGCCGGCTCGCTGATCGAAGAGGGCCAGGCGATGCGCGACGACCGTTACTCCATGATCGTCCCCGCCACCTTTCATCTCGCATCCGGCCACGCGGAACGGGCGCTCGCCGCCGCGACGGAAGCGGCAGCATTCTCCCGATACGACACGAACGACAGTTTGAATCTGGAGAGCAAGGAGGGCGCGCTGCTGCTGTGGACGATCGCCGCGCAGGACCTGGCGGCCAACGGCAAAGCCATGCCCATACCCTCACCCGCTCAACTGGAAGCGCTGCAGCGGCCCGATTCGGACATCGGCCACATCGCCCTCGGGCGATGGCTGTGGGCCCAAGGCAAATCGAAGGACGCGGAGACCCAGTTCCGCCTGGCACTGGCGGAATCGCGGCGGAACAGCAATTTGTCCGGGATACTGCGGTCCAGTGAGGCATTGATTGAATTGCTGCTGCAGCGCGGCGACAGGACGGCCGCCGAACAGACTCTGGCCAAACTGCGCGCAGATGATCCCGACCGGTTGGATCGGGACTATCGTGCGAACCTGCTGGGTTTGCGCGTCGCGCTGGCGTTGGGCCAGCGCCACGCCATCGAAGCCGCCTACCGCAGAACGACGGCCCTGGCTGGCGAACGGGCCTTGCCGGCGCAGGTGCTGGTTGCGTATCGGGCGAGCAGGCGACCGCTGGAGAACCGCAAGCACGAAGCGCACACAGTCAGGAGGCTCTGAATATCCAGACTGGAACCGGGCTTCCCTTTGCGATGAGTTTGTGACGCAAGCACCATAACGGCGCTTGCGGTCGGCCCACACAGTGGCACACTACGGCGGCCGGTCAACCGGGGGCATGACTGGCCCGGGGCGCGCCATGGACGTTCCGTCGGCTGTTTTGCCTCTTCCGTTCAAGGATGCATCGGAGACAGCGGCATGCAGTATCTTTGGGGCGACTTCAGTCTGGATCGCGAAGGAACGCTGCTGACTCGACAGGGGAAACAGATCGATGCCTCGCGCAAGGTGTTGAACTGCATCAACCATCTGATCGAACACCGGCAGCGCGTAGTCAGCTGCGACGAGCTCATCCAGAAAGTGTGGGGTCACGACAACGTGACCAATCACCAGTTGTCGCAGGTCGTGCTGGCGGCACGGCGTGCGCTTGGCGATGATGGTCGGACACAGCGGCTGATCCGCACCGTATCCGGGCAGGGATATCGCTGGGTCGGGGAGATGTCCGAGGCGACACACACGGCCGCCACGTCCCACGTGCAGGCGCCAGACATGCATTCGCCAGCACAGACGAACCCAGCCGCGCCTGAACCTGCCATTTCGCCTCCTTCATATGCGCACATCATCGCATCGGCGTCCGAACCGCACGCAGCGACAGTCGCCTGGTATCGCAGCCGCAAACTGCATGCAGTGGCTGCGCTGGCCATGGTCGTCGCAGCCTCCGTCGGCTGGCAACTACGCAAGACTGAAGCGGGTGCCATCACGCCACCGGCGCTGTCCGCCGCAGCCGTCGATCCATTGGAGCGCATCGAGGAGGCGCTTTGGAGCGGGCGGTTTGAAGAGGCACGAGATGGATTGGCGACCTTGCCAGCGGATCTCGCCGATTCCCCCGATGCCCGTATCCTGGAATTCAAACTGGACGTCGAGCGCGGGCGCTTCGATCAAGCTGCGGAGAAGCTCGCGCTGCAACAGGCACGGGCCAAAGCTGACGATGATCCTGTGTGGCGGGCAAAGTTGCTGACTGCGCAGAGCATCTTGAACGCCAGAACTGGAAGACCTGGGCAAGAAGTTCTGGCACCGGCGCAATTGGCGGTCGAACAGTTGGAGTCCGCTGGCGATGCAGCATCGCCTCAGGCTATGGGCGAAGCGCTGGGCATGCGAGGCAGCGCACTGATGAAGACCGGTCAGTTCGAGTCTGCCATGCAAGATCACGTTCGCGCCCGGGATCTGTTGCTGAAGGTTGGCGACAACCGGCGTGCAGCCATTGCCCGAGGCTCCCTGGCGCGCACCTGGATGCGAATGGGGCGCTTGGCCGACGCCTTGGGGCAGATGATCGAGGTCGCCAACCATGCCAGGCAGTCCCGCGATACGATCAGCGAAATTGCATCCCGCAACACCGCTGCGAAGATTCAAATCGAGCTGCTGCGCCGCAACGATGCCTTGGCCAGTACCCAGCGCAGCATGGAATTATTGCAATCGGCGCCGGATTCGGTGCGTCGGGCCAGGACCATGCAACTGCGTGCATTGGTGCTCACGGACAGCGGCCGTTTGCGCGAAGCTGGATCGCTGCTCGAAGAAGTGGATGCGATGGACCGGACAACGGGCAAGGAGCGCAGATCCTTGACCATACCTGCCATGTATCACCTGGCTTCAGGCCGCGACGAACTGGCGCTGGCCGCCGCCGCAGAAGCATTTGTCGAAGATGATGCGAACGACAAGACAAACCTGATCCTGGAAAACAAGGAAGGTGCGCTGCTGCTGTGGATGGTCGCCGCGCAGAATCTGGCGGCCAACGGCAAAGCCATGCCCGCACCGTCACCCGCTCAACGCAAGGCCTTGCAACAGCCGGAATCAAGCATCGGCCACATCGCCCGCGGACGTTGGCTGTGGTCTCAGGGGCAGCCGAAAGAGGCAACGGCGGAATTTCGCGTGGCGCTGGAACAGGCGCAGCAGACCAATCAGCCTTACCGGATGCTGTTGGCCAGTGAGCCCCTGATTGAATTGCTGCTGCAGCGCGGCGATGGGGCGGCTGCTGAACAGGTATTGGCCAAACTGCGGGCACACGATCCCGAACGGTTGGATCAGGACTATCGCGCGAATTTGCTGGGCTTGAAGGTGGCGCTGGCGGCGGGCGACGACGCGGCGGTCACGTCCGCCTATCGCAACGCGCACGCGTTGGCCGGCGAAAGGACGATGCCCGCAGACCTCGTCAAAGCGTATGTGCACCAAACCCCACCACTGACGGGCACACCGCACCTCAAGGACACGGCGCGTCTTTCGCCTTGAAGCCGGCAGATAGAAGCCGACACCGTAGTGCGCAGTCGAATTGCTATGCGGCCTGAAGGGCAGCAATGAAAACTGCTAGAAATTCAGGCGAGCTCCGCAGCTTTTCGCGGGAAAAAATCGCTTAAAAGTGCGATGAGCCTAACTCAGCCAGACCCCGCTGCTCGCGTTTGTTGTTCAGTCGTGCAGTAAATCTGCCCCGTTTTTTACGAAGAGTGGCGCTCAATCGGGTTGAAGCCCAGCGTGTTGTAGGCAAAGTCCACACGAACCATGGCTTCCACGACTCGGATCCAGTTATCTATGCCGCATGCCCTTCCTCAATATTCACCACCTGATCGCCGAACTTGATCGTTTGCGGTCGGTGCGCGATGTAAATCCGATGCAGATCGAGCTTGGAGAGATTGATATTGAGCTGTTCTTCTGTCGCCACGTCCAAATCGCTGGTCGCTTCATCCAGTAGCAAGATCCTCGGCCTTCGATACAGCGCCCGTGCAATCAGCACCCGCTGTTTCTGTCCGGCGGACAGCGTCGAGCCCATATCTCCGACTGGCGTGTGATATCCCATCATCATCTGCTCGATATCATCATGCACGCATGCGGTCCTCGCGCACTCTTCCACCCACGCCTGGTCGAACTCCGTATCGAAAAAAGCGATATTGTCACGAATCGATCCGGCAAACAGCACGTCGGCCTGAAGCACACTGGCGATCTGCTGTCGAAGCGCATCGACGTTGATTTCTTCGATCGGCTTGCCATTGATCAGAATCTGTCCGGCGGCCGGCTTGTAGATTCCCAGAATCATCTTGGCGATGGTGGTCTTGCCGACGCCGGATTTTCCGGTGATGACCGTACATTTCGAACCGGCGCTCGAAAAACAAAGGTCGCTGAGGACGTTTCTCGAGAATTCTGAATACTTGAAGGACACGTTCTTGAACTGCACGAATGCCGGACCGGTGGGCATGTCGCCACCCTGCGCGATCGGCACGGAAGACTGCAACTCGCTGTCATCGTCGGCGTCGTCCGCAGCAAGCTGCGTCAACCCTTCCGTCGGCGTCAGCACGATGTCCGCCAGTCGCTCGAAGTGCAGGCGTAGCATTCGCACTTCGAAGAAGTACTTCACTAGATTGCCCGCACGCCCCATGAATTGATCCTGGTAGCTGAGGTAAGCGAACAGCATGCCCACGGTGAACTGCCCTTGGTAGATGAGGCTCGCAGCCAGATAGATCGCGACAATGCGCTGCGTGCCCGAGATCAGTGCGCCCGTCGTTCCAATGGCAATTCCCAGCCACTGGCCCCTGATCTTGATGTTGATGGCTTCGATCGAGAGGTTCTGCCAGGCCGTACGCCGGTCGTTGGCCCGACCGCACAGCTTGATCGGACGAATGCCACGGATGCTCTCCATGAAGTTCGATGACGCGCGGGCGTCAGCGACCAGCGCTTCCTTTGCGTTTCGCTTCAAAGCCTCGAAGCTCAACAACTGAAGAAGGGTCAAGGCCACCAGTGCCGCGATCGCGGTCAATGCGAGCTTCGGGCTGTAAAGCCAGATCATGATCAGGGTGACGATACTCATCAGGCCATCCAGGATGCCTTCGATCACCCCCGTGGTCACGGTTCTCTGGATCGCGGACACCGACCCGAATCGCGACATGATGTCGCCGAGGTGGCGCCGCTCGAAGAAATCGACCGGCAAGTGAAGCAGATGGGTCAAGACACGGGACGACCACTGGAACCCGATGCTGGTCGAAAGGTAGGTCACCATCCAGGTACGAATCAGGCCGACCGTCAGATTGATCAACATCAGCAAGGCCATGCCGGCCACGACGGTGACGATCAGTCGCTTGTCCGCAGAGCCGAACGCGTTGTCGATCATCCATTGCATCGCGGCCGGCGATGCGAGACCGACGATCTGCAGCAGCAACGCAAGCGCGAAAATATGCGCCAAGGCCGTGTACATTCCGTCCGTCCGGCCGACGATCGATTTCAGCGTGGGAATCTTGCGCTCATCGCGCGCAACGAAGTTCTGGTTCGGCTCGAAATCGACGGCGAAGCCCGTGAAATGCGTGGAAGCCTCGGCGTAGGTCATCTTGACCACGCCGATCGAAGGGTCGTGAATCACGATCTTCCGGCGACCGGCCTTTTTCAGCACTACGAAATGATTCAAATCCCAATGCAGAATGCAGGGCGCTCTCAAGTGCTTCA
This sequence comes from Lysobacteraceae bacterium, assembly GCA_044340325.1. Lineage (GTDB taxonomy): Bacteria > Pseudomonadota > Gammaproteobacteria > Xanthomonadales > Xanthomonadaceae > Lysobacter_I. The sequence continues at coordinate 6,036 of JBIITV010000187.1, forward strand.
GTGCATCGAGATCGGCCTTGACCGCTCGTGCGGACAAACCGATGCGATTCGCTTGAACGATGAGCTGTTTCAGGTTCATGCCATCCTGCGCCGTGCCCAGGCGAAATCTCAAGCTGGCGAGGTCCGTACGCAGCCCGAAATAACTGCTGACCATGGCCAGACAAGCAAGCCCGCACTCCGAGATTTCTGTTTGCAGAATGCTCGGGAGACGTCCCATCGCTTCCCACGGCTTGAAATTGATCGTGCGGAAACCGGTCGATTCTGCCGTCGTCACTGGATTGTGCTGCACGGGATGCCTCGCGAAAGAGTTCATGCGGTGATGTGTGGAGAATTTGCGCGAAGCGCGCGTTTCGACAGACAGCCAGGAATCGTCAGGCTTCAGTCGTTGCCGAACAGTGTCTTGAGCGGGTCGAAAAGCCATTGATAGATTTTGCGCTTCCGCACAGGGACCCTGATCTCGACCTCCCTGCCGAGCAGTGCGTCTGCCGGATATTTCGTCGACGCGAGATCGATGGCGATCACCACCTTGTACTTCATGATGGTCGCACGTGTCAGACGATTGTAATCCTCCGAAGGTGTCATCGCGATTGATGCAACCTGCCCCAGCATCCTAGCATCCGGCGTACCCTTGAAGGCTTTCAATCGCAGTTCAATCCTGTCGCCGACGCTGAGTAGACCATGCGTTTCCGCAAATACTCGCGTTGTCACGATGAGGTCGCCATCGCCGGCAAGTTTGACCACCGTCGAATACGGGTTGTAGTTGTTTCCGACATCCAACGGAAGCTGATAGACAATCGCATCCATTGGCGATTTGGTGGTGTTGATATCGCTTCGCTTGGATTCGGCTTTGCCCGACGATGGCTTGTCTACCGAATCTTCCTGCGGTACGTCTAGCGCCACTTCGTCCTGGTCGATAATTCGGTCTTCGTTCGACGTGGGGGGCGTCGATTGGTCATTGCTCTGTTGACTCTCCGAATCCGCATCAGCCTCCTTGATCGCCGAAGATTCCTCACTGGAAACTTCTTCTTTCTCGATGCGGTGCAGGTCGACAAGCGGTTGTCCTTTCCGCACTCTCTCCCCTTCTCGAACATGCAGCTTGGCGATGATGCCCTCGCCCTCTCCTCTGACATCGAGAACTCCTGCCTGCGTCTGAATCACTGCCTCTGTTACTTCTGTCGTCGTGTAACTTCCGAATGCCAGGAACGCAATGATCATGGCAGCCAGCGACAACGCCGCCGTCGAGTACCATGCGAACGGCAGCGGTACAGCCAGCGAACTGTCGCCGAAGGCGCGATTGGAGTGTCGCTGCATAGACTCCGACCGGAATTCGAGTTTCCGATCCGGCGTTCCGGCTTGAACGTCGTTCGCGGAAGGATTCTGCGGGGGACTATTGTCGGGCTTCATGTATTCTCCTCGAACGATCTCAACTACCAATCGCAGGGCGCTGCGTATCGCAACTGGCGATGTCAACGTTCTTTCTGGCATCGACTCTACGCAGCATGAACGCATGCGCATAACCCGAATATTTTCGCTGCAGGGAACGGTAGCGACTGGAGCTCATCGTCCCGGACGTAGTCATGCGATCAAGCGATGTCTGGATCAATAAGACATCATCCTTGCCGAGAACCTCCAGCAGAGCATTGCCTATCGCGGCGGACGC